>JADFXB010000281.1 GCA_015233935.1 Magnetococcales bacterium | reverse complement strand
TGATTCCCATTCTTACCGTTGCGGGTTCCGATCCCACCTGTGGAGCAGGTTTGCAAGCGGATATGCAAACCATCACCGCCCTGGGAGGATGGCCCATGACTGCGGTTACCGCCGTGACCGTCCAGGACACCCGGCAGGTCCATCAGGTGGTGGCCATGGAACCGGAGGTGGTGGCCAGACAAATGCAGGTTTGTCTGGCGGATATGGGGGCGGGGGCCATCAAATTGGGCATGCTGGCCCACCAGGGGATTATCCAGGCGGTGGCCCAAGTCTTGGCCGCCTATCCCCTTATTCCGGTGGTGGCCGATCCGGTCCTGGCTGGAACTGGCGGCGGCACCCTGCTGGCAGAAGATGCCATCGCCGCCTATAAAACACATCTCTTTCCCCGTATCACCCTGTTGACCCCCAATCTGTCAGAGGCGCAACGCTTTTCTGGAACCCTCATCGCGGACCGTTCCCAGATGGTCACCGCCGCCCGCCTCCTCCAACAGGCAGGACCCGCCATTCTACTGACCGGGGGGCACCTGGCGGGCGAAAATGTCTGCGATTTATTGGTCACCCATGAGCTGGAACACTGGTTCATCCAACCCCGCATTCAGGTGGGCGAAGTCCACGGCACCGGTTGCACCCTGGCCTCTGCCATCGCCCTCTTTCTGGCACAAGGGCTTCCCCTGTTGACAGCCACCTCCCAGGCCATCCAATTCACCCGTCACGCCATCCTGAACAGTCTTTCTTTAGGCAAAGGGCAACGTCTACCTTTGCGGAATAGAATTGTTCCGACGTGACTCTTTTCAGGTTGATGGAAGGTTGTGAATTTTTTCCCCTCTGCTATAATCTATTGTGAGGAGTTCGGATTATGAGAAAATGAATTTTTTGCCACAATCCATCTTGGGGGATGGGGCGTTGGGGGGAATGATTTAGGGGGGCTTGAGTCATTCTTCTTAGCAAAAGGTCGCATTTTCTGCCTTGATTTAAGTCGCTCCGTATTGGCACGGAGTACAAAGGTTCCGAAACTGATTCTTTTTTTGGGGGAAATTTATCTACATGTAAGGACTTTTCAATGGATGTGATGAATAACCTGAAAAGGGTGGGTTTAAAGTCTACTCTTCCACGACTCAAAGTACTTAATATCTTCGTATCTGAAGCAGGTCAACACCTCACCGCCGAAGAGGTCTATAAACGCCTGTTGGCCGATGGCGAAGACATTGGTCTGGCCACCGTCTACCGGGTCCTTACCCAGTTTGAACAAGCCGGTCTCTTGAGCAGGCACCATTTTGAAGGCGGCAAGGCCATCTTTGAACTTCACCACGGGGAACACCACGATCACCTGGTCTGCCTGCAATGCGGGCGCGTGGAAGAGTTTTATGATGAAGAAATTGAAAAAAGACAAAAACAAATTGCTGAACAACGGGGCTTTCGCGTTCAGGACCACGCCCTCTATATCTATGGCGATTGTACCAAAACCGATTGTCCCCACCGCTCCTGATTCTCTGGTTGTCGGATAACAGGTTGCCTTTTCAGCTTTTTCCGGCCACTGGAATGATCTCCATTTCAGTGGCCTTCTGATTCTGTACGGACCAAGACCATGTTCAGCCGGTCGGATGACACCAACCTGTCGGACCTCTTTCAGGCCGATACCGATCCATCTCCACCTTTCTCCAGGGTACCACCCTGGAAAATTCTCATGGTGGATGATGATGCCGATATCCATGCCATGACCCTGGTATTGCTGAAAAAGGCAGTATTCCAAGGCAGGCCTATCGAATTTATCAGTGCCTATTCCAGCCAGCAAGCCAAGGAACTTTTGCAGCAACACTCGGATGTGGCCGTCATCCTCCTGGATGTGGTGATGGAAAGCGACAACTCCGGCCTCGCTCTGGTCTCCCATATTCGACAGGAAATGGGTAATACCCTGTCTCGCATCATTCTGCGTACCGGTCATCCTGGTGGTAGCGGTGAAAAACAGCTCATTTTGGACTATGAAGTCAGTGACTATCGGGAAAAAGCCGACCTGACCTCCAATCGCCTCTTCACCTCTGTGGTTGCCGCCTTGCGTACCTATAGCGAGCTGGCGTCCCTGGAAGAAAAACGCTTTGCCATGAAGCGTTTGGTGGAAAATACCGCACACCTCTATCGCCTCTCCTCTCCCAGCGAACTGTGCCAACTGGCCCTCTCTTTCTGGATCAATCGCCATGCCCTGATTGGATTAAAAGAGTCCGGCGGTTATCGGATGATCGCTGGCATCGGTCGTTGGCGGGACAAGGTGGGTTCTTTGCTGCATGAAGAGGAGTTGGATACCCTGCTGGATCCCCAATTGGGCAACCATCTGGGTTATCGATGGTCATTGACCAGCAATCGGGCGTTTATCTTTATCATCGACTTGAAGAGAGAAGGGGGGCTGGACGAAGAATTTTTCCAGGCTTTTTGCATCAGTCTGCGCTCTGCCCTGGAACATTGCTGCGAACACCAGCTCAACCCGCTGCGATGAGGGTGGCCTCCTTCACCACCAGGGAACCTTTTTCCACAATCCCCCGCACCCACCAGGGACCACGGTGACGCACCCCCGCCCCCAGACGTTTGACCATGTCGGGGAACAGGGTGGTCTCAATCAAACCGGTACGGTCGGAGAGGGTGAGAAAACACATGGGTTCACCCTTTTTGGTCTCCATGGATTTGTAAGCCACCGGCAATCCCACACAAGAGGCCGCCATTCCCTCCTGTAAACTTGCCAATCGTCGGGCGGAAATCACCCTGCCCACCGCCGCTGTCAAATGGGCACGAAACAAGCGCAACGGATGATCGGACAAGGCAAGCCCCAAGGCATGCAACTCCCGTTGTAATCGTTCTTCCAGGCTCTCCTCTGCTTCAGGAGTCCAGGTTGCCGTTCCATCCTCCAAATGAGGCAGGGTATGGGCAACGGGACGGGTGCGGGATTCCACCATCCATAAACGTTCCTGGCGTGACAGAGGGTCTGAAGAGGTTATCAGGTTGTCGGTAGCCCCGGCCAAAACCAGCATGGCCAGACTCTCCCGGTCCAGGGTTACCCTGGCCAGAAAGGCGTGCCAATGGGCAAAGGGACGTCTGCCTAACATTTCCAAGGCCGCCTGTTGGTTCAAACCCCGCACCCATTGCAATCCCAAGCGGATGGTCTGTTCATCCACAGCTTCGGTCAACCAGGAACCATGCACCACACAGGGAGGCAGCAGGCGAATGCCCAGACGGCGTGCCTCATCCACATAGGTCTGGGGATGATAATAGCCGCCGTTGTGACGCAAAATCATGGCGAAAAACAAGGCCGGATGGTGGGCGCGCAACCAGGCCATTTGAAAGCTCAAACGGGCAAAACTGGCCGAATGGGCCTTGCAAAAGGCATAACCGGCAAAAGAGGAGATCTGCCGCCACAAGGAAAACGCCGCCTCTTCCCCCATCCCTCCTGCCAGGGCACCCGCCATAAAACGGTGCTGGTGCAGGGTGATGGATTCGCACTGTCGCTTGCCACCCATGGCCCGCCGCAACAGGTCCGCCTCTCCCAAACTCATGCCCGCCAC
>JADFXB010000280.1 GCA_015233935.1 Magnetococcales bacterium | reverse complement strand
TTGGAAGGGTTGGGAAAAATCCAGATTAGGCATTTCGTCCATAGAGCCAGTAACATCCCCGAATAAAGAGTATGTGGATACACTTAGCGTAAGAGAGCCATAGCCTGTGTAATTTGGCGAAATTTTTCCCCGTCGCCCCCCTTGTCGGGATGGTGGATGAGGGCCAGCTGCCGATAGCGGCGGAGAATGGTTGCCTGATCCACGGGGTCTTGTAAATCCAAAAGGGCCAGGGCGTCTTTTCGGTTGTCCCAGGCGGAGAATTGTTGCCAAAAGCCGTTTAGCAGGTTATCCACCTGCTGGCGATTGGTATTTTCTAAATGGTCCAAGGTCAAATAATAGGCAGCTAGGGGATCCCCTAATGCGGGGATCGTGCCATTTTCGCCTGGCCAGGGGTGAAGTTGGATGGACAGGCAGTGAATGTTCAAATCTCCGGTTTTTTCTCTTAATAACTTTCCTTTTAACAAATAAAGAAAATGGAAGAGCAAAAAATGAACCTGGAAGAGGTGCAGGGCGTCGAGCAATGAATTTTCATTTATAATTGGCAATCCCAGTTGGCGGCATTCCTGCAACAGGTCATACTCTTTTATTCCCTGCGGGTGGCGTTGGAGGATGGCCAGCAGTTGGTCCATCACCGTTTGGCAGCCTTCTGGGTTTAAATGCATGGCTGAAAAAACAGCTTCAGAATTCATGGTTTTTCCATCATTAGGGAATGGATGGGGTAGAATTGTTCCCTGGTTGTCTTTCAGTCAAAGGTGGAAGTATACCCTATTTTACCGGTTGTGGATACTCGGTAATTTACCCTATATGGAATAGGTGGGAGGAATGGCTTTCAGCAGGTGGGAAGACTGGGAAAATCCTAGTTATTGTTGACACTTAACTTGTTATGGGGTTATAAGAATGAGGATTGGTGAGGGGGGGGTATCAAGGAAGGGGAAAGGTTTGGAATGGATAGGGGAATGACAGAGGCGTCCAACTTGCTAGACGGGCTGTGTAATAATTTAGAAAGAGTCATTCATGGTAAGCGTGGTGCTCTGCGCCAGGTTTTGGCGGCGTTTGCGGGTGGCGGGCATGTTCTGCTGGAGGATGTTCCGGGGACGGGCAAAACGACTCTCGCCAAGGCATTAGCCAAGTCCACCGGTTGTGACTTCAAGCGCATTCAGTTTACCCCCGATTTAATGCCTTCGGACATCACGGGGTTGTCCATCTATCATCCCAGCAATCACGCCTTTACTTTTCGCCCAGGGCCGGTTTTTTGTCATATTTTATTGGCGGATGAGATCAACCGCGCCTCTCCCCGCACCCAATCCGCCCTATTGGAGGCCATGGCGGAGGGGCAGGTGAGTGTGGAAGGGGTTGTGCACCCTTTACAGGAGCCATTTTTCGTTATTGCCACCCAAAATCCGGTGGAATACCATGGCACCTATCCGTTACCGGAGGCGCAACTGGATCGTTTTGCCCTATGCCTGGGATTGGGATATTTGAGCGAGGAGGAGGAAACGGCTCTTTTGTCCCATCAAACCAAGACACATCCCCTGGATCATCTCACCCCTTGTTTGACCCTGTCGGAGGTGATCCACATTCGGCAGGCTGCCAAAGAGGTGCGGGTGTCGGAAGCCATCCGACACTATATGGTTGCCCTGGTGCGGGAGACCCGCCAGGCAGAAGGGGTTAAACTGGGTGCCAGTCCCCGTGCCGCTTTGGCCTTGATGAAATGTTGCCAAGCCCTGGCCCTGGTGGACGGGGTGGATTTTGTCACCCCCGAACATGTGCAAGAATTGGCCGTCCCGGTCCTGGCCCACCGCCTGATGCTGGACCCCCAGGCCCGTTTTGCCGGGGTGACCGGCGAAAAGGTGGTGAATGCCCTGCTGCAAAAGGTGTTGGTTCCCCGTTAGCGAATGAATTAAAAGGAACAGTTCAGAAGTCCTGCATCCTTGGGAGATCTAAACATTATGGGAGATATCTCTTGCAGAGAAGGAAATCTTAATTCTTGTTTCTGGGGATTTGAGAGGAAATAGTCTGAGATCATTTATTTATTGCCTTCATCTTCTCGTTGATAGGAAGTCTTACAAGGATATTGTTTTGGATTTTTCTGAATGCGTAAGCGTGTTCGAGTCATGTATGCTGCCTTTAGTGACTCAGCTTACCCATTTCAGGGAAAATAAAGATGTCGATTTTACTCTTATCCCGCCAAAAAGAGAAAAGTTAAACCAGTTGTTTATCAATACCCATTGGGCATATTGGATCGATCCAGACCATTTTTCCAAGACATCCTACGATGGTCCCTTGCATCTCCATAGGGTCGCTCTACGTTTTTCCAATGCAGAACAACAATATCAGGCTGTCAACAAAGTCATGGATATCCTTCTCAATTCCATGACAGGTCTCAATCGGGAACATTTGAAAGCATTGGATTGGTCTTTAAATGAAATTACCGATAATGTGTTAAGCCATGCAAAATCACCGGTAGGAGGATTTATTCAGGCATCCACTTATAGCCAATCCAAAAGGGTAGAATTTATCGTTGCCGATGCGGGTATCGGTATCCCCGAAAGTCTGAAAATTTCCAATCATGAAAAAGCCCTGCTGGAAGCCATCAAGGAAGGAATAACCAACAACAAAGAGACCAATCAGGGCAATGGTCTCTTTGGTAGCCAAAGGGTGGCCAGTATGTCGGGCGGGGAATTCCAGATCCATTCTTGCAGAGCGTCCCTGCAATCCAAACAAAACAACCCGCCAGAGGTCACTAAGCAAAAAATTCCCTACCCCGGTACCGTGGTACAATGCCTCATGGATTGTACCTCTCCCCGTTTGCTGGAAGAGGCCCTCCGCTTCAACAATAAACCCCACGATCCCCCCTTTGATTTTATCGAGAGAGAATATACCGACCAAAGCGGAGAACACATGATTCTCCATATGAACGAGCACCTGAAATATTTAGGGAGTCGAGAAGCCGGAGCAGCCCTCCGTAATAAAATTTTCTCTCTTCTTTCTTGTGTTCCGCCGGATAAAAAGCTGCGTATCGATTTTTCTGGTGTTTCCGTCATTTCCAGCAGTGTGGCTGATGAGGTATTCGGCATGCTTTTTCAAGAGTTCGGTCCCATGACCTTTATGTCTCGCCTGGAATTGACAGGGATTGATTCCACAGTACGGGGATTGATTGATCGTGCCATTCTCCTTAGAACCCTGAATTCAAAACGCTGACTTTTTTTGTCTCAGCAAGCCAAATGAACCATTTTTCGTACAAACAGGCTCCCTTTTCCCTCAACCTTTCCCCCTCATTTGCCGATAGAGAGTAGGCACAGGGGGGTGGGTTTGTTGGAGTTGCATTCCCCGGTGTCTGTTGTTAGACTGAAATTTGGTGAAAAAGGATTCATTGTCCGACATGCAGGATGGATGCCCCATGAAACGCCAATCTTTAATAATTCTTTTGGCCACTCTGTTGCTCGCGGCTTGCGCCCCCACTTATGGCGTTCCCGTGGCCTATACACCCGACGGTCAACCCGTGGCCTACTCCTTTGGTCAATATCCGGTGGGTCTGGCCCCCGGTATGCCGGTGGTCTACGCTA
>JADFXB010000027.1 GCA_015233935.1 Magnetococcales bacterium | reverse complement strand
TCTTTTCAATAACATAGTCATTCAGTCCGTAGGGCATTCTTCATCCTCTGACTGGGAATAAAGCTGAGAAAAACGGTCCGCCATATTTTTGAAGGCAGGATGATAGCTTTGGATGATCGTCGAGACCATGGCTTGCGCCTTGATTTTGTCATAGGTATGGGAGGTTAAATTGCGGTCTGCAATCATCTGCATCCACACCTCCCCCTGTTGGATCAAACCATTTTTAAATGCACTACGGGTGGCATCCCGCGACCCTATCAGTCCGACAATACCTTGATGCTCCAAATAATCTTTGAGAACATTCCATGCCAACTCATGGGTAAATTCAAACCCTTGCACCAAACCTTGCTGCTCCAGATTGGACAGTTCCCGCTGGCGTACCAGCTCCATCGCCTCATCCAGGGTCTGCAATGCCTTGAGAAAATTTTCAAACCTGAGCTGCCAACGCTTTTGCATCACCATCTCCCCCTTCATCCCTTTTCCTAATTTTTACTCAACCTGGAACAGGCGGGTTGGATATGTCATAATGGGAGAAAATTTCTGTGTTGTCACTGGAGTTACCTCATGATCTTCGCCATAATTGCCCAGGATGTGGAAAACAGTTTGGAAAAGCGGCTGGCGGTACGTCCCCGCCACCTGGAACGTTTGCAAGCCCTGCAAGCAGAAGGCAGACTGGTTCTCGCCGGACCGTTTCCCGCCATCGCCGATGAAAATCCCGGTGCGGCTGGCTTTACCGGCAGCCTGATTCTGGCCGAATTCGACTCCCTGCAAGCTGCCCAGGAATGGGCCGCCCAGGATCCTTATACCGCAAATGGCGTCTACGCCCAGGTCGTGGTCAAACCCTTCAAGCGGGTCTTTTGATGGATAAAATTCTCATACGGGGTGGTAAATCCCTTAACGGCACCATTCCCATCAGCGGCGCGAAAAATGCCGTGCTGCCCATTCTGGCCGCCACCCTGCTCACCGATCACAAGGTCCATCTGGGCAACATTCCCCACCTGCGGGATGTGACCACCATGATGGAGCTGTTGGGCCAACACGGAGCCACCCTCACCGTCAACGAACGTTTGGGGGTGGAGGTGGATTGTTCGTCGGTGAACAATACCCTGGCCCCCTATAATCTGGTACGCACCATGCGCGCCTCGGTGCTGGTCATGGGACCCCTGGTGGCACGTCATGGTCAGGCCCAAATTTCCCTGCCCGGCGGCTGCGCCATCGGCTCCCGCCCCATCAATCTCCACCTGCGGGGGTTGGAGGCCATGGGGGCAGAGATCGATTTATCAGGCGGTTATGTCAGTGCCAAAGCCTCCCGTTTGAAAGGGGCCAATATTGTGTTTGACCTGGTCACCGTCACCGGTACCGAAAATTTAATGATGGCCGCTACCCTGGCAGAGGGTCGTACCATCTTGGAAAATTGTGCTTGTGAGCCGGAAGTTACCGATCTGGCCAACTGCCTCATCAGCCTGGGGGCCAAAATTCAGGGGGCAGGCACCAGCACCATCCTCATCGACGGGGTGGAAGCCCTGCACGGGGGCAGCCACAATATTCTGCCCGACCGGATCGAAACCGGCACCTTCATGGTGGCCGCCGCCATGACCGGAGGCGACCTCACCATGACCGGTACCGATCCCCGCATGCTGGACGCCGCCACCCAAAAATTGCGCCAGGCCGGTGCCATCGTGGAAGAGGGTGCGGATTGGGTGCGGGTGATCGGGCCTGAACATTTGCGGGCAGTGGATATCAAAACCCTCCCCCACCCCGGCTTCCCCACCGACTTGCAGGCCCAATATCTGGCCATGAACTGTGTTGCCCACGGGGCGGCCATGGTCACCGAAACCATCTTTGAAAATCGCTTTATGCATGTGAGCGAACTGCAACGATTGGGTGCGGACATCACCGTCAATGGCAACACCGCCATGGTACGGGGCATGGGTACGCTGCGGGGTGCCCCCGTCATGGCCACCGATCTGCGGGCCTCCGCCTGCCTGGTGCTGGCCGGTCTGGCCGCCGAAGGGGAAACAGAGATCAACCGGGTCTACCATATCGACCGGGGATATGAACGCATTGAAGAAAAATTAAAAGCTGTGGGAGCCAATATACAGCGGATTCATGGTTGAGTCGTAATCCAACCTTTTTTTGGGCAAGAGGATGTGCCATGGCAGTCACACCACGCCGTCTGAACAGCCAACAGGCGGACTTTGAAGAACAGTTTCAACGATTGATCCACTGGGAAGAGGGTGATCTCTCCGCCATCGAGGCCACCGTTGCCCAGATCATCAAACGGGTACGCCAGGAAGGGGATGCTGCGGTCCTGGAGTACACCCACCGCTTCGACCGGGTGGCACTCACCCCGGAAACCCTGGCCTTCTCCCAACAGGAGATCAATGCCGCCTGGAGCAGCATTCCCTCTGGGGATTTGGCCGCACTGGAACTGGCCGCCGATCGCATACGTGAGTTTCACCAATGGCAAATGCCCCCCATGGGGGTGCAAGCCTTTACCGATGACAAAGGGGCCTGGTTGGGTCAACGCCTGCTTCCCTTGAAGCGGGTGGGTCTCTACGTCCCTGGCGGGCTGGCAGCCTATCCCTCCTCGGTCTTGATGAATGCCATCCCTGCCAAAGTGGCGGGGGTGCAGGAAATGTTCATGGTGGTGCCCACCCCCGATGGAGTGGTCAACCCCCTGGTCCTGGCTGCGGCCAAACTGGCAGGGGTGGATGGCATCTTCAAGGTGGGGGGTGCCCAGGCCGTGGCCGCCCTGGCCTATGGAACCGCCACCATCCCGGCGGTGGAAAAAATTGTGGGTCCCGGTAACATCTACGTGGCCATGGCCAAACGGCAGGTTTTCGGCCAGGTGGGCATCGACATGATCGCCGGTCCTTCGGAAATTTTGATCATCGCCGATGGTCACAACTCTCCCCGCTGGACCGCCGCTGATCTTCTTTCCCAGGCGGAACACGACCGGGCCGCCCAATCCATCCTCCTCACCAACGACGCCGCCTTTGCCGACGCCGTCGCCCTGGAGGTGGAAAAATTGCTGGAAACCCTGGAACGGCGGGATATCTGCCAAACCTCCTGGAACAATCGGGGTGCCATCATCATCACCCGCGACTTGCAGGAGGCCTGCCGCCTGTCAGCCCAGGTGGCCCCAGAACATTTGGAATTGGCAGTGGAAAATCCGGAAGAGCTGTTGCCCCTGGTGGAAAATGCCGGGGCCATCTTCATGGGACGTTACACCCCGGAACCCATTGGGGATTACGTGGCCGGTCCCAACCATGTGCTGCCCACCTCCGGCACCGCCCGTTTTTCCAGCCCGCTGGGGGTCTATGATTTTATCAAACGCTCCAGTCTGATTCGCTGCACCCAGGGGGCCTTTGCCACCATCGGGCCTGCCGCCTCCCGACTGGCTGCCTGTGAAGGACTCACCGCCCATAAACTGAGCATCGATCTGCGTTTGGAGGATGGTTCATGAACAAGCGCACCGCCACCATTCACCGGGTCACCCTGGAGACAGAAATCCAAGTCACCCTCAACCTGGACGGCACCGGCGACGGGCGCATGGAAACGGGAGTGGGCTTTCTCGACCACATGCTGGAACAGTTAAGCCGTCACGGCCTCTTTGACTTGTCGGTACTGGCACGGGGTGACAACCGTATCGACGACCACCACACGGTGGAAGATATCGGTATCGTGGTAGGGCAAGCCTTTCGTCAGGCCCTGGGGGAACGGCGGGGCATCGTCCGCTTTGGCACCGCCCATGTGCCCCTGGATGAAACCCTGGTACGGGTGGTGGTTGACTTATCCAACCGTGCCCACCTGCATTGGGATATGAAATTTCCTACCGAAAAAGTGGGCAGCTTTGATACCGAACTCTTTCGGGAGTGGTATGTGGCCTTTGCCAACAACAGTGCCTCCACGTTGCATGTGAGCTGCCTGCATGGCATCAACAGCCATCACATGGCGGAAGCCAGCTTCAAGGCTTTAGGTCGCGCCCTGCGCCAGGCCTGCTCCATCGATGGCCGACTGGCCGATCTCATCCCCAGCACCAAGGGAACCCTCTCCTAATGATTGCCCTGCTCGATTATGGCTCTGGCAACCTGCGTTCGGTGGCCAAAGCGGTGGAAAAAATGGGGGGTGATGTGAAAATCACCCAACGCCCGGAAGAGGCCATGCAGGCGAATTACATGATCTTGCCCGGTGTGGGAGCCTTTGCCGATTGCCGACGGAATTTAGAAGCGGCCAACCTGCTGGAACCGGTGGAACATCATATTCGCGCTGGCAAACCCTTTCTGGGCATCTGCGTGGGCATGCAGTTGCTGTATACCACCAGCCATGAGTTTGGTTGTCACCCTGGTCTCAACCATATTCCGGGCCAAGTGATCCCCTTTGCCACCACCATGGTGGATCCAGCGGACGATAAACGCCACCTCAAGGTTCCCCACATGGGCTGGAACAAGGTGCGGCAGCAACAGCCCCACCCCTTGTGGCAGGGCATCCCGGATGAGAGCCATTTTTATTTTGTCCACTCCTTCCACTGCCAGCCGGAAGAAAATTCCACGGTGGCGGCCATCAGTGAATATGGCATCCCCTTTGTGGCGGCTGCCTGCAAGGACAACATTTTTGCCACCCAGTTCCACCCGGAAAAAAGCCAACGGCTGGGCCTAAAGCTGTTGGAAAACTTTCTTTCCTGGCAACCCTGAGGAGAATGAACTCATGATCATCATCCCTGCCATCGATCTCAAGGATGGCCAGTGTGTGCGCCTTTTTCAGGGGGACATGAACCAGAACACGGTCTATTCCAACGATCCGGCGGCCACTGCCCGCCAGTGGCAATCCCTGGGAGCGGAACGGTTGCATGTGGTGGATTTGAACGGGGCCTTTGCTGGTCATTCGGTCAATCAGGAGGCCATTCAGGCCATTCTGGCGGTCTTGACCATCCCCAGCCAACTGGGGGGTGGTATTCGCACCCTGGCTGATGTGGAACGTTGGCTGACCTTGGGCATCACCACCGTTATTTTGGGAACCGTCGCCTGTCGCAACCCGGAGTTGGTGGTGGAAGCCTGTAAAAACTTTCCTGGTCGTGTTTCGGTGGGCATCGACGCCCGGGATGGCAAGGTGGCGGTGCAGGGCTGGGCGGAGGTGACGGATATTCTCGCCCTGGACTTGGCCAAACGCTTTGAGGATGTGGGGGTGGCGGAGATCATCTTCACCGATATCAGCCGCGATGGTGCCTTGAGCGGTCCCAACATTGGGGCCACCCGCGCCCTGGCTGAGGCCATTACCACCCCGGTGATTGCCTCCGGTGGCGTCTCCCACATGGGGGATATTGAAAATTTACTGGCCAATTGCGGTCCCTTTGCCAACGGTGGGCGCATTCAGGGGGTGATCACCGGCAAGGCCATCTATGATGGTCGCCTGGACTTTGCCCAAGCGGTCACCTTGAGCCGTCAGGGAGGGGAAGCATGTTAGCCAAGCGGATTATTCCCTGCCTGGATGTGCGGGATGGTCGGGTGGTGAAGGGAGTCCAGTTTGAGGGATTGCGGGATGCGGGGGATCCGGTGGAGGCGGCCAGCCGTTATGATCAGGAGGGGGCGGACGAACTCACCTTTCTGGACATCACCGCCTCCCATGAAGGACGGGATACCATCCTGGATGTGGTGGCCCGCACGGCTGAGCAGGTTTTTATTCCCCTCACGGTGGGGGGAGGCATCCGCACCAACGAGGATATTCGACGCCTGTTGCATGCGGGGGCGGACAAGGTTTCCATCAATACAGCGGCGGTGTTCAACCCGGAATTTGTCCAGGAGGCGGCCAACCGTTTTGGCTCCCAATGTATCGTGGTGGCCATTGATGCCAAGTGTGTGGAGCGGGATGGCCACGGTGCCCCCATTCGATGGGAAATATTCACCCACGGCGGACGCAAGCCCACGGGTATCGATGCCATCCAATGGGCGGTGCGCATGGCCGATTATGGGGCGGGAGAAATTCTCCTCACCTCCATGGATCGGGATGGCACCCGCATAGGTTATGACATTCCCCTCACCCGCACCCTGGCGGATGCGGTCTCCATCCCGGTGATCGCCTCCGGTGGGGTGGGTGAAATGCGCCATATGCTGGATGGTTTGCGAGAGGGAGGAGCCGATGCAGTCCTGGCCGCCTCCATCTTCCACTTTCGTGAGCACACCATCCCGGAGGTGAAGGGTTATCTGCGGGAAAATGGCGTTGAGGTGCGCCTGTAAGGTGAAAATGGTTGAGTTTTTTGGCCAATTGCCGAAAAATCTCAACCAGTATCCCTGCTCAATGCGAGGAGCATCATGATTGAATCCATCGCGGTGGAAAATTATAAAAACCTGGGCAAGCTGGAAATTTCCGGTCTTACCCGGTTGACACTGATTGGTGGAGAAAATAACTGTGGCAAGAGCAGTTTATTGGAAGCGGTGGCTCTTGCCTTGGATCCTGCCAATGAGGTCGTTGTCACCGCTCTGTTTCGCGGTCTGTCTTTGGGGCACTTTTCCCAACCCTGGTTGAATCTGTTTGCCAATTTTCAGAACAAGCAACCCATTCGGATAACCCTTTCTCCCATAGATATTCACCTGCTGGCCAGCAAACCCACCCGTGCCGATCTCCAGCGCGTGAACCAGAATCCTTACCTGCCCAGAGAGGCTGTCCTTAATGGGACCAACAGTTTGTTTCTGCAATCCCGCATGGGGGAGAGCCAAGAGGATATTTTCCTGGCTTTTGCCATGGAAAAATTATTAATCCACACCACATTGAACAGCCAGCCAAACATAGCCTATATCACCGGCAACACCCCCTTGCAGCTTTCCCGAATGAATGAGTTGTTTTCAGCGGCGACCATGCAACATCCTGAAAGGCTGGAGATGATTCTGGACTTGTTGAGTCGTGTGGATTCTGCCATCACGGGTATGCAATTGCTTTCCCCTGGTTCCACTTCCATGCCTTATCTCTCCACCACCAGCGGACTAATGTTTCCTGCCATGTTACAGGGGGATGGGATCAAGAGGTTATTTATCATATTATTGCACCTGGTCAATCTGGAGGGTGGTATCTTGTTGGTGGATGAGATCGACCACGGCTTGCACCATTCCAGCCTGGTGCAGTTTTGGCAGGCCATAAGCAGGGTTGCGGCAGCCATGCAATGTCAAGTTCTGGCATCCACCCACAGTTATGAATGTCTGGCAGCGGCATGCCAGGGCTGCAAAGAGATTGGGGAAGATTTAACCTATATCCGTCTGGATCGGGATAACCAGGGAAATCTCAACCCTAAAATTTATCCCTTTGACCTTTTGGAATCCGCCATGGAAACCCGCTGGGAGATTCGCTGATGGAAAATCAGGAATTCCGCCCAGACATTCGTATGGGCAAGTTATTGTTGGTGGAAGGGATGGACGAGGTTAATTTTTTTGCCTGTTTATTATCCCATATGGCCATGCTGGATGTACAAGTGATTCAGTTGGCAGGCAAGGATCACTTTCATCGCCGTTTTCCTTTGATTCTCAATTCCAAACATTTTCATCAGGTGCGCGCCTATGCCATCCTGAGAGATGCTGACCAGGATCCAGACAACGCTTTTAAGAGTGTGGCCCACCTGTTACGTAAGTATGGTCAACCCACCCCTGCCCAGGCAGGTGGTATTCAAGATGCTTCTGGATTAAGAACAGGTATTTATATATTGCCAGGGGATCGGCAGTCAGGAATGTTGGAGAATTTGGTTCTGGAAGCAGCCGCCATTCCAGAAGCGCGGGAATGTGTTGAAATATTCATGGGGTGTGTGACCAGATTACCGGTTGAACTGCAACCCCATAACAAGGCAAAATCCAAGGCCAAGGCTTATCTGGCAGCCATGCAGGAGGATGTTCCTTCGGTGGGGATTGCCAGTCAGAAGGGGTATTGGAATTTGGACCACCCAACCCTTTCGCCCCTCAAGCAATTTTTACATGAGGTTTTTTCACCATGATTGAATCCATCTCGGTGGAAAATTTTAAAAACCTGACCAAGCTGGAACTCTCCGGCCTGTCTCGTCTTGTCTTGATTGGTGGAAAGAACAATTGTGGGAAAAGCAGTTTATTGGAGGCAATGGCCATCGCAATTGATCCAGAAAATAAAAACCTGCTCAAACAGTCACTTCGAAATCTAGATATTTTAAATCACCCCGCCCCTTTATCTACATTATTCTACAACTACGCACATGACAATACTATAAAAATCTCAACAAACAATAATGCCTACTATACAACGTTAGAATTTTCCAGGGATTCCAGGATAGTAAGTTCAATATTTTCAACTTCCGTTTCCTCACAACATATTAAAAGATATGGTCAAAAAGAAGAACAGCGCATCTATAATTGCCCTCAAACAAAACAAGAAGTTGCCGACTGCTCATCTAGTGATGAATGTCGGATTGGGCCAGTTATGGTTAATCCTTACAAGGATGGATTCTTTCGCAATGCCATCTTGCTGACAACAGTAAACACAAAGATCAGCGAATTCGTCAATCTTTATTCCAAAATCTACCATAAACCACACTCTAAAATGTTAGCAATAAAACGCAAAATATCAGAACTCGGAAAAATACTTGATCCAACATTTGCAGAATTATCCATTACCAGCTTTGACGGTACATCCTATTTTTACGTTATTACGACAGAAAATTCCTTTCCCATTAGCTCATACGGGGAAGGACTGCAAAGATTTATGGCCATCATACTCCACATGATCCATCTGGAAGGTGGGGTGTTGCTTATTGATGAAATTGAAAATGGTCTGCACCATTCGGTACTGGTGCAGCTCTGGCAAGGCATTTCCGCTGCCGCCAGAGAAATGAACTGCCAGGTTATCGCCTCAACCCACAGTTATGAATGCATCCAGGCAGCGTATCAAGGATGTTCTGAACACCCAGATGATTTAACCTTCGTCAGACTGGACCGCAACAGCAATGGCACAATCAAACCTGCTGTGTTTAACTACGAAGCATTAGAAGTTGCACTTAAGCATGATTGGGAGATCAGGTAATGGAATCTCCCAAAGAAGTTAATATACATCATAATAAAATTGAAAAGCCCCATATTATCATAGTAGAAGGTAACGACGAGAGCGTATTTTTTAATAGGTTAACTAAAACACTTCAATTAGAAGTTCAAATAACTTCCATTGATGGAAAAACTAATTTTAAAAAAGAACTGGCTAGCCTTGTTCTAAGATCAGAATTTAATATTGTCACCCATATGGCCATTATTCTGGATAGTGATAAAGAGGAAAAAGCAGCCTTCGACAGTATTTGCCAAAATTTGGCCAATCGTGGGCTGCCTGCCCCGACTGCTGTTGGGGAAATCGCCGAGAATGATGGGAAACGAATAGGAATTTACCTGATGCCAGGAGCCGGGAATCAAGGAGCACTGGAAGAATTACTCCTGGACTGCATATCCAATACACATCCACTTGACTGTATCGCTCCATATTGGCAATGTCTGGAGAGTCTGGCAGGGGAAGAACAGATAAAACTGCCAAAGAACAGGATGAAATTTAAGCTTCGCACCCTGCTGGCTGCCATGGAAGAGGATACCCGCAGCATCGGCCAGGCCATGGATAAGGGCTATATTGACGTAAACCACCCCAACCTCGACCCACTCAGAACGTTCTTACGGAAACTTTTCGCGCCATGAACCCGACGGATTTGATCGAACAGTTAAAATTCAATGCCGATGGCCTGATTCCCGCCATCTCCCAGCAACACGACAGCGGCCAGGTGTTGATGATGGCATGGATGAATCGGGACTCCCTGCAGGAAACCCTGAAAAGCGGGGTGGCCTGTTATTGGTCACGCAGCCGCAAACAATTCTGGCGCAAAGGGGAAAGCTCCGGCCACATTCAAAAAGTCATCTCCATTCGCACCGATTGCGACAAGGACACCCTCCTGTTGCAGGTGGAACAAGTGGGGGTGGCCTGCCATACCGGGCGGCTCTCCTGCTTCTATTTGCAGGTAGAAGAAAACCAGTGGCAAACCATTGCCGATCCCCTGGTGGATCCAGAACAGGTTTATGGCCCTGGGAGTGGCAAAAGCTGATGACTACCCCGGCGGATACCATCTTCCTTCGCCTTTACTCCCTCTTGCTGGAACGCAAGAAAGCGGATCCTGCCTCTTCCTATGTGGCCTTACTCTACAAGGAAGGACTGGACCGCATCTTGCAAAAAGTGGGAGAAGAGGCCATCGAAGTGGTGTTGGCCGCCAAAAATCAGGATCAACAGCAAGTTATCCAGGAAACCGCCGATCTGTGGTTCCATACCCTGGTGATGCTGGCCCACCAAAATATTTCTCCCCAACAAGTGTTTGCCGAGTTGGAACGGCGGGCCATTAAACCCGCCCAAAACAATCAACCCTCCGGGGCCGACCGCCGGGAGTACTCCCGCCGCTACTACAACCGGCCCATCACCCTGCAATTTTATAACGGTCTCATCATCGAAGGCACCACCAAGGATGTGAGCCTCAACGGCCTGCTGGTGGAGTGCTCCTACGAACCCAAATGGCAATTGCTGGGAGAGAGTGGTTTTTTTGAGCTGCATTCCGGCCCGCAGGCCCACAGCTTTTCCTATGAAGTCACCCGCATCACCGAAGAGGGGATCGGTCTCACCATCATTCGCGACCGGGGCATGTTCGGCTTCATCCTGGCCAAGGAGGTCTTCCAGGATGTCTTCACCGGCGCAGTCCCGGAAGAAGATGACGAAGGGTGCGCTTGACCAGCCACCTCTTTTCCCCCAGTGCACACATTCTCCATTCCTGCAAACATTAATGTTTGTCTGGTAATTTGACCGGCCCCTTGGGTTCTTTCAAACTTTTTTCCCACTCCCAAACCGCCGCCCGCGCCCGTACCAGGAAGGGATCCTTGTTATGGGTCATGTGGATGAAGGTACGCATGGCTCCCAGAGCAGCCGGTAGATCTTCCAAGGCTTCATAGGCTTCGGCAAGGCCAAAATAGGCGTTGGCCTGGGCCGGACGCAAATCCACCGCCCCCAAAAAGAAATCCCTGGCTGCTTCATACCGTTGCAAACCCAGCATGGCGTACCCCATGTTTAAATGGGCTTCTGGCAGGCGGGGATTTTTGCTCAAGACCTCATGAAAGGCCACCACCGCATGTTCATATTCACCCGCATGCAGCATCATGGCACCCTGCTGAAAGCGCAAACGTAATTCTGGATCCTCTTGCGGCTGGGGCTGGGCCACCGTGGGCGTCGGCAGACTGGCCACCGGATGGGCAGGAAACCATTGCAACACCACGCCCACCAATACTATGGCCAGTCCACCCTGCCACATAGGGGCGCGCTGGCCCAAATTCAATCGCTCCAGCAAGGCCGCCAGGGAGGGCAACAAAAAGAGAAACAATCCCACCAGGGCAGTCAAGCCCCCTACCCCCACCAGGAGCAAAGGCAACAGGGTATCCCAGGTGCTTTCCGGCAAATGGCTGAAAATGGACTTGCGGGGAGCACCCCCCAAACCTGCCCACAATAGCCCCAGAATCAACAACAACAAGCCACTGCCATAGACCTTGATGCCATCTGTCCGCTGGGGACGCAATAGGTGAAGTACCACCCCCATGAAGGCCAGGGTGATGCCTCCCACCGTACCATGGTAATGGGCAGTCACCACCAAATTATCGGCCCGAATGGCCACCCCCACCCCAATTCCCAACACAAACAGAACCGCCGATGCCCACACCACCCCCTTCCCCTTCCCCTCCCTCACCAACAAAGGGAGCGTGGGAAAGAGCCACAACCAACTGCCATAGGCCATGAGATCGGTATAAAAGGCCCGATAGTCGGGGGAATCCACCGCCAATCCCCAGGAAAGGGGCAACGCCACCAGCACCGGCACCACCGCCAACAGGGTGGACCAACGGAACCAGGATTCCCGACCAGGACGCAACAGCACCCACCAAGCAGCGATTAACAGCAAGGTGTGGACAAATTGCAAAAGATGGCCACCCCCCCAAAACAGGGTTTCAAACCAATGGCTGTCCACACTCCACTGTTGGGGAAGGTTCAACCAGGTTTTACCCGTCACCAGGAGGGCCGCAAAGGTGACCAGGGCAGCCGCCCGCAGGGGCCAGGCCAACGGGGTGGACTCTCTGTCATTTCCCGGCCACAAGGCAAGGGCCGCGCTCCCCGCCACCCCCACCACAAAAAAGGCCAACCCGCCCAAAAAGAGGGGAGCGTGGATCACCGGCAGATAATTGTTGATCACCGCCACCCCGGATTCCGCCAGGGGCGAAACCAGCATGGTCAAAACCCCACTGGTCGCCACCCCCCAGGCCAGCCAGCTCCAGAGACTCTCCCGCTGCAACCAACTCCAGAAAAAGCCTGCCATGGACAAAAACCAGACCGCCACCGCCAGGTCCACATGCAAAACCAGGGCAGAACGAAAGGGCAAGGCATTGCCCAACCATTGGGAGAGAAACGGGGTGCGCAATACCACCAGCACTATGGCAAACAAACCTGACAAAAAGAGTGCAAACAATCCCAACAGCAGCCACGCCAGGGAGACACCCGCCGGTGGCGACCAGGGAGAAGAAGGACTGGACGATGTCATGGAGCATTAACCTTGCAATGGCTAAAGTCGCGATCAGGCAGGGGGGGCATAAAAACCATAACCGTTACGTCCCCCCGCTTTGATCTCATACATGGCTTCATCGGCATGGATGAGCAGAGTATCTGGATCATTCCCGTGATCTGGGAAGAAGGCGATCCCGACACTGGAGCCAATTTGGCAGCAGTGCTGGCCAATGATAAAGGGTTCCACCAAACTTTTCACGATTTTTTCCGCCACCCGCCCAGCGTCCGCAGGATCATTCACATCCTGTAAGATGACGGCAAATTCATCCCCTCCTAACCGGGAGACCATGTCGGAGGCACGCAGGCAGCCTTTGATACGCACCGCAGTCTGGACCAACAGGGCATCCCCTACTGCATGGCCGAAGGTATCGTTTACATGTTTAAAGCGGTCCAGGTCGATGAGCATCACCGCCAGTTTTTTACGAGAACGCACGGTCAAGGCCAGGGCTTGGTCCAAATGTTCCATGAACAAGACCCGATTGGGCAGGCAGGTCAGCATGTCGTGGTGGGCCATGTGCTGAAGTTGCTCTTCCATGCGCTTGCGTTCAATAATGCCTGCCAGGGTGTTGGCGATGGTGGAAAGCAGGGCCTCCTCTTCGGGACTGGCAATGTGATCCCCATCCAACAACAGCATGATCACCCCCAACACCTTGCCACGGGAAAAAATGGGTACGCAATAACGTCCCAAGGTGGCAATATGATCGGCGGGAAAAAGATTTTTCTCATCTCCTGGAATGGCGTGGATGATTTTGCCCAGGGCCTTGGCCTGTCCACACAGGCAACGACCGGTCTCCACCCGCTGACAGGCTTCCAACAGTGTGTGAGAGAGTCCCATACCCACTGCCAGCACCAAGTCTCCAGTCTTTTCATCGGTCAGGAAGATGGCTCCCTTATCCTTCACCTGTAACCAGGGAATATTTTGAATAATTTGCAAAATAACGGTGAGTTGTTCGTTTAAGGTGAGGGGTTCCATGGAAGTTTCCATCATGGCACTCAAGGCAATGCGTGACATGTGGGTGCGCAGGTGTTGTTGTTCGGCATAAAGCAGGGCCTCCCCCATTTTCTGCAAGGAACCCAATAAAATACCCAATTCGTCACCGCTTTTGTATTCAATTTTGGTATTGAGTTTGCCCTTCTCCACATCTTCGATGAAGAGAATGCCGGAACGTACAGAGCGTTTGAAAGAGATCATGGTGAGGATAATGGCTACCCCGGCCAATATCATGGCCAGGAGCATGCCCCCTATCAACCAGGAGTCCACTTCAAGGGTGATCTCTCTTTGACGTTCCTGGTGTTCATTCAGGAGGGTGGTCAGCTCATGATGCATTTCCCCAGAAATAAGGATCAACGGTTGCAGGGCACTGGCAGGGGCGTGGGAGGTGGTACTACTTGCCAACTGCAAATAGCTGTTGTAAAACTCTTTTTCCAGCTTTAACAAATGTTGGATTCGGTAAAAAGCTTCGGGTTGGCTGGTTCGCCGCAATTCTTCAGACAAAGCTGTGGACAAGGCACCTCTGGCGGCATGAACTTGCTGGCCATAGGCAGCGTCTGCCAGAATATGAGAGAGGGAAACATTTTTTTCCATCTCGCTGAGCAGGGATTGCATCTTCAAGATGCGGTTTTCCGTCTCTTGCAAACTGACAACGCTCTGCCTTCCCTCCCAACCCAGGAAGGCGATCAGTAAGGTCACGCCCAGCATGACCTCATAACCAATTGTCAGTTTTGTGACAAACCTCATGATTATGCCAGCCTGGAGTTAATATAATCTTGCCCTTTTCCACCCAATGCATAAACCAACCTTTTTTCTTTTCCAACTTCCAGTATCCAATAGCATGGGAGCCATATTTATTCTGAAAATCTCGCCTACTTTACGGCTTATCCTAATACAAACATGAGGCAAAATACCAGAAAAAGCGCATGAGACCATTTTAAAAGATTGACTAGCAAGGAAAAGTGTAGCCAGTAAATATAAATAATGCTTAATGGTTATTACATCCATCATTCTAAAAAATGAATTATTGCCAAGAATTTTACCCCCTTCCCCTGAAGAAACATCATAGGTTATAATCGCTTATTCGACTTATCTTCCAGCCCCAGCGGGTTCCGCTATTCTTCCAGCCCCAGCGGGTTCCGCTATTTCAGCATGCGCATACCGCGCAGGGCATAGAACAATCCCAAAGCCATGGGGGGACCAAACAAAAATGGGGAAAAATGGGCGGCGGCCATGATGGCAGAGCCGATAAAAAGGCTACCCCCGACGATGGCGGTTCCTTGTTTTTGTACCGCATTGTTGATGCGTTTTTCCAGGCGGTCCAGGGAGGCGGGATGGATGCGAACCTGCATTCGATCGTGGGTAAGGCGTTCCAGGGTATCGAAGGCCAGATCGGGAAAGTGGGTCATGGCATAGGAGAAGTGTTCCATCTGGCGACGGAAAGAGCGAATTTTACCCCGTGGTCCCAAATTTTCCTTCATCCAATCCCGCACCAGGGGTTCGGCCAGCAGCCAGACGTTCAGATCCGGGTTGATCTCCCGTCCCACCCCTTCCAGGGTGAAGAGGGTTTTTTGCAGCATGAGGAGTTGGGGTTGCACCACCATTTGAAATTGTTCGGTCACTTTGAACAATTGGGCCAATAAGCGGGCGACGGATATTTGTTTGAGGGGTTGTCCGAAGATGGGTTCACCCACCTGGCGGCAGGCCTCCTCGAACTCCTCCATATTGGTTTCCGGGGTGATATAACCGGCATCCAGATGGACGCGGGCCACCTTTTCATAGTCACGCATGAGAAAGCCGGAGAGCATTTCCGCCAGCCAGACCCGGGTTTGGATGCTCACCTGGCTGACAATACCGAAATCCAGCAAGGCGATGGTGCCATCAGGTTTGACAAAAATATTGCCGGGGTGTTGATCGGCGTGGAAATAGCCATCCCGAAAAACTTGTTTGAAGAAGGAGGTGACCACATTTTTGGCCACCAGTTCGGGATCGATGGTTTTATTGTCCGAGTGGACCAGATCGTCAATGGGAATACCGTTGATCCACTCCATGGTAAGCACCCGGGTGGAGGTGAGTCCCCAATAGACCTGGGGCACCTGAAGAACGGGATCATTGCGGAAATTTTTATAAAACTGTTGGGCGCGGGAGGCTTCGGTGTGAAAATTCATCTCCTCCCGGATGGTATTGGCAAATTCGTCCACCACCCGCTTGGCACGGAAGCGTTCCCAATCGGGGATATGGTTTTCGATGATACGGGCGAGAAAGAAGAGTACCCGGATATCCCCTTCCACCTTTTCCAGGATGCCGGGGCGTTGCACCTTGACCGCAACTTCATGACCATCTCTGGTGATGGCGTGGTGGACCTGGGCGATGGAAGCGGAGGCTACCGGTTCCGGGTCAAATTTCAGGAAGAGTTCTTCCAGGGATTTGCCCAAATTTTTCTCAACGGTCTTCCGCACCTGTTCAAAGGGAAACGGGGGAACGGCGTCTTGCAGTTTTTTCATCTCCTGACCGATATCATCGGGCAGGGCATCCATGCGGGTAGAGAGGGCCTGGCCAAATTTGATGAAGGTGGGACCCAGTTGTTCCAGTGCTTCCCGCAGGCGCACCCCCAGGGAGTTTTGCCGCCGATAGCGACGCACGGAGGGACTCATACCAAAAAACCAGTGGAGCAGCCGAATGGGCAGGTAGTGTTCGGCCATGGGCAGTACTTCATGGCGGGCCACTACCCCCAGCATGGAGGTCAAGCGCACAATATTGCGGATGGTATCGATCATGATGTGAGCAACAAGAAGCTCTTTTTAGTCGGTTGCTGGGATCACCGGCGGTGTTTCGCCTGTTGTCTGGGCGCGTTTCATGGCCAGACGGTGTCCGGTGCGAGTCACCGAACGCTCCAGCTTTTCGACGCTTTTGCTCAACTCTTCTGCCTCCTGGCGCAAGATGGCCAGCTCCGACTTGCGGGGGGCTTCAAGATCGGAAAAAGTTTGATCCACCGAACTTTCCGCCTGTTTTTTCCCCAGACCCACCATGCCGGAGACATTGCGGGCCATACTCATGAACATGCGGGCAACCGGTGGGGTGACCAACTGGGACAACTCCCGTTCCCAATCCACATCCACGTTGTCCAGCAGGTTTTTAAACCGCAGGCCGGTATCGGTTTCGCCGGAGAGTTTCAGACGACGGGAGAAAAACAGGGAGTCGGGATCGGAAAATTTAAACAGGAGGGAGAGAAAAGCTCCTGTAGAACCTGCCATCACCACATGGGGTTCGTTGTCCGAATAGCTATAGATACGCAAGGTGCCATCCGGGTCGATCTCCATATAATAATCCTGTCCCATATCCTCCACTTGGAAGAGGAAGGTCTTGCCCTGCATCTCTTTCAACCGTTCCAGCAATTCTGGATGGCGGCGGAAGAAAAGGTTCAGGGTAACCCCCAACCCTACCGAGGTGACAGGTTGCGCCACCAGGCGCAAGGGCATGAGAAGCCATTCGTGCATGGTCGTTACACCTTGTAACCCACATGAACCGCAACAATACCAGCGGAGAGATTGTGATAACGCACGCCACCCAGACCCGCCCGTTTTCAACAAAGCGGCAAACTCCTCCTGGGGCGGGAATCGACGGATGGATTCCACCAGATACTGGTAGGCATCCCGATCATTGGCCACATATTGTCCCAACAAAGGCAGGACATTGAAGGAATAAAGATCATAGAGAGGGCGCAGGAATGGCAGGGCCACCTGGGAAAATTCCAGACACATGAACTGTCCGCCAGGACGCAAAACCCGTACCATCTCCTGGGCTGCCGCATCAATTCGGGTCACGTTGCGAATGCCAAAACCGATGGTCACCGCCTGAAAGTAATTATCCGGGAAGGGAAGCTGTTCTGCATTGGCCTGCACCCAGCGAAAGCCGTGCAAGAGGCCATCGTCGATAAACTGTTGCCGTCCCTTATCCAGCATGCTGCCGTTGATATCGCTCAACACCACCTGGCCATCTTCACCCACTTGTTTGTGGATCAAGCGGGCCAAATCACCGGTTCCGGCAGCCACATCCAGCACCCGATCCCCTGGACGAAGACGCAACTTGTGGACAGCATACCACTTCCACATGCGGTGAATGCCCATGGACATGAGGTCGTTCATCAAATCATAGCGGTCGGCTACCGAGTCAAAAACTTCCCTGACCCTGGACACCTTCTCGTGCAAAGGAATTTCAGAAAATCCAAAATGGGTGGACCCCTCCGACATAACCCGTTCTCCTCCCAAACTTAGCCACCCGCCCCATGCCAGGCTGGCCCTGTTCGTAGGCTATTGTCGCAAGAGTTCAGTCTCTTGGCAACTTGTGGCGAAACAATCTCCCCTTTTTCTGTTCTACCTCCATTGTCAGACCCCACCATTCCTGATGATTCTATTGATTTTTCATATTTTATCACGACATTCTCAATATAACCACGAGCCAACAAATTTGGTTCCTTCGGCCATTTTTCCAATCACGTGCTGCAATGCAAAAGGAGAATTTCAGAAAAATGAGGCAACAGGCCCTTTCCACCCTTTTTAATTCAGTCGCACTGTTGCACAATGAGAGACCTATGCGACTTTACTTGCAAAATGGTCATATTCCATGGTGTCAAACCCGTTTCAACCCATTTCGGCATGGCTTTTCAACGACTGGTGCAACCAGAATCGTATTGGTGGCTTGTTGCCCCCGATAAACCGTTGTTATCACCATGGGTTTTTGCAAGCAGGAGTGGCGGGATGACCATCCATAACCCCGCCTCCCTGATGGCTGCCATTCATCCGCCAAGCTCCCCCTGGAAAGTATTGGTGATTGACGACGATCCTGATATCCATGTCCTCACCCTTCGCACTTTGCGCCATATCACCTTTGAAAATGTAGGGATTGTCTGCCACTCCGGCTATTCCAGCCAAGATGCCCGCACCCTGATTCAAAACCACCCGGATGCCGCCCTCATCCTCCTGGATGTGGCCATGGAAACCGAAGAGGCCGGTCTCAATCTGGTACGTTTCATCCGCGACGAGGCCAACAACCATTTTGTCCGCATTATTCTCCACACCGGGCAGGTTGAGAAATCACATATTTTACAGGTTATTAATGAATATGATGTCAACGGTTTCAAGGAAAAGAGCGACTTTTCCCCCACCAATCTGATTGCCACGGTCCTGACAGCCTTTCGTTCCTATCGGGATTTGCGCACCATCGAACAATTGGCCACCTCCAAAGAAATTTTGGAGAAAAAGGTGGCAGAAGGGACCGAAGCCCTGGTCAACAGCCAGGAAAGCCTGGCACTTGCCCAACGGGTAGCCCATTTTGGCAACTGGGACTGGAATCTGCAGAGCAACCAGTTTCAATGGTCGCAGGAAATCTGTCACATCTTCGGCCAGTCACCCTACCCCAATTGGAAAAGCTGGGAAGAGATGGTGGCCTGTGTCCTGCCGGAGGACCAGGAACGGGTCCGTCAGGTCATACGCAGCGTGGGCAACGCCTCCGACACCTTCCGCATGGAATATCGGGTTTTGCGTTCCGATGGCTCCCTCCGAACTCTGCAAGAGGTGGGTGAACTCTTTCGCGATAAGGAAAACAAACCCTCCCGTTTGGTGGGGGTGATCCAGGACATCACCCATATTCGGGATGCGGAAAACCGTCTGCAAATGGTCTCCAACGCCTACGACCAGGCCCTGCTGGAAGCCGCTGGTCACTTGCGGGTGACCTCCAAAGTCTTTGAAAATGCCATCGAAGGAGTGTTCATCACCAACTCGGCAGGATTGATCCAATCCATCAACCCCGCCTACTGCCGTATTACCGGCTGTTCCATGGAAGAGGTGATCAATCGCCCCCCCGGCATGTTTCATACCGACCTGCATGATGCAGCCTTTTTTGAGGAAATTAACCGCTCCCTCATGGAAAGCGGCAAATGGAGCGGTGAGCTGTGGAATCGGCGCAATACCGGCGAAGCCTATCCCCAGTCCCTCACGGTTACGGCCATCTTTGGTCAAAACAACGAAATTCTCCACCAAGTGGGGGTCTTCCACGATTTGACCGCCATCAAACGCCACGAAGAAGAGCTGCGCTTTAAGACCTATCATGACAGTCTGACCGGGCTGGCCAATCGGGAACTCTTCCTGGACCGTTTGCAGCAAGCTATTTTTCATTGCGACCGCACCGGCGGCAAGGTGATGGTGTTGGCCTTTGATCTGGACCTGTTTAAAAATGTCAACAGCAGCCTTGGCCACTCCTCCGGCGACCAAATTTTGCGGGAATCCTCCCGCCGTATGTTGAAAGTGATCCGTAGCGGCGATACCGCCAGCCGCTTGGCCGGTGACTCTTTTGCCTTTGTTTTTCGGGAAATTCGAGAAATTCACGATTCGGTTTTTATCATTCGCAAGCTGACCCAAATTTTGAATCAACCCTTCGAGATCAACGGCCATCGCCTCTTTCTCACTGCCAGCCAAGGGGTGACCTTCTTTCCTGACGATGGCAAGGATGTGGACACCCTGGTCCGCAATATCGATATTGCCGTCAACCGGGCCAAAGAAGCCGGACGCAACAACTGCCAATTCTACACCTCCGCCATGGGCACCCAAACCGGCAAACGCCTCTTCCTGGAGGAAGAACTGCGTAAGGCGTTGGACCGGGAGGAGTTCACCCTTTTCTACCAACCCAAGCTGGATGTGGTCTCCGGCCAGGTGGTGGGCATGGAGGCTTTGGTGCGCTGGAAACACCCCACCATGGGTATTGTCTCCCCCGCCGAATTTATTCCCATTTCGGAAGAGTCGGGATTGATCATCCCCTTGGGTAAGTGGATCCTGAAAACCGCCTGTCTGCAAACCAAAAAATGGTTGGATGATGGCCTGGGTCCATTACGTATGGCGGTCAACCTGTCCGCCAAGCAATTCCAGGCCAAGGATTTGGTCTACACGGTGGATCAGGTGATCAAGGAGAGCCATGTACCCCCCGACGCCCTGGAGCTGGAAATTACCGAAAGCATGGTGATGGGGGATGTGGAAAACGCCATCAAAATTTTGCGTGCCCTCAAGGAGCGTGGTCTGCACATTGCCATGGACGACTTTGGCACCGGCTACTCCTCCCTCAATTATCTAAAGCGTTTTCCCATTCATACCCTGAAGATTGACCAAACTTTCGTGCGGGATCTCACCCGTGATTCCGATGATGCCGCCATTGTCATTGCCATCATCTCCATGGCCCACAGCTTATCCCTGCAAGTGGTGGCGGAAGGGGTGGAGACCCAGGAACACTTTGATTTTCTGAAAAAACACAAATGCGATGAAATCCAGGGCTATCTTATCAGCAAGCCCCTGCCCGCCGACGATCTAACCCGTTTTCTGGAAAAAAACCGCACCAGTTGACCAGCGTCAAAGCCAGGATCCATCCATGACCCTTGCCAACCATACCCCCATGATGGCCCAATATTTTGCCATCAAGTCCCAGTATACCGATTGCCTGCTGTTCTACCGCATGGGGGATTTTTACGAACTCTTCTACGAGGATGCCAAGACGGCAGCCCCCCTGTTAGATATTGTCCTCACCACCCGTGGGGTCAATGCAGGGGAGCCGATTCCCATGGCGGGGGTCCCCGTCAACGCCATGAAAAATTACCTGGCCCGCCTGGTGAATGCGGGATGCCGGGTAGCCATTTGCGAACAGATGGAACCACCCGGCCAAAACAAGGGACCGGTACGCCGGGAGGTGGTGCGGGTGGTGACACCGGGAACCCTCACGGAAGAGGAGTTTCTCTCCCCCCGCACCAGCAACTATCTGGTCGCCCTGGTGGCGGATGGCAAACCCCCGCATCGTGCGGCCATCGCAGCCCTGGAGTTGTCCACCGGCACTTTTCAGGTGGCTTTGGCGGATAACTGGGATTATGCCGCAGCGGAACTTTCCTGCCTGGAACCGGCAGAGTTGTTGCTGCCCCAGGATTGGCAAGCCCCCACCGCCTTGCAGGGCTGGATGGAGCGGGTGACCCGCCGACCGGAATGGTTGTTCGACCGCCACTCGGCCAGGGAAACCCTGTTGAGCCATTTCCAGGTGGTCTCCCTGGAAGGATATGGCATCGAGAATGACCCCCTCTGCCAGGCTGCCGCAGCCGCCTTGCTCCATTATTGCAAGGAGACCCAAAAGGAGGCCTTACCTCATATCTCCTCCCTCTGCCGCATTCATCCTTTCGATAACATGATTTTGGATGAAACCTGTCGCAAACATTTGGAGATCACCGCCAATCAACGGGATGGGGGCAAAAAGGGTTCCCTGTTGGGTGCCATGGATTTGACTGTCACGGCGGCTGGTGGGCGACTGCTCTGTCAATGGCTCAACCGCCCCTTGTTGAAAACAGGGGAAATTCGCAGCCGCCAGGAGGGGGTGGCCTGGATGCTCTCTCAGCATCAACGGCGGCAGATTGTCCGGGAAACCCTGGCAAAAATGCATGATTTGGAACGCCTGACCACCCGCATTGTCCTGGGACGCGCCACCCCACGGGAGGTTGGCTCCCTGCGGGATACCCTGGGTCAATTGCCGGTATTGGTTCAACAATTGACCAGCAACGATCTGGAAAGCCCCTGGGAACGGGATCAGCCCCCTTCCATGCTGGTGGTCCTGGCCGAGACCATGAGTGGCTTTGAGGCATTGTATCAACGCTTGCTGCAACTTTTGAGCGATACCCCGCCGGTGGCCTTGCGGGATGGTAATGTCATACGGGCGGGAGTCAATCCTGAACTGGATCAATTCAGGTCCATGGTGCAGGACAGCCGGGGATACCTCTTGCAACTGGAAGCGGTGGAACGGGAAAAACACGCCATTCCCAATCTCAAGATTGTTCATCATCGCAGTTATGGCTATTTGCTGGAGGTTCCCAATCTGCATCGGGAGAAGGTGCCCTATACCTATGTGCACCGCCAGACCATGGCCAACGCCATCCGCTTCTCTTCGCCGGAATTGAAGGAGGAGGAGGAAAAACTGCTGGAGGCGGATCAAAAATTGACGGAATTGGAAGGTGCCCTGTTTTTCCAGTTGTGCCAGGAGGTGGGAGAGAAGGCCCTTGAATTGCAGAGGGCGGCAGCGGCGGTGGCCACTCTGGATGTGCTCACCGCCTTTGCCCAAACAGCGGAAGAGCGCAACTATTGCCGTCCCCAATTAAGGGAAGAACCGGGCATCCAGATTGAGCAAGGCCGCCATCCGGTGGTTGAACTTTTCACCAAGGATCCCTTTGTCCCCAACGATTGTCAGTTGGACGGCAAGGAGATGCAACTGGCCTTGATCACCGGCCCCAACATGGCGGGCAAGTCCACCTTCATGCGGCAGGTGGCCCTGATTGTGTTGATGGCCCATTGCGGCTCCTTTGTCCCCGCCCGGTCGGCCACCATCGGTCTGGTGGACCGTATCTTCACCCGCATTGGGGCCGCCGACGATATTGCCGGTGGACGCTCCACCTTTTTGGTGGAGATGACCGAGACGGCCCATATTTTGCATCATGCCGGGTTAAGGTCTCTGATTATTTTGGATGAGATCGGGCGCGGGACCTCCACCTATGACGGATTGGCCATAGCCTGGGCGGTGGTGGAATACATTTTGGCACGCTGTCGCAGCCAAACCCTGTTTGCCACCCACTACCATGAATTGACCGAACTGGAGCGGCAGAAACCAGGGGTGATCAACCTGTCGGTGGCAGTAAAGGAGTGGCAGGATACCATCCTGTTTTTACACACCATCTCCCGTGGCAGTGCGGATCGTTCCTATGGGGTGCATGTGGCGCAACTGGCAGGCATGCCGGTTTCCCTGATCCAACGGGCGGCGGATGTATTGTCCGAACTGGAAAAATCCCCCCTCAAGGCGACCCGCAGCGGCAGTTCACCCTTTCCCAGCCGCAAATTCCGCCCCCTTCCCATGTTTGAGGAGGCGGAAAACTCTCCGGCCCTGGACGAACTGCGTGCCATCAACCCCGACGATCTCACCCCCAAACAGGCCTTGGAAGCCTTGTATCGACTCAAAAAACTTTCAGGTTAGGCCAATGCGCACCCCTTTTCGACTGTCGATTCTGTTATCCCTGGCTCTGGTGATGGCGGGATGCACCAACCTGAGCAAAAACCTGGTTCCCCCATTGCCCTCTCCCGCCCCTCTGCCCCCACCTGCTGTGGAAGCCCCACCCCCGGAGATAAGGGCAACGCCAAGAGAAAATCTTCCCAAGGAGAAACAATCCCTGGTTTGGGTCTACCCCCTGTTCAATGATCAAAGTGGCACCGTATTGACGGAGAAAACCCGTTTGGCCGCAAGCAAGGCCGACTATCGCTGGCAGGATCCCCCCAACCTCACCACCACCCTCCCCCCTCCCAATCAAGTAAAAGGCAGTGCCACGTTGGCCAAGGCCGGGGTAGGTTATGTGGTGGTTCCCCATGTGGAGACGGGACCAGCGGGCTTTCTCACCCTGGAAATTTATCGCCCCCCCAATCCCGCCCTCTCCTGGGTAACCTCCATCCCGTTGGCCAACCATAGCGACCCCACCTTGGCCCTGGAACATGCCATGACCTTGTTGACCAACCATTTGTCCCGTCACGTCCAACAGGTCACCATCAGCCAGTTGAATTTGCCCTCGGGACAAAATTTGGTGAACGATGCTCCCCTGCCAGCAGCGGGAGCCATTTGGGAGGTGCAAACCGGGGCCTTCCTGATGGAAGAAAATGCCAAGGATGCCATGGAAGAGCTGCGCAAACGGGGATACGCCCCCTATCAGGTGGAGGTCAAGGACCAGATGGAACGCCTGTGGCATGTGGTGCGGGTGGGTAAATATCCTACCCGTGAGCGGGCGGAGATTTTGCGGGAGCAGTTGGAGCAAAAAGAAAAGCTCTCCGGCTACATCACCTTTTCCGGCAAATTTTAACAGAGGCGGTCATGACCATTTATGCCTATCGTGGGATTCTTCCCACCATCCACCCAAGCGCGTTTATCCATCCTGGGGCGGTGATCATCGGTGCGGTGGAGATTGGTCCTCTTGCTTCCATCTGGCCGGGGGTGGTGGTTCGGGGGGATGTGAACACCATTACCATTGGGGAAGAGAGCAATGTGCAGGATGGTTCCATCCTGCATGTCAGCCGTCCCACCCCCAAACAGCCCAACGGCGCACCCTTGATCATCGGCAAGCGGGTAACCATCGGCCACGGGGTGATCCTGCACGGTTGTCGCATCGGGGATGATACCATGATCGGCATGCGGGCCACGGTGATGGACAACGTGGTGGTGGGGGACAAGGCCATGATTGCTGCGGGTGCTCTGGTGGCCCCTGGCAAACAGGTGGAAGCTGCCAGCTTGTGGATGGGTTCCCCTGCCCAATTTCGCCGCTTGTTGAGTGAAGAGGAACAGTTGGAGCATCAGGCCACCACCGCCAACTATGTGCGCTTGTCCAGAGAGTATCTGGCGGAAATCTCATAAAATCAGGTGGAAAAAGTCTTTTTTATTGCTGAAGGTGTGTGTGATTTGTTACTCTGCCAATCCTGAAAAAGTGGAAATGTGTTTCACGATTTTCCTCCCTGGCTCGCCAAATCCGCCACTTTGCCTACCTGAAAGCCATTGCAATAAATGGCTTGAAAATTGCATCGTGTAAAGTTGGCTTGTGGCCAGCGTGTCATAAACCTTTTTTATCTCTGGATACCGGTTATGTCGGGACTACCCAAAATTCTTCTCATCGCTGGACTTCTTGCCCTGGTTCCCGTGGTGCACGCCGACGGCAATCTGCCCATGGACCAGAAAGATAACGATATTCTGAAGAAAATTCCTGCCGAAGAGATGAAGCAGCTCAATGGCAAGCTCAGGCAGGCCATGACTCTGTATTATGATCATGCCTATTCCAGGGCGGTGAATCTTTTTGAGGAAATAGCCAAGGCAGCCCCCACCATGGATATGCTGTACTGGTTGGGTTCGGCGGCCTATCGCAACAAACAGTCGGATTTGGCCATCAGCAAGTTCAAGACCATGCTGGAACGCCACCCGAATCTGCCACGGGTGCGGGTGGATTTGGCCATGGCCTATCTGCAAAAGGGTGACAAAGAGGCCGCCAAGGATGAATTGAATAAAATTCTGGCTGCCAGCCCTCCTCCCCAGATCAAAACCAGCGTGGAACGGGTATTGGCCTCCCTGGAACCCCGCCGTCGCCCGGTGGCAACAGCCCAGACCAAAGAGGCCGCAGCCCAAGTGGAACAACAGGCTGCCCCCTCCCCCTTTGTCTCCATGCTGCGGATCAATGGTGGCCTGCAACTTGACAGCAATGCCAACGCCCAGCCGGAACGGCGCACCCACCCCGCCGCCGTGACCTCACCGACCATCCTGGATGATCATGCCTATCTGGCCAGCATCAGCCTGGAACCTGCATTTGATTTGGGAGAAGATGGGGGTTGGGGAGTTCGTGGCAAGCTGGGATACTCCCGTACCGATTATGCAAACCATGGTGAACTCAACTATGGGCAGACCGAACTCTCTGCCGGACCGGAATATTTTGGTGAGCTTTTTCGGGTGGCGGTGCCCATGGGCTACGTTAACCGCTCTTTCGGTCACGACTCTCTCTCCAATTCATTGTTCATCGCGCCGGAAGGAACCTATCGCCTGAATGATCGTTGGGATCTCAATGGCGGCCTGCGTTATGAGAAAGAAACATTTGCCCAAAGCACCAGCAGTGGCGAGGACAACAACACCATCACCCTTAACCTGGGGCCAGCCTGGAAGATGACCATGGAGGAAGATTTCCTGCAAGTGGTCTCCCTGTCCGGCAGTTATTCCTACCACAATGCCAATATGGGCCGCTTTACCTATCGGGAAATGGGCATCGGTCCCTCCTATTTTGCCCATTATCCATCGGGCTTGGATACCTTCTTGCAGGCGCGTTACCAAAAGAGACTCTATGATGGCAACGTGGATGTATCCGCTTTGGGCGGAACAGTCCCCAGAGAAAGGGATGACGACCGGGTCAGTCTGTCGGCCCTGATCAGCAAAACCTTCATGGATAAATATGTGCTGTCTGGCAACTACACCTATACCGACAATACTTCCAACACCTCCATCTACGAGTATGAAAAACACTTGCTGGGGGTCAACCTGGGGGTTAACTGGAGCTTCTAGGGTGGGTCTTAACGGAAGGTTTGGAGAATTCCTATGAATGTACACGTCAAGAACCCCATTGGCCGACTTCTTCCCCTGGCTGTGATGGTCGCCGGGTTGGGGAGTGGGATGGCCTGGGCCGAATTGCCGCCGGTTCCCGCCCTGGATGGCCTCACCATCAGCGGGGAAAAGGCCACCAGCAAAAAAGGGATTGCCCAGGTTGAGCTGGTGAACGGTTCCCCCAAAGTGGTGGATGCCTCTGCCAAAACCCTGGCCAACGCCGATTTTGGAGCCCCCCTGACCGATGGTCAGATCATCCAAACCGGTGCACAGGATCGGGTGTTGCTGCGTCTGGACAATGGGGATTATTTCCATGTGGGACCGGAATCCCTGTTGTCGGTGCACAAAAAGGAGGATGGCTGGTCGGCCCAACTGTGGCGTGGCCAAGTCATGGCCTATGCCCTGCCTGAACTTAAAGGCCGCAAATCCCCCTTAACCATCCACCTGCCCCAAGGCAAGATCAACCTGCGTGCCAGCAAGGTGGGCATTTCCAGCGATGGTTCCTCCAGCCGGGTTTTGGTCTTCGCCAATGAGGCCATCTGGCAGTCGGAGCAGGGAGAGACCACCAGCGTGGAAGCCGGTAGCGGTTTGGCCCTTCCTGCCAAGGAGAGCATCAAGGTGGAACCGGCCATGGAAGAGGCCATGATCACCGCCACCAATCCCGCCATCCAAGTGGCCAAACAAGCCACGGAAGCCTTTCAGGCGAAAGATTACGGCACCGCCAAAACCCTCTACTCCCAACTGCAAACCGCCTATCCCTACAACGGCAATGCGGCCTACTTTCTTGGCCTGATCAGCCTTGAACAGGGCAAAAAACAGGAGACGGTGAAACAGTGGAAGCTCTACAGCAACCTGGAACCGGAAGAGGCGGCCAATCGGGAAATTCCGCAAAAATTGACCCTGCTGCTTACCGAGCAGATGAAGACCGAAATCGACAAAGCCCTGGCCATCGAGAAAAAATTTGCCACCGGCAAACCGGAACCGGGTACGGTGGCGGTCTCTCCCCTGGTCAACAAGGGGGATGAAAAATATAAAATTCTCGCCAAGGGACTCACCGCCATGATCATCACCGATCTGGCCAAGGTTCCCGGCTTGAAGGTGTTGGAGCGGGAAAAAATGCAGAAGATCATGGATGAACTATCCTTGATGAAAAGCGGTCTGGTGGATGAAGAGACCCAGGTTCGTGCCGGGCGCATCATGCGGGCGGAAAAAGTGATTGTCGGCGACTATGCAGTCAAGTAAGCCACTTGTGATGGAAAAGGAGAACACCCATGAAATCCTGCCGTGAATTCCATAATGCCGGACTGACCACCCTTTCCCGTCTGGCCCTGGCTGCCCTGCTGGCTGGAAGTGGTCCCGCCCTGGCGGAATCTTTCAATATGAACACCCTCACCCTGGATGGCTCTTCCGGCAAACTGCTGGGTTCCGCCAATGTGACCGGCAATAATATGAACGCCCTGTTCCAGGCTCAGAAAGATTTGGTCTACAACATTCTGGAAAAGGTGGGTGTCCGGTCGCAAAATTTGCCCCCGGAAGTCAGAACCCAGATCAACCAGCCCCACACCAGCAATGTGCAGGCCCTGGAATCCTTTTCCGAAGGATTGGACCTTGTAGACAAGGGACAGTTTGCCGAAGCCAAACAAGCCTTCAATAAGGCCAGAACCCTGGATCCCAACTTCCGGCTGGCCCGCCATATGGAAGCTGCCATGCCCAACGTCAATACCCGGGGACCGGAAAATCGGGGCGGGGGTAGCGGGAAAAATCAAGGTGATAAAGGGGACAAGGGAGACAAAGGGGACAAAGGGGACAATGAAGGTGGTCCTCCCACCCTGGAGCAAGCCCTTCACTCCATGGGACAGAATGCCATCAAGGAAGGCAACGGCCATGCAGGCAAGATGGTGGGACCGGACAGCTTTGATATCTCTGGATTGATTGAAATGCCCCTGGGCGGCGAAAATCTTGGCAGCAACCTGCCCGGCCCTCCCCCAAATCCAGCCATTGGTGGGGTTATTGAAAAACCGGGTCCAGTAGAAAACAGAATTGTGGAAGATCGTATCACCAATGATGCCATCGCCCAAGCCCCCTTCCCGGTGGACCGTGGATATCTGGCCATGTTTATCAAGTCAACGGGTGATAACACCCTGCTCAACCCCTACTTCAATGACCAACCCTTGACCCCCAATACCACAACCGACCAAGTGGTTAATCAATATGGGGCTAGCGGGTCAGTGAAGGTCAATTACAGCTCCCGCCAATTAACCGAAGTTACCGTTGGCTCCAACTCCCCTGTCCCATTGACAGGTCAATCCTTTACCTCGGATCAAGTCAATCAGTTTGCAGGTGGTACATTTTTTGGCACCCTGGGCATGATGACCGCCAGCACCCCCCTGGGCGCACCTGGTTATGAAATACCAGAAAATAACTTCTACTATGCGGCTGCCGCTTCAACCCCCTTTGATAAGCTGGAGCAGTTAAGAGCCAGCTATACGGGTCGCCTCTATCGTGGCTACTATGATCCCAATATTGACTCCTACGGTGAAGCACCGCGTCCTGTTTCCGATTCCAACTCCACACCAAGCGATCAAGAATTGGCGGAGATAAATAGTCGAAATTCTGTAATAACAGAATCTCCTCGCCCTGTGATGCGAGGAACCCTCTATTTGAATCAAAACGGTACTCCCACCGCCCAACGTATCACCGGCGGTGGCGGGTTTGCTCAAGCCTTCTTCAGACCCGATAGTGTCACCCCGGCAACCTCCACCTTGGATTATTTAGATCTGTCGGGATATACCGCCTCCCCCGCTACCACCGGTGCCCTCTCCTTTGCCCTGCATGGGGAAAATATAGAAATCAACTCAGCCGGACTTTTTAACTCCTCCATCTCGGGAAGTTTTTCCGGTATGTCTGTATACGATGAGTCCAATAATCCGCGCTGGAGTTCCCTGGAATCTCAAAGCCGACTTGATACCGCCTACGTTTCAGGCACGGTCGCTGGTCCCAATGGGGAAGGGCTTATGGGGTCTTTTGTGATGCGTGCCGGTGATGGCTCCTATGGTGGTTGGGGGGTCTTTGGCCTGGCGGGCATTAACATGAGCCAATATTACGATGATGAGGTTTATCAAATCATCAATAGTCGTGATAACAGGGATGGCATTGCCTTCTTCGTTGTGGGGACCGATGGCAAGATCAGCCTCAATCCTTATATCAGCGATATCAGCAAGGATTCCTCCAACAAAACCACCATCGACCAAGTGGCTTGGCCCAACAGTCAAACCTCCCTGGGATTTGTGGATGCCTATGATACTGCACCCAACAGTTCAAACGGCGTTGTGGTTTATGGTGTCCATGAGTTGAAGAGTAACGCCATCAACATGAATCTCAACCTTCCTGTTACGGAAACCGTTACCAGCGTAACAAGTGATGATATCAACAATGATCCCATTGGCGAATGGGCCAGATTTTCTGTTCCAACCATTCCAGGGATAGGTTCCATTGCTGGTGGCTATGGCTATCGGGTTTCTGCCATCGTGCCCACCAATCTGCCGCCTTCCGATTACACCACCTACAACTACTCCTCCACCAACATGGTGCAGGGGATGATCTACCACGATTCGGGTTCCACTCGCACCACGGAAGCCATCACCAATGGCTCGGTAACGGCGAACATTAACTTTGGCAACCAAACCGTGGCATCCAACGTTCAGGTCGTCGGCTCTTCCAGCAACTATCAGGTACAAATTGACGTACCCCAGGCGGTACTCACCGACGGTGCTTTTCTGGCTGGCAATCATTTGAATGCCCAGAGTTCTGCAACCGCAGCCATTGGCGCAAAACCGCAGGGCCAAGCAATAAACAATTTTGCCAGTGCCAATGCCGCCAACTATGCGGTGATCAACGGTCAACTGGCCGGGGCCAATGCCCAGGGACTGGTAGGCAGCTTTGCTGTTGGCAGAACCACTAACACTGCCGAGACCTACGCCTCTCACGGGGTCTATGTCGCCAATAATCGGCAGGTAGTACCTTAATAAACAACTGGAAAACCCTTGTCTCAACGCCCCCACCCCAGTGGGGGCGTTTCAATATAGAGAAGACTAAAGGATGTTTGGCTTCAACATCATTTAGGAAGGTCCGTCATGAAGTTTATGCAATGTTTGAATCATACGCTCCTGGCCCTGACCCTGTGCTCCAGCGTCACAGCCCTGGCCGCTGAGACCGTTTATCAAAAAGTGGACTCCAAGGTGGTGTGTATCCGCTCCACCATGAACAATGGCTCAACCCTTACGGGAACCGGTTTCTTTATCGCCCCCAATGTGGTGGCTACTGTTGCCCATCAGGTGGAAAGTGCGGAGACGGTGATCGTCCATCTTGCCGACGGTCGCAAGTCGGAAGCCAAATATTTATTGAGCAAACCCGCCTGGGATGTGGCCCTTATTCAGGTGCCCGCCACCAACATTCAGGGTCTGCCCCTCACCGCCGAGCTGCCCGCCTTGGGCAATGAAACCTTCACCATCGGCTGCCCCCTGGATTTAGATCACTCCTTGAGTCGCGGAGTGGTGAGTAATCCCAAACGCCAGTTGGAAGGGCGGGAGTTGATCCAGACCGATTTGGTGGTCAACAGCGGCAACAGTGGCGGCCCCCTGTTCAACGCCCAAGGGGAAGTGATCGGCCTGATCATGGGTTCCTTCAAAGGGGCCACCGGCCTTAACTTTGCCGTCCCCACCAAATTTTTAAATTTGGCCATCAAAGAGGCAGGACTGACCAATAAAACCCGCGCCGCCCTCCCGGTCCAGGAAACCGCCCCTCCCGCCCCAACTACTGGTCTGCCTGCCATCCTGGAACAATTGCAAGCCAATCCCTCCTCTCCTGAATTGAACGCCCAGGCCGCCGTGGCCTATTTTGAAATGAACCAGTTGGAGAAGGCACGGGATCACTATCTGAAAGCCTTGCAAACCGCTCCCGAACACCATCAAATTCTTACCAACCTGGGTCATGTTTATTATAAACTTGGGGATCATGAGCGGTCCAAAGAGTATTTAATCAAGGCCATTTCCATAGATCCAAACTTCCCCGTTGCCTATCTCAACCTGGGCATGGTATACGCTAATGGGTTGAACAATCATAAATCGGCACGGCAAGCCTTTGCCCGTTTCCTGGAGTTGGATGGTCATCATCCCAAGGCCAGGGAGGTGCAGCAGTGGATGGAAAGTCATCCATAAGCGGGTTGAGTGGAAATGGGCCTTGGTGGAACGTGCCACCACGCATCTTGATGCAAATCGTTTTTCCGTAGAGGAAACCCATGTCAGATCTGGAAAAACTCGGAAAATATCAAATTCGGCGTGTCCTTGGCAAAGGTGCCATGGGCGTGGTCTATGAGGGCTTTGATCCCGGAATTGAACGGGTGGTTGCCATCAAGACCATTCATAAAGCCCTGTTGGAAGGTGAAGGAGGCGCGGAGTTGCTGGCCCGTTTTAAACGGGAGGCACAAGCCGCCGGTCGCCTCATGCATCCCAACATTGTGGCCATTTATGAATATGGGGAGGATCAAGGCATTCCTTTCATTGCCATGGAGTTTATCAAAGGCAAAGAATTGAAGGATTTGATCAAGGACAAAGCCAGGTTTACCACCCAGCAAGTCACGGAAGTCATGACCCAGATTCTGGACGCCATGCAATATGTCCATTCCAACGGGGTGGTGCACCGGGATATGAAACCGGCCAACATCGTCATCCTGGAAAATGGACAGGTGAAGGTGGCCGACTTTGGTATTGCCCGGGTGGAATCTTCCACCATGACCCAGATGGGTGCAGTGATGGGGACGCCCAGCTACATGTCCCCGGAGCAGTTCATGGGTCAGCGGGTGGATGCCCGTGCCGACCTGTTCTCCATCGGGGTGATTCTCTATGAACTTTTGACTGGTGAAAAGCCCTTTCCCGGTCAAGCGGTGGCCACCATCATGCAGAAGGTGCTGAATGCACCGGTGGAGCCTCCCACCTCCTTCAATTTTGATATTCCCGACTCTTTCAACGCCTTGGTGCGTAAGGCCCTGGCCAAGCGTCCCAGCGAACGCTTCCAGTCGGCCAAGGAGTTTGCCGATGCTCTGAAACTGGCCGCCCAGGGTAAGTATGGCGAAGGCGAAGCCAACGCTGCCAGTGCAGAAGGAACCATGGTGGTGGGTGGCCAAAGCGATGCGGATGCCACAGCCATGATCCCCTCGGCTCCCCCCAAATCGGATGCCACCATCAGTGCACCCCATGCTGCCCCAACTCGGGCAGCCGCACCACAAGCAGCCCCTCCCCCGCCTCCGGCGGCTGAAAAAAAATCTTCCATGGGTCTGATCATCGGTGGTGTGGTGGGTCTGTTGGTCTTGGGTGGCGGTGGTGCCTATATGGCTACCAAAAAATCCAGTGATGTCCAGCCAGGCGGGACAGGAAGTTCAGTAAAACCGGAAACCACCATGCCAGCCCCCAAACCACGTCCCCCTGCCAAGAACAGTGGCAAGGTGAATGTCATCAGCTCTCCTGCTGGTGCGGTGATTCTGGTGGACGATCAATTCATCGGTGTTACCCCCTACGAGTTTGATCTGGCGGCTGGTACGTACAAATTTGTCCTGAAAAAAGATGGCTTTACCAATCTGGAAGCCAGCCTGGAAGTGGAGTCTGGGGGTAAATTGGATCTGGACGTGGCCTTGGAACCCAAATAAGCTGCATTTCTGGTTCCCAGAAACTATTTTGGTGAAAAAAAAGCGAAAACATTGTTTTCGCTTTTTTTTATTTTTTTTCTACGTATAATCAACTCTTACAAGACAAACACCGCCGGGAACAACAGGGCCACCCATAGGAAGCAGATCCGGTATCGTCAAAATAGGTATGGAAATTGCGTTAGATTCTGTCGTTGTGGTGGCATCCTGGCATATCTGTCTGGATTGCATTTAAGGATTCTATCCGGTTCCAACTCCATCAATGGGGAGAACTCTTCCATGAGCCGTTCACACAATAAATTGATCACATCTGTACTGGGCCTGACGCTGTTGATGTATGGAGCTGGTGGCTTTGCCGCCCTCAAGAGTGGCGATGTCATCCCCTCCTTCCAAGCCAACGGGTCGGATGGCAAGGCGGTGAGTGAAAAAAACTTCAGCGGGCAGACCCCTGGCGTTCTCTACCTCTACAAGACGGAAGGGTGCGACAGTTGCCAGAATGGGCTGGTGCAGCTCAAAGAGGTGGGCAGTCAATTCAAGGATGATCTGCAAATTGTGGCCATTTCCAAGGACAAGGCGGATGCCATGGGAGCCACCTTCCCGGTAGCCACCGGGGATGCGGACATTTTCAAAAATTTCTCAGCCTCTTTGTTGCCCACCACCTATCTGGTGGGCCCCAATGGCAAGATTATGAAAATTGTCCAGGGTGGCGGCAAAAACATGGGTGACATGCTGGCTTCTCTTGCGGAGAGTCAGTTGCAGACCAAAAAGCCGGAAAAGGCCAAGGTATTGTTCCTGAAGGCCAGCAAGGCTGGTGATTCGGTGGTGGCCCGTGCGGGTGTGGCCTATTCCACCTTGAAGGAAGGTAATGTTTCGGAGGCGGAAAACTCCTTCAAGGAGATGGCCAAGAGCCAGGACAAGCAGTTGGCCATGCAGGGCAAGGAGGGTTTGGCCGAGGTGCTCTTCCAGCAGGGCAAAAATGATGAGGCCTTGAAGGTCGCCAACGAGGTTTTGCAGCAGGATCCCAACCGTGCCATGGCCAATCTGGTCAAGGGCAAGACCCTCAATGCCAAGGGCAACAAGGCGGAAGCGGAAAAGGCTTTGGTGATGGCCTCTGCGGAGACTTCCACCAGCGATTTTTCCTGGCAGAAGGCTGAGGCCAATCTGGCCATGGGGAATATGCAACTGCAAGGCAAGAATTCCAACATTGCTTTGAAGTCGTTCCGCAAAGCGTCTGACCACAATCCCTACTTTGCGGAAGCGTTGAGCAATGAGGGTGTGGCTCTCAAGGATATGGGTGAGCCGGAAAAGGCCATGGAAGTCTTCCAAAAGTTGCAGAAGGTGGATCCTTCCGACAAGTTGGTTCATTCCCTGTTGCGGCAGGCTCAAGCGGCCATTGCCCAGAAGCAGGATTTGGAGCGGCAGAAATACATCGATGGTTTGGTGAAGGATTTGTTGCAGCAGTTCAAGGACAACAAGGCCAAACCTGCTCCGGCGGATGACTGGACTTCCCCCGCCATGGCCATCTCCATCCTGGGCTTCCAGAACAATGACAACGGTTCGTCCCTTATGGGTCGGATTGGTTTGGAGGGTATCTTGCAGGATGAGTTGACCCAGGCGTTGCAGGCCCAGGGTGTCAAGGTGGTGGATCGTGCCATCATTGACAAGGTGTTGCAGGAGTTGAAGATGGGATCTTCCGAATTGGCGGATCCAGATACGGCGTTGAAGTTGGGCAAGATCATGGCGGCCCATTTTATCACCACCGGCAGCTTCTTCAACACGGGCAAGAAAAATTTGGTGAACATGCGTTTGGTGGATGTGGAGACTTCCAACATTGTGCTTTCTCTTTCCGAGTCGGAGAAGGTGGATCCTACGGAAGTCGCTCCCAAGTTTGCCAAGGCGATTCGTGATGCGATTGTGGAGAAGTATCCGCTGAAGGGACGTTTGGCCGCAGTTGAGGGTGACACCATTATTGTCAACATGGGCAAGAAGCATGGTGTGACCAAGGGTCAGAAGTTTAATGTGTTGGCGGATGGTGAGCCGATCATGGTACGTGGCAAGCCGATTCCCCGTCAGACCAAGGTTGGAACGGTGGAGATCACTGAGGTGGACGAAGATATTGCTTATGCCAAGTCCCTTGACAAATCGGGGAACTGGACCAAGGATCAAAAGATCATTCAGAAGAATTGATCTTCCCCGCTTTCAGGTATGAGTGCGTATAAGGGTGGGGGCCATGTGCCCCCACTTTTTGTTATGACTGATCCAAATCATAGGGTAATGCCATGAAACGTTTGTCTTTTTGGGTAGTATTCCTGTTGGCGTTGGTGGTGATGCCGTTGGTTCCGTTGCGTGGGGATGCGGCGGAGGCGAAGATGAGGACGATTGCCATCATGGACTTTGACAACAACACGGTTGCGGACATGGCGACCATCACTTCCATGGATTATTTGACCCGTGCGTTGCCGGAAATGTTATTGGCCCGTTTATCGGGAATTACGGGTGTGAAGATGGTGGAGCGTGTGCATTTGCGGCAGGCGTTGGAGGAGTTGAAGTTGGGGAGTAGCGACTTGGCGGATGATGATTCCAAGTTAAAGTTGGGCAAGTTGACGGGTGCCCAGCAGATGGCGTTTGGCAGTTTTATGGCGTTGGGTCCCACCTGTCGGATTGATGTTCGCTTGGTGGACGTTTCCACGTCGCAGATTTTATTATCGGAGGCGGAGCAGGGATCGGTGAATGATATACCTGCGTTGGCGGAAAAGTTGGCCAAGAAGATCGCGGCCAAGATATCCAAGTCGTCGCCCAAGGCGGTGCAGGGGAGTCAGAAGGATTTGAAGGTGTGGCAGAAGTATGATGAGGGTGTGAAGTTGATGGACAAGAAAAAGTTTGAGGATTCCATCAAGATATTTGAGGGAATCCTAAAGACCAACCCCGACTTCAAACCCGCCGCCAGACAAATAGAACTTGCCGTGGAAAAAATGTCCCGCATGTAAATAAAACCATTGCAGGGGTCCAGGGGACCGTCACGGTCCCCTGGTAGGAGTTTGAGGACGAAGTCCTCAAAAAGCTTTTTCCCTACAAAATGGCTGCCCCGCGAAAAAGCATTTTTTGGCAGCCGAGAATGACGAACGCAGAAGGTAGCCAGGTCGGAATAACATCTTGACGCAGTAATGCAATCGCATTACCATATAGCTTATTATCTCTACGCGATATGGGGAGCGTACCATGGGCACCCTCGAAGTAGAATCCACCCTGACAGATCGTTACCAGACAACCGTCCCAGAAACCGTGCGCCGTGCTCTCAAACTAGGGAAGAAGGATAAAATTCGTTTCACGATTTATCCTGGTGGCCAGGTTATTCTGACACGATCGGAACATTTACAGGAAGATGATCCTGTTTTGGGCCAATTTT
>JADFXB010000279.1 GCA_015233935.1 Magnetococcales bacterium | reverse complement strand
GCCTTCGACCTGCCCTTCATCTTCGATGACTACAATGCACTCCATGCGGTCACCCAAGGACCTGTTGGTCTGGGACTGCTGAAAAAACTGGACAGCAAAGAGATCGTCGGTCTGGCCTATTGGGACAATGGTTTTAAACACATGAGTGCCAACCGTCCCCTGGTCAACCCGGAAGATTTTAAAGGTCTGAAAATGCGCATTCAATCCTCCAAGGTGTTGGATGCCCAAATGCGTGCCCTGGGAGCGGTTCCCCAATCCATGCCCTTCTCGGAAGTTTACCAGGCTCTGCAAACCGGTGTTGTGGATGGAACTGAAAATCCCCCCTCCAACTTTTTCACCCAAAAAATGCATGAAGTGCAAAAACACATGACTGCCTCCAACCATGGTTACCTGGGCTATGCGGTCATCGTCAATAAGGTTTTTTGGGAAGGATTGCCTGCTGATATTCGGCAAGCTTTGGACAAGGCCATGGCGGAAGCCACCCTGTTTGCCAACCGCATTGCCAAGGAAGAGAACGACAATTCGGTTGCTGGCGTCAAAGCCTCCGGCAAAACCACCGTTGTGGAACTGACTCCCGAACAGCGTGTTGCCTGGAAAAAAGCCCTGATCCCTGTCCATCAACAAATGGGGGATCGCATCGGCAAAGATTTGATCCAGTCTATCTATCAAGCCACCGGCTTCGATCCTGCCAAAATGTAGTCTACTCTTTCAGACCGGAATGGCCAACCATTCCGGTCTTTCACTATAAAAGGGGCCATTCAACATGCTGAAAATTTTGGACCACTTGGAAGAGTGGATCATAGGCTTTCTCATGGGGGCATCTACCCTGGTGATCTTTGTTTCGGTTCTCCATCGATATGCTTTGGGGATTCCGTTTTTCTATGACTATTTATTCGCTATTGATACCAGTTGGGCCAAGGAATTGTGCATTTACATGTTTATCTGGATGGCCAAATTCGGGGCAGCCTACGGGGTGCGTACCGGAATTCATGTGGGGGTGGATGTGCTGGTCAATTTATTGCCGGATCGCCCCAAGCGGCAGACCATCTTGTTGGGATTATTGGGTGGGGTGATCTTTACTTTGCTGGTGGGCAGCCTGGGGGTCCATTTTGTTTGGAAGATGGCCCATACCAGTCAGGTTTCCTCTGATTTGGAAATGCCCATGTGGCTGGTCTATCTTTGCGTTCCTCTGGGTTCCTATCTCATGTGTTTTCGCTTTATGCAGGTGATCGTCCATTTTGTTAAAACCGGAGAGCTGCCTCACCACGACCATGCGGTGGTGGATGGTCTGGAGGTGGACGATCTGGAACAGGAAGCTGCCTTGCATCCATTGGAAGAGGACGAGTTGGACCCTGTACATGCAGGAGGCCATAAATGAGCGCGGCCATCATTTTCGGGTTACTAACCCTGTTGTTGATCACCGGCATGCCCATATCCATCGCCCTTGGTCTCACCGTTCTCACCTTTTTGTTTGTCATGACCAAGGTTCCGGTGGAAGCGGTTGCCATGAAGCTGTTTACCGGTATCGAAAAATTTGAAATCATGGCCATCCCATTTTTCATCCTGGCGGGAAATTTTCTCACCCATGGAGGGGTGGCCCGTCGCATGATCCATTTTGCCACGGCGATGGTGGGTCATCTGCATGGTGGTCTTGGTATGGCGGGGGTGCTTGCCTGCGCCCTGTTTGCCGCCGTCTCTGGCTCTTCCCCGGCCACCGTGGCCGCCATCGGTGCCATTTTGATGCCTGCCATGGTTCGCGCCGGATTTCCCAGCCGTTTTGGAACCGGGGTGATCACCTCGGCAGGTGCTCTGGGAATTTTGATTCCTCCTTCCATCGTCATGGTTATGTATGCTGTTTCTACCAATACTTCGGTAGGGACTCTGTTCATGGCCGGGGTCGTCCCTGGCATTGTGTTGGCTTTGATGCTGGGTTTTACCACCTGGTGGCGTGCAAAAAAGAACAACTATCCCCGTTTGCCCCGTGCCCCTTGGAGTGAAATCTGGTTTACTTTCCGGGAGTCGATATGGGGGTTGATGCTTATTGTCCTGGTTATGGGGGGAATCTATTCGGGGGTCTTTACTCCCACCGAAGCAGCGGCCATGAGTGCGGTTTACGCCTTTTTCGTGGCGGTCTATGTCTATCGGGATCTCACCTTGAGGGATGTACCCAGAGTCTTGTTGGCCTCCGCCAACATGAGTGCCATGCTGCTCTACATTATCACCAATGCGGTGCTTTTTTCTTTCCTCCTCACCTATGAAAACATTCCCCAGGAGATGGCTGCCTGGATGCTCAATCAGGGATTGGATCGTTATACCTTCCTTTTGGTGGTTAACATCATTTTGCTGATTGCTGGCAATTTTATGGAACCCTCTTCCATCGTCCTCATCATGGCCCCTATACTGTTTCCCATTGCCATGAAGTTGGGGGTGGATCCCATCCATTTCGGCATCCTCATCACCGTCAACATGGAGGTGGGTATGTTGACCCCTCCTGTGGGGTTGAATCTTTATGTGGCCAGTGGCATTACCAAAACGGGCTTGACCGAGGTGACCATTGCAGTGATGCCTTGGTTGATCACCATGCTGGTCTTCCTGTTTTTGGTAACCTATTGGCCCTGGCTTTCCCTGGTATTGCCCAGAATGTTGGGCATGGTGGTTTGACCTTTTCTTGAATTGTATGGAGATACTATGTCGATGAATAGCCGTCGTTTGCGTTGCTACCGTTTCTTGACTCGTGATGACTGGCGTCTGATGGAAGAAAAAGCGGTGCGCCTTACCTTTGAAAAAGATCAAGAAATTTTTCGGGAAGGCACCCGTGCCCCAGACTTGTATATTATTCGCAAGGGGGAGGTAAGGGTGGAAGTGAGTCGCTTAGGCGATCCTGAAGTGATCCACCGGCTGGGGGAGGGGGAATTTTTGGGGATCATGTCCTTTCTGGATGATTCTCCCGCCAATGTGTCGGTGGTGGCCGATGGTGATGTGGAGCTGGACTTTCTGGACCACTTTTCCATGCATGCCCTGATGATGTCTACCTCCGGTTTTGGCTCTCGCTTCTATATGACCCTGGCAGTGATCCTTGCCCAGCGTTTGCGGGAAAGTGCCGAATAAGTCCATAAAAAAAGGCCAGAGAGCGAACCCTCTGGCCTTTTTTTATGGATATGGCTATTCAATGGTCGGGGCGAGAAGATTTGAACTTCCGACCCCTAGCACCCCATGCTAGTGCGCTACCAGGCTGCGCCACGCCCCGATGAATCGCTTTACCACACCTGCATATATATATGGCGCACCCGGAAGGAGTCGAACCTCCGACCTACTGGTTCGTAGCCAGTTGCTCTATCCAGCTGAGCTACGGGTGCGTTGCCAACCATCGTCTGGCTGGGAGTCGGAGTATATTAAGCTCCTGCCACAGTGTCAACGGTCAAATAAAAAAAAGTGTGCGTTCTTTACATCTCCTGCATGGATTCCATAATCCGGTGCATGCTCTCAAAGCGGCGCATGTCCACATAGCCCTTTTTAACCGCGCGAACCACCTTGCATCCCGGCTCATTGAGATGACCACAATCGGTAAATTGGCAG
>JADFXB010000278.1 GCA_015233935.1 Magnetococcales bacterium | reverse complement strand
CATGGCCAGGAGGCCCGCTGGCAAGGGCGTTTTGATGAACAATTGGGCATTCTCTACAACGCCCATGCCAACCATACCAATATGCAGAGTGTGTTCAGCCCCTTGATGCTGTTCAGTGGGGCGGTGAGCGGTCTGTTTATTCTGGGCTATGGCGGTCGGCAGGTGGCTGAAGGCACTCTGACGGTGGGGGATTTTGTCGCCTTTACCGGTTATCTGGCCTTGTTGATTTGGCCCACCATCGGTTTGGGATGGATTTTGACGGTGATGCAACGGGGGTTGGCGGCTTTAGACCGGTTGCATATGGTGCTGTCTTTGCCGGTGGTCCACCGTCAGGAGGAGGGGGTTGAGGAGACGGAGCGTTGGCGAGGGGAGATCCAGGTGAAGGATTTAACCTTTGCCTATGGGGGCAGTGAACAACCGGTGTTGAAAAATCTCTCTCTGTCGGTGGCTCCGGGTGCATTTGTGGGGCTGGTGGGGCGGGTGGGGTGTGGCAAGAGTGCCCTGCTCAACTGCCTGGCCAATCTCTATCCCGTCCCGGCAGGAACCGTCTTTTTGGATGGCCGGGAGATCAATACCATTCCGGAAGCGGTGTTGCGTCACAACCTGACCATGGCCCCCCAGGAGAGCTTTTTGTTCTCCATCCCGGTGGTGGAAAATTTACTGTATGGGCGGGAGGAGAGCACCGAGGAAGAGGGGTGGCGGTTGGCGGAACAGGTTTCCCTGGCAGAGGAGATCAAAATATTTCCCAAGGGGATGCAAACCTTGGTGGGAGAGCGGGGCATTACCTTGTCGGGAGGGCAGAGACAGCGGGTAGCTTTGGCCCGCGCCTTGGCCATGCATACCCCCATTGTCTTGCTGGATGATATTTTTTCCAGCGTGGATGCCCGTACCGAGGCGGCCATTTTGCAGCATTTGTTTCATGGTCAGTCTTCCCGTCCCACGGTGGTGATGGTGTGCCATCGGGTGGCGGCGTTGCATCAGGCTGAGGTAATCCATGTCATGGAGGAAGGGCGCATCGTGGCCAGTGGCACCCATCAACAATTATTGACCCAATCCCCCCTTTATGGGGAGTTACACCAACGCATGGCCCGTGCCGAAGCCCTGGAGTCCCTGCAATGATGCCTGCCATCGCCGCCGAGACAGAAGAGACCCGCTACGGTCGTACCGTGGACTGGCATCTCATGTCCCGCTTTTTATCCTATACCCGTCCCCATGCCGGTCTGTTGCTGCTGGCAACCCTGCTGGTGCCCATCAATACCCTGTTGCAACTGGCCCAACCCTGGGTGATTAAAATTGCGGTGGACAGCCATCTGGTGACCGGCAAGCTGGAAGGCTTCGCCACCTTGTTGTGGATTTTGGCAGGTTTGATTTTGGCCCAGTTGGCAACAGGTTATTTTCAATCCCTCACCACCTCCCTGTTGGGCCATCGGGTGGTCCGGGATATGCGGAAGCAATTGTTTGGTCATGTGTTGACCTTGGATGCCGCCTATTTTGCCAAAAATGCCAGCGGACGTATCACCAACCGTATTTCCAATGATACGGAGGCGGTGAGCCAGATGGTCAATGCCGGGTTGGTGAATCTGGTGTCTGATTTATTATTGCTGGCGGGTATTGGCATCAGCATGGTGATTTTGTCTCCAAAACTTTCATTGGCGGTGTTGGTGACCATGCCGTTGTTGATTTTGGCCACCTTGTATGCGGCCAGGGGGTTACGCAATTTGCAGCGGCGGGGGCGGGTGTTGCAATCCCGCATGGCCAGCCAGTTTACCGAGGAGATTGGCGGCCATCAGGTGGTGCGGCTGTTTCGGCGGCAGGAAAAAAATCGCCAGGAGTTTGCCAAGCTCAACAAGGAATATTTGGACATTTCCTTGCAGAGCAACTTTTTGGAAGCCTTTCAATTCAGCTTTGTGGAAGCCGCAGCTACGGTGGTGGTGGCCTTGCTTTTTTGGTATGGGGGCTATTTGTCGGTGGAGGAGGGGGTTTCCATCGGGGTGTTGGTGGCCTTTATTGAATATATTCGCCGGGTTTTTGTCCCCATTCGGGAGTTGTCCAACCGTTTTACCACCATGCAGGCGGCCATGACCGCCTTGGAACGCATTTTTGACCTGTTGGACACCCCGCCCGCAGTGCTTTCTTCGGCAACCGCCATCCCTCCCCAACCGTTGCAGGGGGAGATCACCTTTGAAAACGTCTCCTTTGCCTATGGGGGCGAGCCGGTGTTGTGGAATTTTTCCTGCAAGATCAAGCCGGGGGAACGGGTGGCGGTGGTGGGGCCGACGGGAGCGGGCAAGAGTACCCTGATAAAACTGCTCAACCGTACCCATGATGTTTCCTCTGGGCGGGTGTTGCTGGATGGGGTGGATGTGCGGGAGTTGCCCTTGCGTCAGTTGCGTCAGCAGGTGGGGGTGATCGCCCAGGAAACCTTTTTGTTTGCCGGGACCATTCGGGAGAATATTTCTTTGGGGGATCCGGCCATCTCTCTGGAGCGGGTGCAATGGGCGGCCCGGCAGACGGGGGCGGACACCTTTATTGACGCCTTGCCTAAGGGATATGAAACCCCGCTGGCAGAACGGGGGGTGAATCTCTCTGTGGGGCAGCGGCAATTGTTGGGCATCGCCCGCACCCTGGCCTTTGATCCCCCCATTTTGGTGATGGATGAGGCCACCAGTTCGGTGGATACCATCAGTGAGCGATTGATCCAAAGGGCCATGGATTTATTGTTGCAGGGGCGCACTGCCATTATTGTGGCTCATCGTTTGAGCACCATTCTGGATGCCCACCGTATTTTGGTCTTGCACCAGGGGCGGTTGGAGGAAGAGGGCACCCATGCCCAGTTGTTGGCCAAGGGGGGCATTTACGACAAGCTCTATACCTTGCAATTTCAGCATGGCGGGGGGGTGGAAGATGGATCCTGAAGCGTTGGCTGAAATTCGCAAAAGTTTTGCCGGGCGCAAGACCAGTGAATTGGTGAATATTTGGACCGACAACGACCGGGGCCAGTATGCGGACGTGTTTTTCCAGGCGTTGGAGGTGGAGTTGCAGGGGCGTTCTGCTACTCCCTTGCCTGCCCAGCGTCCCTGGCGGGAGGAGGAAGCCCCGGCCCATCAAAAATTTCAGCTTTGGGATGGGGTGCAGGTGGTGGTGGCGGTGGCGGCGGGTGTGGGCAGTCTGGCCATGTTTGGAACCAGCCGGGGTGTACCCCCCTGGTTTGGGTTGCTGCTGATGGGGTTGGTGGGAGGGGTGGTCTATTATTTGGTGCGTCTGGCTCGTTTGCGTTGGGATCCCATCATGGCCCAGCGTCCCAGGCCGGTGTTGACCATACCGGTGGTGCAGGGGCGTGGTTGTGGCTGCCCCAAGGTTTCCGGCTGTGGCACTTCCGGGCCGGTGGTTTTGTCGGTGGGCAAGCAGGAGGTTTTGTTGCCTGTGGTGGTGGTCACGGGACCATTGGAAAATTTGCAAGAGGTGGTCCTCTACGCCAATAACCCTTCGGGAGAGCCTTTTTATGTGCGGGGGGAGGTGGCGGGTAAAACCCTGGCGGAAGGCATGCTGGGGGCCAACGATTATTTAAGGTTGGCGGTG
>JADFXB010000277.1 GCA_015233935.1 Magnetococcales bacterium | reverse complement strand
TCATCCACCAACTTCTGCCAGGGCGGGGGTAGTCGTTGGGATAGGTGTTCATCAAAGCAGGGTAGACGACAGATTGATCCAGGATATTTTTGATGCCACTCCGTAAGGTCAAGCCAGGCAGGAACAAATTCATGACATTGGCCGTCACATCCAGGGTATCGATTCCCCCCAGCTCAGATCGGGTATCGCCAGGTTCCCGATAGCGGGAATCAACATGACGAAATTGCAGGGAAAACAAGAGATCATCCTGGGGAGCATAGGCAAGACCCATATTGATCAACCAGTCGGTGGCCCCTGCCAAATCCCGATTAGAGGATTCATCCTTGGTTTCCACATAGGAAATATTGCTGTCAATCTTCCATTGCTTGGAGAGTTTGCTTTCCAACTCCAGCTCAATACCGTGTAAACGAATATTTTGGGTGTTCATATATTTCCTTGCACCACCCCCCGTAACCACCAAGTCGATTACATCATCCAGTTCAGAGTGAAACAGGGTAACACGTCCTACCCGTTCGTGGTCCCGATAAATATAACCAGCCTCCAGGGTATGGATGGTTTCCGGTTTGTTGCCAGGCGTACCATTGACGGGTTGCGCGTTGGGATTTAACTCCATATAGCTGGGGGGGCGAAAGGCCTCCCCATATTGGGCCTTGAAAATATGATTGTTGGACAAACGATAGACAGCCGCAATACGGGGCATCAAAGTCGAGCCAATCTGGTTGTAATCGTCATAGCGCAGACCAACCGTGACATCCAAAGGCTCCAGGAGCGAAATTTGATCCTGCACCGCCAATCCAAAAAGGCTTCTTTCCAGGTTGGTTCCCATGGAATCCCAGGCAGAACTGTCCGAATATTGCATCTCCGAAGAAACCGTATGGCGATTCCAACCTCGGTACACTACCCCTGCGCTACCATAATAACGATCTTCGTTGACATATTTGCTGATGGTGTTGGGCAAGGGTGCCAGTCCTACCGGCCACATAAAGGCGCGTTCCATGTCAAAACGGTCTCGAAAGAGTCCCAATTTGAAGGTTGTTTGCAACTCTTTGCCAAAATGGAGATTTTGTCGGCCTTCCACCAGCCAGGTGGATGAGTGGAGTGAAAGTCGATCATCCTCTGGTGGTAATACATCGTTGTGGCCAAACCGTTCCCCATCACCACGGGCGATATATTGGGCAACCAGTGAACTATCTTTATGATAGGCAGAAAGAAACGCTGATTTGTGGGATATCCGCTCATTCACCTTGCCAGGGGCGTATAAATGGGAGTTGGCTGGGGATAAAAAGGGTGCGCCACTTAAATCCCGATCCAGTCCGCTCCAAACGTTCCCACCATTGCTCTGCCAGCCGGACATCGCAAGACTGAAACCGTATGGCTCCTTGGCTGGGGCATAGGAGAAGACCCCGCCCCCCATGATGGAGCCAAAACTGCCATATTGACCGATAATCCTATTCCCCTTGGTTTTGGTGATAATATTCACCACTCCCAAATAGGCAAACTCCCCGTAAACTGCTGAGCCAGGCCCGCGAATCACTTCAATGCGGTCGATTAAATCCATGGGGATGGCATAAATATAAAATGGCTCCCCCATGGAAGTATCATTGGCCTGCATACCATTAATCAAAAATTTAATTTTGCCGGAAAGTTGCTTGGAAACCCCACGCACCGTCACTTGTTCCTTCATGGGGCCGGCCATGGAGGTGGTAAAACCTGGAACCAGGTTAAGGGCCTCCTGTACGGTATTGACCCCACGAGATTTGAGGTCATCCCCTGCCAAAATGGTCACCATACCAGGCACAAAATCTACGTTGAGCTTGGTTTTGGTTGCAATTTCCGTGCTTTCTTCCAGAATTTGCAATAAGTCGGTCAGTTTGGCTTGTTCCAGGGGTTCGTCTGTTGGCTGGGAAGAATTATGTTCAATGGGATCTGTAGGTTTGACAGGTCGTTGGCCTGCATGGGAGTAGAGGGGGAGTAAGAGAATAAAAAAAATAATTGGATGGTGTAAATACTTATGATAAGTAGCAACGCTCAATTTATGAAAAAAGCCGCCCTGCCGTGGATGAGCGGTTTCTCCAATTTCCTTAGGAGGATTGTCCCTATGTCGTCCTTCCATTTTTTTCGATGGCCTCCTTGAATGGCCTTAATTCTATTTATGAAACTAATGGATTGTCAAGTGGATCATCAGCATTTTTTATGGCATGGGGAAAATATCCTGTATGTGTGACTATGCATGTTTTTATGAGACATTACGTTAATATTCGGTGGCGTTTTTGTCAAGCAGGATCGGATCACAATATGATCCTAAATTTTTGTTGTTTTATTTTTTGACAAAAAAACACATTATAATAGGCAGCCCAGGGGCGCAAACCAGCTTTTTCCCCTTCCCTTAGGGATGGCAGCGGTCACAGGTTATCAGACTCTCCTATTCTTTGCTTTTCAGTAAAAAACACCAGTATGTATCCTTGCCGCCCCCCTTCAAAGTAAGCATCTGCTGGATAATAGGGCGAAATTGGATAAAGCCTGTCCGGTAGAACAAATGCTGCCATAACACAACGGGAAGCTGGCTTAGGGAATTGGGGTTGCGCTCATGGTGCGCATCGGTGTCGGGTGCGGCCACTTCCACATAAAGAAGACCACCCGGTGCTAACAATCGGTGATATTCGCTTAAAGCAAAAACAGGCATGATGCTTTGGGATAACATATGACGGGACCAGAGAAAGTCGTAAGAAGCATCTGCCAGACCAGAAAACTCCTGTTCAGCTTCAATAATGTGAAAGCCGAGGGTGCGACAGGTGCGAGCACTTTCCCCCACAGCGAGACCATGAGGCTCTAAGCCATGTCGTTTCATCTCCATCAAAGCCAGGCCGCTGCCGCATCCCACGTCCAATACACGGGAATGACGGGTCAGATAACCTGCCGCCACATATTCTCCCACAGCAGTCCTAACAATGGTTTGGGAAATATCGGATTGGCCTTCCGGTTGCCGATTCTTGGCAACCTTATCCAAAAAACTGTGCAATTGACTCATATCACGCATGTTGGTCCCCCTTGGTGGACTGCTTAACAGTGGAATCTTTACAGCATAAGGAAAAGAGTCCGTAGTGGCAATAGAACCGAACCCACACAGCATAGAGAAAAGAAGAGAGGGTGAAAAACAAAGGCGGCCAGATTATGAAAATCCGCCGCCTTTGTTATTTTATCAATTTGTTCGGTTCATTTTTCAGAAAAATGAACCGCCTCCGGCATATTGGGCTGCACCGCCTTGCCCAGACCAATCACCCCTTCCCCTTCCAAAGGAAACTCTTCACGATGAACAAAGGAGCGTTTGCCCTGGCTGGAGGTGACATAGGTGCCATTGGTGCTTTGGTCCACCAGAATGAATTTCCCACGGCGATACTCAATCTTGACATGCACCCGGGAAGCCATGGTGTCTGCCACCATCACATTGTTCTGATTACCACGTCCCATGGTGATGGAGGGAAGATCGGGTCCAACTTCACACTTGATATCCTGATGCACAATTTTCAGCGTTCCAGAGGGAATGTTGGCGGGGGCAATTTTTTGGGTCAGACCACCCATGATGGTCAAA
>JADFXB010000276.1 GCA_015233935.1 Magnetococcales bacterium | reverse complement strand
CTCCGGCAAAAATCCCCCCGGCAGCCGGACGAATAACCATCCCAAGGCCACCAGCAAGAGAAGATAGATCATCACATAACGCAAAGGTTTCAATAACACCGCAGCTACCCGGCGGTTATAGCCCCGACTGATGACATCAAACAATCTGGCAAACCATCCCTTGTGGCTGGCATCTGCCGGACGCAACAGGTTGGCACAGAGTGCCGGGGTGAGGGTCAAGGCCAGCAGGGCGGAAAACAACATGGTCAGAACCAACGTGGCGGCAAATTGCCGATAGATGGTTCCCACGCTTCCCGGAAAAAATCCCATGGGAACGAACACCGCCGACAGAGCCAGGGTAATGCCAATGATGGCCCCGGTGATCTGGTCCATGGCCTTCTTGGTGGCATCGTGGGGGGAGAGGTGTTCTTCTGACATCACCCGTTCCACATTTTCCACCACCACGATGGCATCATCCACCACGATACCAATGGCCAACACCATGGCAAACAGGGTGAGCACGTTGACCGAATAACCCAGTAAGTAAATGCCCACCAATGCACCTGTAAGGGAGACGGGCACCACCACTGCCGGGATGAAGGTGGCGCGTAAATTGCCTAAAAACAGGTACATGACCAGAAAGACCAGCACCATGGCCTCGGCCAGGGTTTTCATCACCTCGCGGATGGAAATGTGGATAAAGAGGGAGGTATCGTGGGGGACATCCCAGGAGATGCCTTGGGGAAAATAGCGTTGCAATTCGGCCATGCGCTCTTTGACCGCCTTGGCGGTATCCAGGGCGTTGGCGGTGGGGGCCAGTTTGACGCCGATGGCGGCGGTGGGTTGGGTGTTGAGGCGGGCGCGAATGTTGTATTCCTGGGCACCCCATTCCACGCGCCCCACATCTTTCAGGCGCACCTGGCTGCCATCGTTGGTGACACGCAGGAGAATATTTTCAAATTCTTCCGAGGTGGTGAGGCGACCGCTGGTGACGATGGGGGCGTTGATCTCCTGGCCAGGCAGGGCGGGAAGTTGGCCCAGTTCACCGGTAGCCAGTTGGACGTTTTGGGCGCGGACCGCTTTGAGGGCGTCACCGGGGGTCATGCCATAGGAGACCAGTTTGGCGGGGTCCAACCAGATGCGCATGCTGTATTCGGTGCCGAAGAGTTGGGCGTCTCCCACGCCGGGAACCCGACGAATGTGTTCCAGCACGTTGGCGGCGGCAAAGCTGCCCAGGGCAATATTGTTGAGGGAGTTGTCCGGGGAGAAGATGGTGACGAACATGAGAAAGTTGCGGCGGGATTTGGCCACCGTTACCCCTTGGCGGCGGACCTCTTCCGGCAGGCGGGCTTCCACCCGTTTGATACGGTTGGTGGTTTCCACCGAGGCCACGTCCAGGTTGGTTCCTGTTGTGAAGGTGAGGGTGAGGGTCATGGTGCCTAAGGAATCGGAGTTGGATTCCATGTACAGGAGATTTTCAATCCCGTTCATCTCCTGTTCAATAAGGCTGGTGACTGTCTCTTCCACCGTCTGGGAGTTGGCCCCCGGATAGGTCGCTGTAACTGCCAAGGCCGGCGGTGCCACCTCAGGATACTGTGAAACCGGCAATTTCTGGAAACTGATTGCTCCCGCCAGGAGAATAACCAGCGCAATCACCCAAGCAAACACTGGCCGATCTATAAAAAACCGAGGCAACATCGCTTCTAACCTTTAAAAAAAGGAAGGGGTGTGGGGGAGTTCCCTCCCCCACGGTTTTAATCAGAATATTTTGGTGACACAATACTCCCCGGTCGAATCTTCTGCAGCCCATTGACGATAACACCTTCCCCCTCCTGCACCCCTTCTCTAACAATCCAATCCTTCCCCGAAAACCCCCCCGTTTTAATCGGTTTGAGAAAGACTTTATTGTCCTTATCCACCATAAAAACCGCCTGCCCCTGTGGCGAAGTTTGCACGGCTCGTTGGGGAACGGTAATGCCATTGGTTTGCCCAATTTCCAGAAGAATTTTCACGAAGAGTCCGGGAAGGAGTTCCGAGTCGGGATTGGGAAATTCGGCTCTTAAGAGGACGGCACCGGTTTGGGGATCGATGGTGGTTTCCGAGAAAAGGAGTTTGCCGGTATGGGAATAGGGTTGGCCGTTGTCGAACAGGAGTTTGACGGAAGCGTTATCGGTGGCTTCCAGGGTTCCTTGTTGTTTTTCCCGGCGGAAGTTTAACAGATCGGAGCTGGACTGGGTAAAGGAGACTTGGATGGGATTTAATTGTTCGCTGGTGGCCAGGTGGGTGGCTTCTCCCTTACCCACCAGGGCACCTTCGGTAACCAGGCTGCGCCCAATGCGACCGCTGATGGGGGCAGTGATGGTGGTATATTCCAGGTCAATTTTGGCTTTGACCAGGTTGGCGCGGGCGATGGCCTCTTCGGCGGCGGCTTTTTTGCTTTGGGCGGTGGCTTGATCCAGCTCTTGCTGGGAGACGGCGTTGGTGGTGATCAAGTGCTGGTGGCGTTCCAGGGTTTGTTTGGCCAGCATGTTTTCCGCCTTATTTTTTTCCAGGGTGGCCTCTGCCGACTGGACCAGTGCTTTTTGCATGCGGTTGTCCAGTTGGTAGAGCAGGGTCCCGGCGGCCACTTCGATGCCTTCGTTGAAGAGGCGTTTTTCCACGATACCGTCGGTGCGTGCCCGAACTTGGGCGGTGCGGGTGGGCAGGGTACGACCGGGAATGTCCTGCATAATGGGAATGGTGCGGCGGGCGGCCCGGCTCATTTCCACTTCCGGGGGAGGTGGGGCGGCGGGTTTGTCCTCGGCGAACAGGGGGGTGGCGATGGCAAGGGTGAGGAGGAGGGCCAGGGGGCCTTTCATGATGGTATCTCCTGATAATCTTCCTGGTTGGCGGGGGCAAAGGCTTTCATGAAGGCCTGGATGATATGGGCTAATTTATGTTCGTCGTCGGATTCATTGGCGGGTTGATCGCCCAGCAGGCGCAGGGTACGTTCGGTTCCCACCAGCATGGAGAGGAGCATTTCGGCGGCGAACTGGGGGTCACCTGGTTGCAGCGCGCCTTCTTGCATAGCTTTGTTCATGACTTGGGTGACGAGGTGGATGGTGGCACCGGGTCCGCTTTGGTAGATGTTACGGGCAAGGTCTGGGAAGCGGTAGGCTTCTGCCATGAGGATGCGGTACATGGCCAGCCCTTCGTCGCTTAGGAGATGATGGCGAAATTTTTTACCGAAATCGTGGAGCATGGTGGGCAGCGGGCTGTTTTCATCTTGCAGGGGGATGAGAAAGCTGGCGGCGGTTTGCCGGATGACTTCGGTGAACAGGTTTTCTTTATTGCCGAAATGGTTATAGAGGGTTTGTTTGGCCATACCGGTTTCCGTGGCAATTTTATCCATGGAGGTAGCGGCATAGCCGTGCAGCAGGAAGAGTTTACGTGCGGTTTGCACCATTTCCTGGCGGCGGGATTGGGAAATTTCTTGATTGGCCATGATTTTTTCCTGAAATTAGACTGGACCGTCCAGTCTAAATTTAGGCGATTTTAGGATGCAGGGCAATGGAATTTGTAAAAAAAGTGGATCATTTGGGGGTAGTTTTGGCAGAGATTGGGTAGACTATTTTGGTTTAGAAT
>JADFXB010000275.1 GCA_015233935.1 Magnetococcales bacterium | reverse complement strand
CTTGGTTTGAAAGGCGGGAAGTCCCAGTGAGAGAACTTGATCAAACAGGGGGGCCGTTCCCTCCGGACCGGGGCGGGGAACCAATTTGACCGAGTATCTGTTGACTTGTTTTCCACTGGTGGGCTTGGTCTCCTGCTGTTTGTCGGTTTGAGGTTCAAAGATACTCTTCCATTGATTTTCCAGCAGTTTGGCCAGGGATGCCACCTCCAACTCTTCCGGGTTGTCTGGCAGAGGATCCTTGCCAACCGCGTGGTAGATCATGCCAAGGGAGTTTTGAGCCTCTGCATTGGCCATATCTTTTTGAATTTCTGATAACAGGGCGTTGGCTTTGTTGCGAATGACCTCCAGCGGGTCGCTGTTGTTTGCCTTCTGGGCTGCCTGGCTGCGTTCCATACGCCGTTTGTTCAGGGAGTGCAGGTTTTCCGCAACGGTCAGTTCTTCTCTGGCGTGATAATATTGCTGATTGGACAAGTGTACCTGGGCCAGTACTGCCGCTGCCAGGGCAAGGCGGCGGGCCTCCTCCAGTTCCATTTGGGTCTCGGCATTTTTCAGACTGGTTTTGGCAGAAAACAGGTTCAACAGATTATAGGAGATACGCAGCGATGCCTCACCCCAGTTATTCCAGTGCATGTACTTGTTACTGTCATAGTTTTGACTCAAATTGATTTCGATGCCAGGTAGCAGACGCAGCAGGGCTTTGCGGGCTTCCAGGGCAGCCACCCGTTTTTGATAGTCCCGTTCCCGCAATTCAGGACGGTGGGCCATGGCCATCTCTTCCAGGGTGGTCAGATTTCCCGCCACCGGTGGCAGGGTGTGTTTGCCTGCCTCACTTTTATCCAGGGTGAAAGAGGAACCCGGCTCCAGGTTGATCAAGGAGGCCAGACGGGTTTTGGCGGTGTCCAACTGCTTGCGCAGGGCCAGCAACTGGCGAATGCGTTCCAGCAACTCCTGTTGATAATCCATAGCCTTATCGGCGGGTTGCAGCCCTTTTTTCTCCAGTTTGACCGAATCATCCAGAGCCTTGCGGGCTTCGGAGAGTAATTCCTCCGTTGGTTTTTGCAGAGTTTCGGCGGAAAGTGCCTGCCAATAGGCCTGGTTGACATCCCGCAAAACATCTTGAATGGCCCGCCGCCGTCGTTCTATGGCAGATAGATACTGATCCCCCTGCTGGTGAAGTTGGGTATAGCCAACGCCAAAATCAAGAAGATTCCAGTAGAACATGGCCCCGGAGGTGGTACGGGTTTTTTCCTGGGATTTGGACAGTTCCAGAGATTCCCTGCCGGTGGAAATGGATTCACTGGTGGTGGCGGAATAGCGGTTTCGGTGGTTAATGGCCGCATTGGCATTGATACCGGGTAGCATGCTGTAGAAGGCGGCATCCATTTGGCCACTGGCCACCATCTCCTCCACCAGTTGGATCCGATTGTTTAAATTATACTTTATGGCACGCGCCATGGCTTGGTGCAGGGTGAGGGGGCCGGTCAGTGGTTCTTGACTGGCAAACAGGATTTGGCGATCACTTTTTGCACGATGATTCACCTCCTGTTGCTCCAGGGGCTGGGGGGTGACGGCGCAACCTGCCAACATGAGGGACAGGGCCAGCAGGGAGGGAACCAGAGAGAATTTAACACGGCTATTCATAACACCACCAACATGATCAAAAATGGTATAGTTTCAGGAGCACCATTTTTGTATAGCAAATTACACGCCATGGAAGCCAGACAATTCGTCTGTAAGATAAAATTGAAGGGAGGAGCGAAATGGTATACCTTGGTAGCAAGATGGACGAACCACCTGTTGTTGTTTGCGGAGGTTAGAGATGTATCGAACAATAGGCCGAATGGGGTGTACTTTTGGGTTTTTGGCTTTCCTTCTGACCATGCCTGCCGTGTGGGCGGAGGAGGGAGAAGAGGCTTTGATGAAAAAGGCGGTGGCAGCCTATCAGAGCAAGGATTACAAAAAATCCAAATCCATGCTGGAAGAGATTATCCAACGCTTTCCCGACAGTTCAGAGGCCTATTATTTTTTAGGGGATCTCCATTTGCAGGAAAAACAGATTTCCCAGGCGGTCCATTATTGGCGGCAGTATGTGAAAATGGACTTTGCTGGTGCCGCAGCCCAGGGAGTTCCCAAGAAATTGACTCTGCTGGAAGATGAAGTTCGCAAAGACGAATTTCAAAAATTACTGGAAAATGAGGATAAAATATCCAAATCGCCGCCCGAACCCAATACTGTGGCCGTTTTTCCCATGAGCAATAGCGGTGATGATAAATACAGTGTTCTTGGTAAGGGGCTGACGGCCTTGATTATTGCCGACCTGGCCAAAATACCCGGCATCAAGGTGCTGGAGCGGCAGCATTTGAGTAAATTGATGGAGGAAATTCAGTTGTCCAAAACGGGTTTGGTGGAAAAGGATTCCAAAGTGCGTGCCTCCCGTTTGTTAAAGGCGGAACGTTTGGTGATGGGTGATTTTACTGTCCGGGAAAAGTAGTCTTTGGTCCTCATGTTGGGAGAAGAGAGCATGTTGCACTATAGAAACATCCTGGGCATGGCATCCATCGTTATTTTATTGGCGATGGCCCACCCTGTGGCTCTGGCAGCGGGTAAAGAACCAGGGGGGATACCGGAAATTACCATGAATATGCAGATGATGAACACCACTACCAAGCAGGTGGTGGCCAACATCAAGCAAAGCGGCAATATGACCAATTTGATGAACGCCCAGAAGGCCATGAGCTACCAGATATTAAACGCGGCAGGCATCCAGCCCAATAATCTGAAGCCGGAAGATAAAAAGGAACTGGATACTCACCACACCAACAATTTTCAGGCCTTCATTTCTTATGCGGTGAGTGTGGGTCTGGCGTCGGAAGGGCGTTATGCCGAAGCGCAAATGGCTGCCAGGCAGGCGGTGAGTTTGGATCCCAGCTTCAAGGAAGCGGTTCGCCAATCCTACGCCATTCCCAGTACCAAGGCCACCCTCCAACAAATTCAACAGGCATCACTTAACCAGTCCAACATACGTGCCAACAGCATGATGTCTGGCAATGTTCCTTTTGTACCCAACCGTAGTGGAGTTCCTGCATCGGTGGGAGGGGGGCAACCAGGGGGCGGAAAACCAGGAGAGAAGCCTGCCCAGCCACCCGCCGCCAAGCCCGATGGAAAACCAGCGGGAAATCCGGCAGATATGGTCAAGAATGCTGTGGATAAGGTGTTCAAGACCAACCAGGTCATGAGTAAGCTGGCAGAAAATGTGAAAAATAATCCAAAAGATGCCGCAGTATTGATGGAGAAAACCATTTCGGGCGAAAAACTATCCCCTGACCTGGCTCTCATGATCACTTTGGATAAAATGGAAACAAAGGATGCAAAAACCATCAATAACATGATCTCTGTTGCCAGCAAACATGGTTTGACCAATGATAAAATGGTTTTTGTTACCAACAGCATCCTGGCTGACAAAGGAGGGTGCAAATAGCAGAAATTTGTATTGTAAAAAATATCTACTCATGTCTTCTAAAATTGGGGATATGTCAGATATGTTATGATTTATAGATGATATAGATCTATGCTTGTTGTTTATATAAAATTATGATGATTACAAATGGTCATG
>JADFXB010000274.1 GCA_015233935.1 Magnetococcales bacterium | reverse complement strand
CTGCGGCCTCATTGAAGCGTGCTTGGAAGTGTTGAGATTTTTTTATATTTAGTTGAAAGTTATCCGCAGCTAACCGCTGCGGCCTCATTGAAGCGTGTTCACCCAGGTCTTGAGCCGGAATGGGTCTTTGTTATCCGCAGCTAACCGCTGCGGCCTCATTGAAGCTTGTTGGTGGTGTCGAATTCATCGTAAATGACATGGTAGTTATCCGCAGCTAACCGCTGCGGCCTCATTGAAGCTTGCTCGCCAAAACCTTTCAGCATTCCACCAGCTAGTTATCCGCAGCTAACCGCTGCGGCCTCATTGAAGCACTCTCCAGAAACTCCTGATACTCTCCCATTTTTGCTGTTATCCGCAGCTAACCGCTGCGGCCTCATTGAAGCATTTTCAATACCATATCACACCATCAAAAAAAATGCAGTTATCCGCAGCTAACCGCTGCGGCCTCATTGAAGCCAGTCCAGTTTTGATTTCAGCCATGTTTTTCTTCAGGTCGTTATCCGCAGCTAACCGCTGCGGCCTCATTGAAGCATGGAAGGAGATGAGATGGAGTACAGGATAGGTCTGGATGTTATCCGCAGCTAACCGCTGCGGCCTCATTGAAGCACCTCTTATCTGGTTGGGCAAATCCCTGGTTCTGGCCGTTATCCGCAGCTAACCGCTGCGGCCTCATTGAAGCGTTATGCGATAGGCGGTCTTAGCGGCAAGATAGAAGAACGTTATCCGCAGCTAACCGCTGCGGCCTCAATGAAGCTTATTAAATTCGGAGAATATCATGCTTGAAAAGTACCGTTATCCGCAGCTAACCGCTGCGGCCTCATTGAAGCCGTGTTAACACGGGTAACCGGAACACCACCACGGATGTTATCCGCAGCTAACCGCTGCGGCCTCATTGAAGCTGAGAATAGCAAAGAATTGAACTTTGTCGCACCGTACGTTATCCGCAGCTAACCGCTGCGGCCTCATTGAAGCATGTAGTCATGTGACAGGGTAAGCCTTTCGCATTTTTCGTTATCCGCAGCTAACCGCTGCGGCCTCATTGAAGCCGCCAAGGTGCGGGCGAAAGCACAACGTAGGGTGGTCGTTATCCGCAGCTAACCGCTGCGGCCTCATTGAAGCGGTAGTCGTAGAAACCCGAACCAACAGACAAACGTTGGGTTATCCGCAGCTAACCGCTGCGGCCTCATTGAAGCGAGATTCTGTTGGGAAATCTTGGTTCTCGCATTGAGGTTATCCGCAGCTAACCGCTGCGGCCTCATTGAAGCCCGAAGAAATTTAAGCTCATTTTTCACCGCTTTTACCGTTATCCGCAGCTAACCGCTGCGGCCTCATTGAAGCGCATAACCTTGGAGGGTCTTGTTTTTGGTGGAAGTGGCGTTATCCGCAGCTAACCGCTGCGGCCTCATTGAAGCCTGGGATGGTTCTGTAATTGAGCACAGCATTAGTAAGTTATCCGCAGCTAACCGCTGCGGCCTCATTGAAGCTTCAGCTTTAAGAGAATACCTTCTTTTTGGGTGGAGTTATCCGCAGCTAACCGCTGCGGCCTCATTGAAGCGTCTTCAAGGGAGGTAAAACCATCGACAACGTTACCAGTTATCCGCAGCTAACCGCTGCGGCCTCATTGAAGCATGCAGAGATTGCGTAAATCGTGGATATCTTGGAAGATGTTATCCGCAGCTAACCGCTGCGGCCTCATTGAAGCACGTTGTCGTATGACCATATGAAGGCCAATGCTTTGGGTTATCCGCAGCTAACCGCTGCGGCCTCATTGAAGCAACACCCCAATTGTCACCATGCAACAAGGTTGTTGCAGTTATCCGCAGCTAACCGCTGCGGCCTCATTGAAGCATTGAAGCCGTTAAGCGGTTTGGGCGTGAGGGAAGCATGTTATCCGCAGCTAACCGCTGCGGCCTCATTGAAGCGTTGAGGTCGGGGTTGGTTCAACTTCTTTTGTTTCGTTATCCGCAGCTAACCGCTGCGGCCTCATTGAAGCACGGTTTGGTTTCATTATTTATCTTCCTCCTCACAATAGTTATCCGCAGCTAACCGCTGCGGCCTCATTGAAGCGGAGGTAACGGTGCCGGTGGACAAGTCCTCCACCGTGCCGGTTATCCGCAGCTAACCGCTGCGGCCTCATTGAAGCGGCATCCATGGCCCGCTTGGCAGCATCCAGGGTGCGGTGGTTATCCGCAGCTAACCGCTGCGGCCTCATTGAAGCGTTTCCATGATGGTTTTGGTTTGGCCGGTGGAAATCGGTTATCCGCAGCTAACCGCTGCGGCCTCATTGAAGCGGCCCCGTAAGACCGGTTATCGGACACAAAACCCGTGTTATCCGCAGCTAACCGCTGCGGCCTCATTGAAGCGTTTTCTTCAACCCATTTGGCGAAGCCCATATTATCGTTATCCGCAGCTAACCGCTGCGGCCTCATTGAAGCTTGGGGTACGACTGCTACACAATGCACGGTTAACCCGTGTTATCCGCAGCTAACCGCTGCGGCCTCATTGAAGCCATGTCATTATAATAGCCGGAATTTTGGACGAAGTCGTTGTTATCCGCAGCTAACCGCTGCGGCCTCATTGAAGCCGTACATGAACATATAAGAAAATTTGGGGTGAATGGTTGGTTATCCGCAGCTAACCGCTGCGGCCTCATTGAAGCGCGCACCATCCACGGCAGACATTTCAAACGCCTGCGCTGTTATCCGCAGCTAACCGCTGCGGCCTCATTGAAGCTCCAATGTCGGTAATGGCCACGCTGGAGATGGTCAACGTTATCCGCAGCTAACCGCTGCGGCCTCATTGAAGCTGCTTGGCAACAAGATCTTCCAATGTTGCGAGGAGATGGTTATCCGCAGCTAACCGCTGCGGCCTCATTGAAGCGATTTGTTGCTTGCTCATTTCTCCCTCCTTACCCCAGTTATCCGCAGCTAACCGCTGCGGCCTCATTGAAGCTGGGTAATCGGCTTCAATCTCGAATTCACCAGCATGTTATCCGCAGCTAACCGCTGCGGCCTCATTGAAGCTCCTTTCAATCTTGCATGGGGTTCCATTGATTGCTTGGTTATCCGCAGCTAACCGCTGCGGCCTCATTGAAGCACCAGGTGGATGGCCGGGTGTGGCAAGAGACAAGATGGTTATCCGCAGCTAACCGCTGCGGCCTCATTGAAGCAAACCGAAAGGATGGCCAATGGTGGTGCAACTGTCAGAGTTATCCGCAGCTAACCGCTGCGGCCTCATTGAAGCGCAATCCTCTGCTCCACTGCCTGCCGGGAGATACTCGTTATCCGCAGCTAACCGCTGCGGCCTCATTGAAGCTTTGGCTCCCATAGATCAGAATAAAACCTTGCGCAGGTTATCCGCAGCTAACCGCTGCGGCCTCATTGAAGCCATCAATGATTCGCTCATTCCTTCATCCTTTCCAAAAAGTTATCCGCAGCTAACCGCTGCGGCCTCATTGAAGCGACAACGAAGGAAACCCGCTGTCAGACGGCACGATGTTATCCGCAGCTAACCGCTGCGGCCTCATTGAAGCCCTGGTCCAGATTTGCTTGATGATGAACTCCACCGATCCGTTATCCGCAGCTAACCGCTGCGGCCTCATTGAAGCACATAGGTCTCGGTGTAGTTTTGCATCTGCTGAACCGTTATCCGCAGCTAACCGCTGCGGCCT
>JADFXB010000273.1 GCA_015233935.1 Magnetococcales bacterium | reverse complement strand
CGTCTAGTTGGCGAGAGGTGGACACTTGCTTTTGCAACCTCAGCCTCCAGTTTTTTTTACAATGTGTTGGCAAAGGGTTGCAAGAGGGGTGGCCAGGGCGGTGAGGCACTTGGTGGCTTGTGAATTTTTAAGCCGAAAGGCGGTTTCAAGCTCTGCTGCCAGGGCTTGAATTTCCCTGGCTCCAATATTGCCAGCCACCCCTTTCAGGGTGTGGGCCTCTCTTTCGGCGTCGGCAAGTAGACCATTGGCATGCAACTGTTTCACCCGTTGGACGAAATTTTGTTGTTTTTGGGCAAATTGCAAGACCAGTTGGCGATAGAGTTGGTGATTGCCTGCGGTGCGGGACAACCCGGCACCTTGATCCAATCCCTGAATGGCGGGCAGTTGGTGGTGTTGGCCACCTCTTTCTGCTGGAAGGGTCTCTTTCCCCGCTTGTACATCGGGGGCATAACGGGACAAGGTGGCATAGAATGCGTCGGGGTCAATGGGTTTGGTAATATGCCCCTGCATGCCCAATTGGGTGCAGCGTTGTTGCTCTTCCGCCATGGCATGGGCGGTCATGGCCACAATGGGGAGGGTGGCATAACGACTGTCTGAGCGCAAGCGTTGAGTTGTCTCGTAGCCATCCATCACCGGCATTTGCAGATCCATCAAGACCACATGGAAGGCGTCTGCCCCTTCTCTTGCCAGGATATCCAAGGCTTCTTGACCATGGTTGGCTACCGTCACCCTGGCTCCCACCGACTCCATCAATTCTATACCGATTTGTTGGTTGATCTCATTGTCTTCGGTCAATAAAACATGCATGCCTTGCAGGTAGACCTCTTGTTTCATGGGCCGGGTATAGCTTTCCACTTGGTCGTACCCAAAGAGACTCATCAAGGCTTCAGAGAGCAGTGAGGGGTTGACTGGTTTAGTTAATATAGCCTTTACGCCTGCCAAAGCGGCCTCTTTCTGACATTTATCTACCTGGAAGGTGGTGGCCAGCATAAAATGGGGCCATGGGGGCGTCATATGTAGGCGGAGTTGCCGAATGGTTTCTAAACCATCCCACTCTGGCATGAACCAATCCACCAGGATCACCCCATATCCATCGCCCACCTGGGCTGCGTCCACCACTTTAGCCACGGCCTCTGGACCGCTGGCTACTCCATCCACACGTAGCCCCATACTGGTTAGCATTTCTGTGAGAATTACCAATGCCTGAGGATGATCATCCACTACCAGGATGTGCATGTTTTGAAAAATTTCTGGCAAACGATTGGACGTTGGTCTGTGCTCTCCTTCGTCCAGCCAGACGGTAAAATGAAAGGTAGAGCCAACCCCCAGTGTACTCTCCACCCAAATTTTTCCAGCCATCATCTCCACCAACCGCCGGGAGATGGTCAGTCCCAGCCCGGTTCCGCCATATTTGCGGGTGGTGGAGGTATCGGCCTGGGAAAAGGCGTGGAAAAGGCGTTCCTGTTGTTCATGCGACATGCCGATACCACTATCCTGGATGGCACCATGAATTTTGACCCGCGAACCACGGCGTTCTTCCAGACGTACCTTGAGCACAATACTACCCTGGGAGGTGAATTTAACCGCATTGCCCATGAGGTTGAGGATGATCTGTTTCAACCGCAAGGGATCTCCCAGCAAGACGGAGGGTACATCCCGACCAATGTCAAAAAGGAGTTCCAGATTTTTTTCCATCACCCGGTGAGCCAGCATGGAACTCATATCTTCCAACACCTCTTCCAGGTGGAAGGAGACCTGTTCCATGGTCATTTTGCCCGCTTCAATTTTGGAAAAATCGAGAATGTCGTTGATGATGCCCAACAGGGAGGTGGCGGCATTGCAGGCTTTTTGGATGTAATCCTGCTGGCGGGGGTTGAGATCGGTTTTTAAAGCCAGGAGGGACATACCGATGATGGCATTCATGGGGGTGCGAATTTCATGGCTCATGTTGGCCAGAAAGTCGGATTTGGCGCGGGTGGCCGCCTCGGCCTTGATACGCAACGTTTCGGCAACTTTGCGCTCTTCCTCCAAATCCAGCAACATGTTGAGACTGGCTTTGCGGGTATCGTTCAGTTCTGCCATGTGGGCCATCAACTGTTTTTCATTGTTTTTCTGGCTGGTGATATCCATGGCGATACCACACAGACCGTAAATTTCGCCTTGTTGATTCAGCAACGGGGTTTTGGTAGTCAGATAAAACCGGGTTTCACCTTGGTTAGGCGTCTCCCATTGTGCTTCAAAGGTGCAAACTTGTCCGCTTTCCAGTACCGCCTGGTCGCCATGGGCCATCTTTTCGGCCCACACCTGGGATACCAACTCATGGTCGTTATGACCCATGACCTGCTCCCTTTTCAGGCCGGTCACTTGTACAAAGCGATCATTGACCAGGGTGTAGCGACCGGAGCTGTCTTTCATGAAGATAATGTTGCCGATGGTATCCACCAGGGTACGTAACTGGGCCTCTTTGCGCACCAGTTCGTTGGAACTTTCTCCCACCTCGTTCCGCAAGGTACGGGTAGAGTTGGCCACCATGGCGGCCATTTCGTTGAAGGATTCAGTCACCAGCCCCAATTCATCCCTGCTTTCCACCCGCAAACGGGTCTCATACCTACCCTGTGCAATGGCTTGCGCCCCCTGGGTAAGACGTAACAAAGGATGGACAATAATGATATTCAGACCCACAAACAACAAGATAGCCGCCACAACGGTAGAGACCAGCAACGCCAGCCAGAAAAGCAGGGCATCCTGTTGAGGAATCACGCTGGCTGGATCCAGTAAGGCCACAGAATACCAGCGCAACGGTTCCAACCAGGCCAAGGCCACCAGTTGTTTTCGCCCATCTATGGTCAGAGTGAGGGTATCTCCTTCCACCAATCCTGAACGAAGCTGTTGCAGGGATTGGTGCAGCATGCCTTTTTCTTTTTTATCGGTAAGCAGGGAGAAGATACTTCCTTTTTCCTCTGCACTGGAAACAGTCATGGCGTTGGTGGTAATCAGATCCACATTTTTATGGGCCTGAATGGCCCCTTTTTCGTCCATGAGCAGACTTGTAATGCCATGGGTTTTGCTTTGGACAAAACTTTCCACAAAATCATTCAACTGGATACCGCTTCCCACCACCCCCAATTTTTTGCCGTTGGCCACCATGAGATAATTGGTCCACAAGTTGGTTATTTTGAGCTTGTCGTTGTGGTCCACATTGAGATTGAAGGGGGCGTCCGATTTCAGGGAAGCGAAAAACCAGGCATCGTCCTCCACAGCAGGGTCCAGAGTGTGAATGACTTTGAGGGAGACCTCTTTTTCTTCGCTACCGATAAAATAAAAATGGCGGGATCCTGATAAGCCGAGAAAAAAGCTTTTGGTGGAAAAATTGTCCCGGAAGGCGGTCAGTTCTACCAGAGCGGCGGCTGTGGCTTCGGCATCTTTTTCGTGGAGTGCCCACCTTTGCACGATTTGGGAGTTGGCCAATTGGCGGGCTATGGCCAGTTCTCGTTGGACGGCCCCCACCACTTTTTCTTTGTGCCAGGAGACGTGGCGTTCGGCAAGCACCTTTCCCAGGGAGTTGGCTTCCCGCATCATAAGATGGTACATGGCCAGGGTTGCCAAGCCACCCATGACCAAAAAGACCAGGAGAAAAAAGGTAAGAATTTTCCCACGCAATCCCAGACCATGGGTGACA
>JADFXB010000272.1 GCA_015233935.1 Magnetococcales bacterium | reverse complement strand
TTGGCTCTTTGGTGGTGGAACGCTTTCAGGGACTCAAAATGCATGTCATCGCCTTCGATCCCTTCCTGACCAAGGAGCGGGCAGAAGACATGGGGGTGGAACTGGTGAGTACCGTGGAAGAAATCTGGCCACGGGCCGATGTGATCACCGTCCACACCCCCCTCACCCCCAAAACCCGCCATTTGATGAATCGGGAAGCCTTTGAAAAGATGAAAAAAGGGGTGATCATCGTCAACTGTGCCCGTGGCGGCATCATCGACGAAGATGCCCTCTATGACAACCTGGTCTCCGGCAAAGTTTTCTCTGCCGCCCTGGATGTGTTTGAGGTGGAACCCGCCACCAACCACAAACTGTTCGAGTTGGAAAATGTGGTCTTCACCCCCCATTTGGGTGCCTCCACCGATGAGGCCCAGGTCAACGTGGCGGTGCAGGTGGCGGAACAAATTTCCGACTTTCTCATGAAAGGGACCATCCAAAATGCGGTGAATATTCCTTCCGTGACGGAAGAGGAGTTGCCCAACCTGCGTCCCTACCTCAATCTGGGTGATAAACTGGGCACCACCCTGGGACAGCTCACCGATGCTGGTGTCAAACGGGTGGAGATCACCTACGAAGGCGAAGTAGGCCAGGTCAACACCAAACCCATTACCACCACCATTCTGAAAAGTCTGCTGACTCCCATGCTGGATACCGGCGTCAACTTGGTCAACGCCCCGGTGATTGCCAAGGAGCGGGGAATCGAGATTGAAGAGACGGTACGCAACCACACCACCAAAGGCTTCACCTCCCTGATTTCGGTGTTTGTCATCAGCGACAATCGGCAACGGTGTATTTCCGGTGCCCTGTTCGTAGGCGGTCAACCCCGTATCGTGGCCATGAACGAAGTTCCCATTGAAGCCACACCGGAAGGCAATCTGCTCTTTGTCTCCAACAACGATGCCCCCGGTCTCATCGGGCGGGTGGGGACCATTCTGGGGGATGCCGGTGTCAATATTGCGGGCTTCCAATTGGGACGTATCAGTGCTGGAGGCCGTGCCATCGCTTTTATCAACGTGGACCAAGAGGTTTCCACCGCCACCCTGGAGCAATTGGCAGCGGTGAAAAACGTCCTGGAAGTCAAACAGATCCGTTATTGATCTCTCTCGAAGCAGGCCACCGTCTCCACATGGTGGGTCTGGGGAAACATGTCCACCGGGGTGGCCTGCTTCAAGACAAATCCTCCTTGCCCCAAGATGGCCGCATCCCGAGCTAACGAAGCGGGATCACAAGAGACATAGACCACCCTGGTAACCTTCCCTGCCGCCAACCAACGGGCAACAGCCACCGCCCCCTCCCGTGGTGGATCCAAGAGAACCGTATCCAATCCTTCTGGCAACGTGGAAAGATTTTCAGGGTTGGCCAGATCAAGTGCCCTGAACTCCAAATGGGGCAAACCATACCTTTTGGCGGTACTGCCTGCCCGCAGCAAGGCCGCCTGATAACCCTCCACCCCCACCACTTTGTTAAATCTCTCTGCAAGAGGCAGGGAAAAATTACCCACCCCACAATAAAGATCCAACGCCCCCTCCCCTCGCTGGCAGTGCTCCATGGCCAAGGCAACCAACTGTTGATTCTGCTCAAAATGGGCTTGCACAAAGTCGGCAGGGTGAAAACCCATGGCAAAGGGTGGCAGGGAATAATAAAGCTCCGTTTCCTGCCTCAAAGCCTGCAAGCCGGATTTCCGTCCCTGCTGGAGCCACAATTGAACAATGTTCTGCTCCTTTGCAAACGCCAGCAATTTTTTGCGATCCGATGCAGAGGGCGGAACCAACATATGCACCACCAACCCACACCCCTCCTCCCCACTGACCGCATCTATCTGGGGTATCCTGTTGCCCCCCTCCATACCAGCAATCAACTGTCGCAACGGTGACAAAAGTTGATTCAAAGCAGGATGCAAGGCAGGACAAGAATCCACGTCCACCAACCAATGACTCTGCCGTTGATAAAAACCCACCACCGCCCGTCCATCCGCCAATTGGCGTACCTTGAAACCCGCCCGTCGCCGGTACCCCCAAACCGTGGGTGCCGCAAGCGGTGGTGCAATCAGGCTTTCCTCCCGCACCCCACCAATGCGGGCCAGGGCATCCACCAGAATGTCCCGCTTCCCCTGCAATGCCGTTGCCGCCTCCATATGCTGCAAATCACAACCACCACACTGGCCATAATAGGGACAAAGGGGTTCACATCGCCCCTCCCCTGCCTGAATAATCGACTGGATCTCCCCACGGATAAACCGATTTCCCCGCTGCTGAACGGTCACCGTCAAACGATCCCCCGGCACCGCAAAGGGCACCAACACCGCCATGCCCTGCCAGTGGGCCAGTCCTATACCACCCGCGATCAAACGCTCCACCTGGACATCTATGACTTCCATTGGCACCTTTTCTGTATTAGACTGCCTCTAAAGGGATAAACCCTTACTTAACCGAACTTTCCAGGGGATAGCCATGGACCGCAACCTATCGGATAGTGATCCATCCGCCAAAAGCAACATTCGTTTGATTTTGCGCTTTCAAAATCAAATTTGCGAAGTCTTCCCCGAACAGTGCCCCATACACCTTGGCCGCGGTGCCCGCAATCAAATCGCCCTGCCCGATATCGAAATTGCCGCTTCCCGTCAACATGCCTCCATCAACTTTGACAACGACCACTTTACCATTACCGATACCAGCAGTAACGGAACCTTCCTCATCACCGACTCAGAAGAAAAAGAATTAAAACACCAATCCGCTTACCTGCAGGGTTCCGGCATCCTGGGGCTGGGCAAAAAAACCAGTATGCGGGATGCCATGGCCATCTATTTTGTGGTGAAATCCAGCGGTGAACGTAGCAGCGTGGTTATCCGGGGCGAAGATCTGCAAAACGAAGAGCCCCTCTTTCTGGAACGCTCCCCCTTACGCCTGCTCATGGACTCCCCACTGTCCGATGAGATGACCTTTAACGAAGCCAAAGTCCTGGCAGAAATTGTCGAACTGCGCCAACTCTTCTCCGGCGAACCCCTCACTACCGAACACTCCCTGGATGCCACCCTCTATTGCATCGTCTCCGGCTCCCTGTCGGTGAGTGCGGAAACCGAAAATACCGTTGGCAAATCCAGCCTCCATCTCCTGGAAGCAGGCGATCTGGCCGGTGAATTCGGCTTTGTGGAAGATGTGCAACGCACCGCTACCCTGCGTGCCGTGGGCGAAACCGAAGTCATCTGCCTTTCCCGCAATAAGTTCAATGAAGTGGTGCAAATTTACCCCATGATCGGCTACAAACTGCTGCGCACGTTGGTACGCTCCATCCGCTTCTTGCTATTGCGCATGAATGTGCAATACATGGATATGGAAACCGCCTTCCGTCGTCAATTACGCCGCCAAAAACAATCCGGTTCCAACGTGGGTGAGATGACAATGATTCGGTAAGTTATTTTCAATTGGAATTTAAATTTTTTGGCAAATTCACCTTTGTCTAACTTGCCAGGTATCGATATAATTTGCTGAATGGATTGCAGACATTCAAAAGTCTCTTCCAGGAAGCCCTCCTCTTTTTGCCAATGCTACAATTCTGGAACACAACCATGAAATTTCTTATGGGACACAACTCAACAAAGATCAGCCTTGCGGTCTTGCTGGGGACCTTTGTGTTGTTAACTGCGTTTGCGGTCT
>JADFXB010000271.1 GCA_015233935.1 Magnetococcales bacterium | reverse complement strand
GGGAAAGGGCGTCTGGCCTCGGGGCAGGTTGGAGTTGGGCCGCCGGTGTTCGTCGATCAGGGCATGCACCTGTTCCCAGAGTTCCCGCTCCACAATCGCCTGATGGCGGCCAGGGTGAACCTCGCCTTTGTAAACCGCCTCCCCCAGGTAAACCCGGTTTTTGAGGATGCGGTAGAGGGAGGCCTTGTTGAGAAAACGCCCCTGGCGCAAAATACCCTCGGTGGTTTTCCAGGTTTTGTTGTGGAACTGGCTCTCCCGCAATTCGTTCACCACCTGGGTGGGGGAACCGGTTTCGGCAAAGCGGCGGAAGATATGCCGCACCTGCTCGGCCTCCTCCGGGTTAACCAGCAGTTCCCGGTTCTGGATGTCATACCCCAGGGGCGGACAGCCCCCCATCCACAACCCTTTGCGACGACTGGCGGCATATTTATCCCGGATGCGGTCGGCGGTGGTCTCCCGTTCGTACTGGGCGAAGGAGAGCAGTACGTTCAGCGTCAGCCGCCCCATGGAAGTGGTGGTGTTGAAGGACTGGGTGATGGAAACGAAGGTGACGCTGCGCCGGTCGAAGATCTCCACCAGTTTGGAGAAGTCCAGCAGGGAGCGGGTGAGGCGATCCAGCTTGTAGCAGACGATGCAATCCACCTTGCCCGCCTCGATGTCCCGCAGCAGCCGTTGCAACGCCGGGCGTTCCAGGGTGCCACCGGAGAAGGCGGGATCGTCATAGCGATCCCCCACCGGGAGCCACCCTTCCGCCTTCTGGCTGGTGATGTAGGCCAGACAGGCCTCCCTCTGCGCTTCCAGGGAGTTGAACTCCTGATCCAGCCCCTCGTCGGTGGATTGCCAAAGCCTGGCTCAGTCTCCTGAGCGCAACAAAATTGAGCACTTTTGACGAACATCCTGTCATAAGGACAAACGGAAATGGGGGCATCCTATACGCCAGCCACCCAATCCTGTTGCCCAGAAACACTCCCATGACCGGAAAAGTCTTTGCATCTGCGGAAAATCGCTAATTATCCCGTGGAAAATGAAGGAGATTAATGGCACAATGAGGAGTGTGAATTATGCTGTCAAACATCCAATATGGAGGTATGATGAACATGCGCATCCGTTTTGTCAATCTAAATTTTGCAGATTTGGGCTACGAACGTGAATGAGTGGATCAACCGTGCTCGGGATCGTCTGAAAACATTAGATATGTCTCAAGTCCATCTTGGAGAGGTGTTGGGAGTAAGTTCTGGGGCAATCAATCACTACTTGGCTGGTCGTCGTGATCCAACTCCAGACCTGTTGGTAAAAATGGCCGAAGCACTCAAGTGTGATATAGGCTGGCTTTTGACAGGAAAAGTCGAATCGTCTGGAGATGTTGATTTAAAGGGACTTGTCAGTGCCATCGAGACTGCAGAAGTATTGATCGACCAGAACGGGTGGAAAATAAGTCCACCTTTGCGTGCGCAGTTGATTGCAGAAATCTATGCTTTAAATAGAGAGGTTGATGAAAGGGCGAAATCTGTCAGAACAATCAATTTGATTGCTCTTACAAAAAAGATCAGCAGTTAGATATCAAGTTAGGGAGACACACAATGGGTAATGTTCGCCGCAAAGGCAAAAAGAATGGATCTATCGATCCAATCCCCATTTCCACATCCGATGAGTGCTGTGACCGTACTCTCAGGTTGGCAGGAAATGCCAGAGATCTGCCCATAGCCCACGGGAACGATTTTTTTGCACCAACTGACGATTTTCAATCCGGAGAGCTATTTACATACCAGATAAATGACTGGACGATTACGATAAGGAACGGTCATGCGAAATTGGATTGTTCTATGACCGTCAAGCCAGCAAAAGGGGATTCTTATAAATCAACTCTCAATGGAAGTGGGGCATGCTTTAAGAATACAATATTCTTGATTTATGATGGATTTATTTTTATAGATCCAAAAAATCCTTTCAAATGGAAAGGAGTTATGACGCTTAAGATTTTAAGCAACGGGTCGGTTCGTGGATATTGGATGGCCGAAGAGCTGATCCACCATAATGTGTTTGCTTTTGGAGACATTCAAGGCACCGCCTACTGATCTTGTATTCTTGGCACGTTTTGATAGAAAACACGCTGATTTCAGATATCTTTTTTGTACAGTTTGTGCGTTTTCCAGCCATGAATAAGGGGTGGAAACGCCATCGTTCGTAAAAATGCTATAAATCATCATTCCTCGTTTGCCAGCACTCCACAATTACTCGCCAAGATGCATCCAAGCCCATAAAAAGATATTGACATCTCCATTATGGAGATTGTACCATCCGATTCGTGCATGGAGAGCACGGTCTGATTTGCTATGTTTGGCACAAGCCACACTCTGTTGGATTTCCAAAAAGATCATGGAGACGATGGTGCGTATTACTCATCCCGCAGAAATGACCCCCGACCAACGCCTGGATGAAGTGGCCGAAATCCTCGCTACCGGCGTCCTGCGCCATCGCATGAAAAAGGCGCAACAAACTGGAAATACGGAGAATATTCCCCTGGATAACGGTCGCCAAATGGACCCTTATGTCACCGTTCTCAACGACGGCAAAAAGGGAAAACAGCCATGACCGTACTCGCCAACCTCGCCACCCTGCCTGGCAAATCCACTCTGGAACTGAACAACCTCTGGCGCAAGATGTTCAATGCCGATCCGCCCCAGGCCGGGCGCACCTACCTGCTGCGCCGCCTGGCCTACCGCATCCAGGAACTGGCCCACGGCGGTATTTCCGAACCGGCGGAAGTCATCCTCGACAGCATCGCCCGGGGAGAGAAGCCGCCGCACAAGCCCACCGACAATGGCGACCCGTCGCTGCCCGCCCCTGGCACGCGCATTCTGAGAGAGTGGAAGGGCGTGGAGCATGTGGTCACGGTTCTAGCGGATGGAATTGAATTTCAAGGGAGAAAATACCGCAGTTTGTCGGCGGTGGCCCGCGCCATTACCGGCACCCAGTGGAACGGGCCGCTCTTTTTTGGCCTGCGGAAGGGAGGAAGGAAATGAGGAAAAACAGCGCACAAACCGCCGCCGTGACACCCAAGGTGCGGTGCGCGGTCTATACCAGGAATACGAGCATGTCAGCATCGGCCAACGGATCATGTACCGGCGCATGAGCAAATTCTCCCCCTGCCACGTCTTGGTCGTCATCGGCAACCCGGAGACCATGAAGGTCGAAAAATACGCCCGTTTCCAGAACGGCAAAATGGAGGGCTGGGTTCACGGAACGCTGGAGGATCTAAAAGAATTGATCCGCAGTTGGGTGCAATTCGCATCCAGCGAACCTTTCCCTCTCCATCGCCCGCCAGGGTGACCTCGGCGGGTTTTTCGTGGCTGGTCACCAATGAGCAATCACCTCTACTGGCGGCTGTATATCACCGAGGGTTTTGGCGCATCGGGAAATTTGGGCTACTACGCCATTTCCGAGATCGAAATGCGGGCCACCTCCGGGGGAGCGGATCAGTGCAACGGCGGCACCGCCACCGCCCATGACTCCTATTCCGCCACCTATGCCCCGTCCAAGGCCTTTGACAACCTGATCTCCAGTACCTGGTGGGCGAGCTATACCAACAATCCGGTGGACTGGATCAAATATGCCTTTGCCAGCGCGGTGGACGTTACCGAACTGGCCATCACCAACCGCAACCTCACGACCAACTACCCGCCCAAGTCCTTCAAACTGCAATGGTCAGACAACG
>JADFXB010000270.1 GCA_015233935.1 Magnetococcales bacterium | reverse complement strand
GCTCATCCATCACATCTTCGCTCATGCCAAAGATGCGCCGCAGACTGACCAGGGGCAGCAGCTCTTCCCGCAGGTTGATCATACCCAACAGGTAGGGGGCGGCTTTGGGAACCTGGCTGATGTTGGTGGGTATGCGGACGATTTCCCTTACCTTGTGAATGGGGAAGGCATATTCCTGGCGATCCAGGAGAAAGGTGACCAGTTGGGTTTCCTCCTCCATGGTGTTGTGTTGACGCAAGGAGTGTTCGTGGTCATCCAGTCCTGATCCGCTGCTGGTCGTCTTGCGTCCAAGATGACTGTATTCACCCGCCATCAGTTGATCCAGGTCGAAGATGAGGACCATGGCATGACCGGCCACATTTTTCAGTATTCCCACCAGGAATTCGGATTGCACCGTATCCTGCATGATGTCAGCCGATTCCATTTTGCTGTCATCCACATTGATGACCCGATCCATGCGATCCACCACGAATCCAACCAGGGCACCGCTTTTATTTTCTGCCACCACCACTCTGGTGCTGTCGGTAAGGGTAGAGGAACTCTGAAAAAGCAAGGCGTTCAGGCATACCACGGGCAACAACAATCCCCGCAGATTGGCCAGTCCCAACAGACTGGTTGGGGCCAGGGGCACGTGGGCCACTTCTGGCATGCGAATAATTTCCCGCACCCGTTCCAACGGCAGGGCAAATATTTGATTGGCTAATCGGAAGGTTACATATTCGGTCATCATTTCCCCTATTTCCTTATTGCTGACCTGGGGGACTGGAAAACTGTCCCAGGGATTGCATTACACGGGATAAAAATACCTGTTCGGGAAAGGCTACAATTTTGGGTGACAAGGCCATAACCACCTGAAGGATGGCCGTATGAATATGGGTGCAGGCAGCCATATCCACCTCTGCCTGGGGGTGATCTCGCAACCAGGCAAGGAAGCCATCTGCTTCTTCCACCGTACACACATCACTCATAATGGCTTGGTTATCCTGATAGTCGATGGCCATGGCTTATCCGCGTCCGATCAATTCTTTGAGGTTCAACACCAGCAGTACCCGACCGTTACCCAGGAGGGCTGCCCCGTTGAAACCAGCCACCCCGGCCAGGATACCTTCCAGGGGTTTGAGGACGATGTCCACCCCTTTTTGGAATCCACCCACCACCAGACCAAAAAGGTGGCCTGCCGCCCGCACCACCAGGACCGACAGCTCTATTCCCTCTTCTTCCTTTACTTGCTGCCCCAACAAACGTCCCAAGCGAAACAGGGGAAGCACCCGTTCCCGCAGAATGATGCTTTCCTTGTTGTGAATCCGGTGGATGGTATGGGCAGGGATACGAACTGTTTCGGCCACCTGGTCCAGGGGAACTCCGTAGAGTGAGCCGCCCTCTTCCACCAGCATGACCCTGGTGACAGCCATGGTCATGGGTAGTTCCAAGCGGATCATGGATCCCACCCCTTTTTGACTTTCCAGGGTGACCACCCCACCCACAGCCGACACTGCCGCCCGTACTGCGTCCATACCGACGCCGCGCCCGGAAAGATCGGAGACCTGTTCAGCGGTGGAAAAGCCGGGGGCAAAGATTAATTGCACAGCATCATGATCGCTCATGGCATCATGGGTTTCGCGGGTGATCAATCCTTTGGCCAGGGCTTTGGACTTGACCCGCTGGGGATCCACCCCCCGTCCGTCGTCGCGAACTTCGATCACCACCCGATCACTCTCCTGGCGGGCCACCAGACGGATCTCTCCCTGGGGTTGTTTGCCATTGTTCAATCGTTCGTCTGGGGCTTCCAGACCGTGATCCAGACTGTTACGCACCAGGTGGATGAGGGGTTCGGAAAGAATTTCGATAATATTTTTATCTGCTTCGGTCTCTTCCCCTTCCATAACCAGCCGCACCTGTTTATCCAGCTTGCGGGAGGTATCCCGGACCAAACGGGGAAAACGTTGAAACACGGTCCCCACTGGCAGCATACGGACTTGCAGGATAGAAGATTGCACCTCTTCCACCAGTCGGTTCATTTGACCGTAGCTTTCCATGATGCGGCTGGATAGATCCTTGGCTCCATAGTTGTGGAGGGCCATTTGGGCCAGATAGGGCATGGCATTTTTGGCCACCACCAGCTCACCGGCCAGTTCCATCAAGCGGTCGATACGGCTGTTATCCACTTTGAGGGTACGAATGGCTCCCTTATCTCCAGTTTCTGCCGCAACCTCCCCCCCTTCCCGTTTGGCAGGTTGGGGTGGTTTGTCCGTCAGGGAAAGATTTTCCATGAAGCAGCGCAAGGGAGCGAAGCCTTTTTCCTTTTCCGACTGCTTCACCGCCACATCCAAACTGCCCAGAATGGCCGGCATGTATTGGGAGAGGGTATAACGCAAAATTTGGATGGTGGAGGGAAAGACATGTACCCATTCAGCCGGGGTCATGGGCATGTCGAGAACCTCTTTTTGTTCTTTCAATACCTGAATCAACAATTCGCGGGAGACCATCTGGCGGTTGTTGAGAAGACGCTGGACCGGAAGGTGAGAAATTTTAACCTGTTGTTCCACATATTGAAACAACTCTGCCACCTGTTGACGGGGCGCGGTGGAGATCACATAAAAATGCAACCGGCAATCAAAGGGATCGAACTCCCCGCCACAATTCCAGGCCACGGTGGGCATTAAAATAAACGAGACCAACTCTGGTACTTGGGAGAGGGTGAACAGGGGATCCTCACCCATGAAAAAGCATCCGCTATCGGGTTGATAGCTCACCACCGTAACCAGGGTGTCTTCTTGCAAATGTGCCGCATAGAGGGGGGTAAAGAGGGTCGCGGGAAGCTCGTTGAGCCACTCCTCTTCCTTTTCTGCTTCTGGGGTGCTCTTGGTGGTGGGAGCTTCTTTGTTGGCTCCGGCCATGAGTCCACGCAAAGTTGCAGCCAGGGATTCCCCCCGTTGGGCGGCATCGCTGGGCAGTTGTTGATCCCTTTCGATGGCGTCCAACCATTGATTCAAAAGATCCATGGTGGCCAGCAGGGCGTCGGCCATGTCGTGGGAGAAGGGTTGGCGACCGTTGCGTGCTTCAGAGAGCAGGTCTTCCCCGGCGTGGGCCACTTTGGTCAAAAAGGCAAATTCCGGATCGAACAGCCCGGAGGATCCTTTCAGGGTGTGAAGGGCGCGGAACACTTCATTGATGGTACGATTATCGGCGGGATCCTTTTCCAATACCAGAATTCCTGCCCCGCTTTTTTCCAAAAGCTCCCGACCTTCGGCAATGAATTGTTGTAAGAGCGGAGTCATAGCCATAAATTAATCAATCTTATGCAAATGGGGGCGGAGTGAGGCCTTGACCAACAAATGGGTCAGACCTGCCACGTCGTTGGCGACGATGGGTTTGGCGCGAAACAGGTTGGCTCCGGCCCGCATGGCGGCTTCTCGTTCGCCGGGGCGGGGAGCAACGCTCATGACCAACACTGGCAAGCCACGTAAGGAGGGTTGCTGGCGAATTTGCCGAACCAGATCCAGTCCGTCCATTTTGGGCAGATTAATATCCACCATGGCCATGGCCACCGGGATGGAGATAATTTTTTCCATGGCGTGAATACCGTTGATGGCTTCTTCCACCTGGAATCCGGCCTGGATCAGTTGTTGACTCAAGTAGGCCCGTGCCACATCCACGGCATCAACCACCAAAAAGAAGGTATTCTCTTAAAGCTGAAGCTTCAATGAGGCCGCAGCGGTTAG
>JADFXB010000026.1 GCA_015233935.1 Magnetococcales bacterium | reverse complement strand
CCCAGGATGTGCGGCTGTTTTTCCATGATATCGATTCGTTGGATTCTGACGTGGAAGTCACGCCGGAACCTTGAGCCACGGAGGATAGAACTCTTTCAGTGTCCGATTCACCTGTTGGTGTGAACGTCTTCCGCAAGTTGGAACAAAAGCCGAACAATAGCTTCCATGCCCTTTAGCAGGGTAGGCAGGTGAATGTTTTCATTGGGGGAGTGGCAGCGGGCGTCGGGGAGGGAAAAGCCCAGCAGCAGGGTATCCATGCCTAATATTTCTTTAAAATCGGCAGTGATGGGAATGGAGGCACCTTCCCGCAACAAGAGAGGATCGCGGCCAAAGCTTTGTTTTAGGGCCAATCGGGCTGCCCCCAAGGCGGGCAGGTCATCCTTCACAACCAGCGGTACGCCACTTCCAGGAAAACGTTGAATGGTCAGGCGTGCGCCGACTGGAACATGGTTTTCAAGCCAGTGAATCACCAAAGAGGCCACCTCTTCAGGATCTTGATCGGCAACCAACCGGCAGGTGATTTTGGCAAAGGCTTTGGAGGGCAAGACCGTTTTGGAACCTACCCCATTAAAACCACCCCACAAGCCATTGATCTCCAGGGTGGGACGCCACCACAGGCGTTCCAACAGGGATTTATCCCGCTCTCCTCCTGCTCCCGCACTCGCTCCCAAATCCTGCCAATAGGCGGGTTCATCCAAGGGAATGCGTTGCAACTCCTCCCGATCTTTGGGGGAGGGTAACCGGACCTTGTCATAAAACCCGTCGATGACAACCCGTCCCTGCTCATCTTTAAGAGAAGCCAACAATCGGGCCATCAGCTCCAAAGGATTGGCCACCCCACCGCCATAGGTCCCCGAATGCAAATCCCGATCAGGACCCGTCAGTTGCAACTCCATGCCGATCAGACCACGCAACCCCACGGTGATGGCAGGCCATCCTTCCGCCCACATGGCGGTATCGGAAACCAGTGCAATATCCGCTTGTAACCGTTGACGATGGTTGCGCAAAAATTCTGGCAAATGGGCACTACCCACTTCTTCTTCACCCTCTGCCAAACAGATAACATTGACAGGAAAGGTTCCCAACTCCCCCATGATGGTATGCAAGGCAGCCAAATAGACAAAAAATTGCCCTTTGTCATCTGCACTGCCACGGGCAATCAGGCGATCATCCCGTTGATGGGGGGTGAAAGGATCCTGTTCCCAAAGATCAAGAGGGTCCACGGGTTGCACATCATAGTGGCCATAGATTAAAACGGTGGGAGCACCTGGAGCATGATGCCATTCACCCAACACAATGGGATGGCCCCCTGTGGCATGGACAGTTACCTCCTGCAACCCAGCCCATTGCATCAGACCGGCTGTAAAGTCGGCACAGCGAACCATATCCTGGCGATGGTTCGGATCAGCAGAAACCGAGGGAAAACGGAGATACTCCTCCAATCTTTCCAGCAAAACCGAATACTGGCTCCTAAGCTTCTGGATGATCCTGTCCATGCTGTCTCCAGAGCAATGCAAATTTTAACTGTTCAAGTCACCAGGATTTTTTACCACAACCAAAGAGGCGCATCCGGCAGAAAGGTTGCTCCAATCGTCGGGCATTTTTAAGTGAACAACCGTGGCGGTTTTGATCAATCCAACATCCGACATATCATCATAGGTACTTTCGGCAGTACCCGTCAGATGGTTGGTCAAAAATTCCAATCCTGGATTATGTCCCACCAGCAGGACCACCTTGGCCTTCTTGGGCACCTCCGACAACACTTCCAACAGGTCTTCTGAACCCGCTCCATAAACTCTGGGGTCCCAGATGATTTTCTTTTTCTTGAAATCCAGTTCATTACAAACTGCGATCACCGTCTGCCTTGCCCGTTCCGCCGGGGAGGAAACCACATGGTCTGGAATTAATTTGGATTTTTGTAACCAAGCCCCGACCCGTGGAGCATCCCGCAAACCTCTGTCTGCAAGAGGGCGGTCAAAGTCTGGAACACCTGTATCCCAGGCTGATTTGGCATGACGCATGATCAAAAGCTGACGGGGCATAAACGGCCTCATTTTGACAGAACTAGGTTTAGACTAAGTTTAAATTCCTAAAAAAATCAAATATCTTCTAAAAATTGCCAATGTCTCGTAAGGCATGGTTATGATTGATTTTTGCAAAAGGGTAACTATACCAGAAAATCCACAATTTCCAAGAAGTTTTTGGAGTTTTTAGCGATACGTTTTTTTCTTGAATGTAAGGAAAGCTATTTGCAGGAGAAATTCGGGGTGGGGAGTTTTTTTATTTTGAATGTTGCTACGGAAGGCACAAAAAAACCTTCCCGCTTATGAGCCGGGAAGGTGAAAAAGACCCTGTAGTTGGCCGGGTGCACAGGGTCTGGAGAAATGCTGGCAAGGGTGTATAAAGAAAATCACCAATTATGGTTTAAAGTATAAAAAATACCGCAATAAGCCAAAAAATAGACAGATTTTAACAACATTTACTCACACACTGCCCACTCTCACCCCGCCCTGCCAACAAACGCTGGCGATCCTCCACAAAAGGCTGGGTCAACCGACAACCCTGAAAACTGGCCTGCATGACCTCCAATACCCATCCAGGCAACGCTTCATTCACCCGATAATGCACCCACAACCCCTCCTTGCGACTCACCACCAGGTTGCTGGCCCGCAATGCCGCCAAATGCCGGGATACCTTGGGTTGCGCCAACGACAGGGGTTCCGTCAATTCACAAACGCACAACTCTTTGAATTCCATCAACAACATCAAACAGCGCAAACGAGTGGTGTCCGCCAATGCCTTGAACAAAGTGTCCAACTCCATCGCTTCCCCTCCTGAATTTGAATATACGTATCTCCGTATATATTAGCAAGCAGATATTTCGTTCAGCTACAAAATTTTATGGAGACTGGTTGTTGCCAAAAAAAAGCATATAATTCCATCTCATTGGAAGCAATAGCTGAAGTGTTTCACCAAGTGGGGCAATGGGGGAGGGGAATATGGACAACGACAGGGAAATCTGGCGTCATCTGTTGGAGATCCAACGGCGGGTGGGCTGCGAACGCAATTTAAAAACCCTCTACCCTTCCGTCATCAAAGAAACCTCCCATCTGCTGGGCGTAGACCGCAGCTCCCTCTTTCTCATCGATTGGGACAGCATGACCCTGCGGGCTGAATTTGCCCAGGGAGCGGAAGGACTGGATATCCGCCTGGCCCTGCGCATGGGAGTGGCTGGGGCCGCCCTGTTGCGGCGACAGGTGATGAACATTACCAATGCCTACGACCATCCCTACTTCAATGAAGAGATCGATAAAAATTTAAAATATCGCACTGAAAGCGTTCTCGCCATTCCACTTATTTCCCCTGATGGCAGACCCTTAGGCTGCCTGGAAATGCTCAACAGTCGCAAAGGACGCTTTTCTTCCCGGGATGAAGCCTCTCTCTTGAAGAGAATCAAGCAGGAATTGGTGGAAAATCCGGCTTGGTTGCAGGAAAAGGAGCCAGCCGCCCAATTTATCCATGAACTCTGCCAGTGGATTGGCTGTGATCGGGGAACCATCTTTGTTTTGAATGAAGACGGCAATCAACTCCACTCCCTTTATGCCAAGGGTGCCGATGGTCAAGGAGTAACATTAAACATCAATATGGGGATTGCCGGGGTGGTGGCGGTGACCGGTGAATCGTTGATCATCCAGGATGCCGTCAACGATCCCCGTTTTGACTCCTCCTCCGATCTGAAAAGCGGCTACCACACCCGCTCCATCCTCTGCGTCCCCCTGGTCACCAGCAGCGATGAAGTGATCGGCGTGGTGGAAGCCATTAATAAATTGGAAGGAGGGTTTACCGATGACGATCTCTACCTGTTGCAAGGGGTGGCCTCCATCATTGCCATCGCGGTGGAAAATGCCATCCTGTTGGAAGAGCAGGAGTATCAATTCCGCAGCATGTTGAAAGCCTTGGCCGCTTCCATCGATGCCAAAGACAACCTCACCGCCGGTCACTCCAGCCGGGTGATGGAATATGCCACCACCATTGCCCAGGAGTTGGGCTTTGACAAAGGGGTGGTCGATGTGCTGGAAGTGGCCGCTTTGCTCCACGATTATGGCAAAATTGGCATTGATGACATGGTCTTGAAAAAACCGGGTAAATTAACCGCCGAAGAGTATGCCCACATCAAACAACATGTCACCCTGACCCGCACCATCCTGGATAAAATCCGCTTCGCTCGCAAGTACCGCACGGTGCCTCTCATCGCTTCCGCCCACCACGAAGCCCTGGATGGCTCCGGCTACGGATTGGGGCTAACGGCAGGGGAAATTCCCTTCATGACCCGCATCATCACAGTAGCAGATGTCTTCGAGGCCCTTACCGCCACCCGTCACTATCGCAAATCCATGTCCTCCGAGGATGCCTTTGCCATTCTGGATCAAGGGGTGGACAGCAAGTTTGATCCCATTGTGGTGGATGCCCTTAAACGCTGCTGGCATTTGGTGGGAAAAAATGCCTCAAATCACCCCCAATAAGCGGGCAATGGGATTGCTGATGGGAAAACGGCGGTTCTTTTTGATAAAATCCAACAGTTGGTTGAAGGAAAGCCGTTTGAGGGAGGATATGGCTGCCTGGTAACCCTGGCCATAGACTGCATCCTTCTCTTCCTGCAACCCCTTCAAGCGAAACACGCTGTGGGGGGTGTCAAACTGCTTCAACCAAAGATGTTCGCACAGTCCGCACAAACCCTCTTCCACCATGGGGGGCAATTCATCGATCCCATTCATGAACAGCCAGGCATGTCCCAACTCATGGGCGGCCACCATGGTAAAATGCTCCTCCGGCAATGAGTGGAGAATGACAATCTCTTGTAATACCCGCTCCACCACCTTCCCACCCCGGCTGAAAGTCTGGGTACGGGTAACCCCCACCGCCGGTCGCCCTGCCTTGGGTTGGGTAAGGCGTTGCATCTCTTCCAGACCGGTCAATCGCAAGGGAATCGGGTGCTCTGAAAATGCCATGCCCTGTTCATGCAGGAACTGACGAACCTGGCGCAATAATTTGGAACCCTTGAACTCATTCTCCACCCCCTGTTGACGGCACAATTGGCAGAGGGCGCGTCCGTCCGATAACACTACCCCACCACCCGTCACCGCCGGGGCCATCAATCGATTGCAGGAAAAACAGCTTCGATATTGGTGCAAGTGCTCTTCGCAATGGCTCTCACCCCACAAATTGGTCACATAGCTGGCCGTGCGAATGGGGCCTTGGCAGACCACACAACGGGGGCTGAATTTTTGATGGTAGCAGGCGGTGTGATAGGGCTTGTCCTGATGGGGTAAAAACCCTCCGGCTTGTATGGGTTTTCCACAGGCTGAACACAGGAAGCATTGACTATGAAAACTTTTGCCCAAAGCTGTGATAATGGTGCCCACAATGGGCGTCTCGCAGCCATGGCAAAGGGGGGCATGTTTTCTGGCATAACATTCTGGATGGAACGGATAGCCCTTTTTCTCAAAAAACTGCCCACTGCCAATGGGTTGTCGGCATTCCGGGCAAATGAAACATTGGGAATGCCAATTCCCGCCCAAGGCCTGCAAAAAGCGGCCATGAATGGGTTGATGGCAGGCAACGCAGATGGGCAAGGGGGTCAATCCTGTTGCAATAGGGTAAGGAGTTCTGGCAGCACCTTATGCAAGTCGCCCACCAGACCATAATCACTGATGGCAAAAATGGGGGCCGCCTCATCCTTGTTGATGACCACCATGGTTTCTGCCGCCTGAATTCCCGCCAAATGTTGAATGGCCCCGGAAATACCCGCCGCCAGGTAGAGTTGGGGAGCGATGGTCTTGCCAGTCTGGCCAATCTGCCAGTCGTTAGGGGCAAAGCCCGCATCCACCGCCGCCCGACTGGCCCCCACCGCGCCGCCCAACAAAGCAGCCAATTGTTCCAGTTGACCAAAGGTGGCCAAATCTCCCACCCCCTGTCCGCCTGCCACCACCACTGAAGCCGTGGTCAACTCCTTGTGAGTGGAAGGAGAGGGTAAAAAGGCCACATGGCGACTGCCCATGGTCTGTTCTGGTGGCGGTATGGCAATCACTGGTAATGGAGTCTCTTTAAACTGGGAATTGGCCGGAAACAGGCTGGCCTGCAAGGTCATGATCACCGGTTGTTGATTGATACGCACCGTCTCCAACCCCCGACCAGCCAAAACAGGACGCTGAAAGGTCTGCCGGTCCACAATACCGCTGACTCCCGAAACCATGGAAAGATCCAGCATGGCCGCCAAGCGGGGCAAAAGATCCCTGGACCAGGTGGAGCTGGCCGCCGCCACATGGCTGAATCCCTGTTGCCCGATCCACTCCGCCAGCCAGGGGGCCAGGGTTTCCGCATTGGCGGGTGTGGGAAAGGTCACTTGCAGGATGGTTTCCAGTTCCCCTGGTTGATCAACCCAGAATGCCACCTCATCTCCCTCTGTGGCCACCAGCAGCAAGGTCACGGGAGCCAGCCTGGTCAGCGGTCCTACCATTCGCATTACTGCCGATGACCAGCTTTTAGTCCTGCATTCGCTCAACAACAAAACCGCATCCTGCCCACCCATAACCATCCCCTGTTTATTGTGATACAAAAATGTGTCATGCAACAGTGTTCCATGGAACATTTTGTCCCAAAAAAAGTCCAATTATTCTATTGATATTGTTGTTAAATTTGTTGGCAGGCTTATTGCTTCCTCCTCTATATACCCTTGATTTGTGCCTGGGTATGCAACAGTGTTGGGATGGTCCGTCACCAAAATACGTTGATAATTCAGCGGGGAGGTCAGTATGGACGTTATGCCAGCCACCAATCGTCAGAGCAGCAAACCCTTTTTCCGCAGAGCCGAACGTGCCGACGTGCTTTTGCGCATCGAGTTTTCCTTTGAGGGTGTGCCGATTCTGCATGGCACCACCGACAATGGCAGCCATGGTGGCCTGTTCGCCCATTGCACATCGCTCCCCTGCCAGGGAATGATCGGTCGAGTGGGAACTTGCCGGGTTTTCATTGGGATGGATTATCTGGAATTTCCCTGCCAGGTCAAACGCGTACTGGGAGATGGCCTGGGTATCCACCTGATGGAAGGCTACGATGAAGAGTTCAACATGGTGATGGACCACCTGCTCAACGCAGAGGTTCCAGAAGGCGGGCTGGACTTTGAAGATGCCGCCGTCATTGCCCACGGTCCCACCCTCAACGAAGTGCGCGCAGTCCATTAGTCAACATCCCGCGCCTGGCCGACCCCCTTCTGACCAGGCTGGATGGGAATTTACCTCACAGGCGGGAAGCGCAACTCCCTCCCGCCTGTGCAGGATAGATCACTTCACCAGGGTCAGCCAATCCTGATACTTGGGGTTGCGCCCTTGAACCACCTGGAAAAAGCGTTGCTGAATCTCCTTGGTCACCGGACCCGCCATTCCCTTGCCAATCTGACGACCATCCAACTCCCGAATAGGGGTAATCTCCGCCGCCGTTCCCGTGAAAAAGGCCTCATCGGCAATCAATACTTCATCACGGGGAAAACGTTGTTCCACAATGGGAATCCCCATTTCCGTCGCCAACACCTTGACCGTATCACGGGTGATGCCATCCAGGGCACTGTCCAAGGGCGGAGTCTTCAACACCCCATCCCGCAGGATGAAAATATTCTCCCCGGAACCTTCCGCCACATACCCTTCGGTATCCAATAGCAGTGCCTCTTCAAAACCGCAGGAAAGGGCCTCGGTCTTGGCCAGGATGGAGTTGGGATAGTTGCCACACGCCTTGGCACGGGTCATCACCACATTGGGATGGTGACGGGTGTAGGAAGAGGTCTTCACCCGGATGCCATTGGTCATGCCATCCTCACCCAGGTAGGCACCCCACTCCCAGGTGGCGACAATCACATGCACCTTGCACGCCTTGGGATTAAGTCCCATACCCTCAGCCCCATAAAAGGCCAGCGGACGAATATAACACGCCTTCAACTGATTGGCCTGGATGGTCTCCAACACTGCCTGTTGCAGACTCTCCGATGAATAGGGCATGGGCATACCCAAAATATGGGCGGAACGCATTAAACGATCCATATGGGCCTTGAGGCGAAAAACCGCCGGTCCCTGTACCCCATTGTAACAGCGAATCCCCTCGAAGACACCCAGACCATAGTGAAGGGTGTGGGTCAGGACATGAATCTTGGCCTGCCGCCAATCCACCAATTCATTGTCCATCCAGATTTTGCCGTCTTTGTCCTCCATGGATCCGCTCACCGAAAGTCTCCCACAAGTTAAGTGTCAACGATTCTGCATGTTTTCTTGCTCTGCCTCTGAAGTATCCTCTTTTGGCCAAGCCGTCAAGATAGATAATGGTTGAACAGGGGCAGTACCCGGTTGAAATGCTGTTGCAACAGTTGGCGGATATCCTCCCCCTCCTGCAACGCACAAAGCCTGGACAATCTTATTAATGATTTTTCGTCGTTATGCAACCTGTTTTCAGAACGATCGTGCAACAGACGCAGCCGGTTTTCCACCAGGCGATAAAATCCATAGGCATTATCCAGAATGGTGTATTCTTCTGAACCCAACAGCCCGGCATTTTTCATGGCCAACAAGGCGGCTGGCAAGTTGGAACGGACAATTCTTGGATAATGATGGGCATGGGCCAGGATCATGAATTGGCACAAAAACTCGATATCCACCACACCGCCCCGGCTTTGTTTGATGTCTATAACATCCACCGGCGGCTTTTTCTCCCGATACATCCGCTCCCGCATCTCCATAATTTCTTTGCCCAACGTCTTGGCATTTCTTTCCTGCAATAGGATTTCCTGGATCTCTTTTTTCAAGGCCACCACCAGGGCAGGATCCCCGGTTACCACCCGTGCTCGGCAAAGGGCCTGATGTTCCCAGGTCCAGGCTTGATGTCTTTGATATTGGCAGAAAGATTCCAAAGAGATCACCAGCATACCCGAATTGCCCGATGGACGCAGCCGCATGTCCAAATCATAGAGCTTGCCACCATGGGAAAAGGTGGTCAAAGAGGTGATGATTTTTTGTCCCAGCTTGGTAAAAAACAGAGGGTTGGCTATGGAGCGACTGCCTTGGGTTACCTGATTTTGTCCCTGACTGTCATGAACAAAAATTAAATCCAGGTCAGAGGCATAGTTCAACTCGGAACCACCCAGCTTGCCCATGGCCAAAATGGCAAATTGCGCCCGATGTTCATTTCCCTCCTCATCCTGCCAGGTGGGAATGCCATAGCGATCTTCCATCTCGGTCAAGGCATCGATCATGGTTTGGGTGAGGATGGCATCCGCCAACACCGACAGACCAGCCATCACCTCCGACAGATCGGCAATCCCGGAAATATCCCGCAAACCAATGCGCAACAGTTCGGTATTTTTGAAGGCACGAATCACCCGCCCCCGCTCTTCCGCATCGGGACATTCAGACATGGATTTGGCCAGCTCCTTGCCCAGTTCACTCTTGTCCCGATAATGATCAAGAAAACCAGGGGCGATGAGGCTGTCCAGCAAAGAGGGGGTCTGGTTGAAAAAACGGGAGAGAAAACGGGAGATGCCGAACAGGCGGACCAGAAGACCCAATACCGCACTGTTTTCCACCAGCAAGGCCAGATAGTTGGTACGGCGACCAATGGCTCGCAAAAAGGCTTCTGCATGGTGCAAGGCCAAATCCTGATCGGCAGCCCGATGAATTTCTGCCAATAGGGGTGCCGCCAGCATGTCATACCATTTGCGGGCACTCTCGGTCAGATTGGCCCCCGATGGTCCCTCCCGTAAGAGAATCAACAGAGAACGCAACGCCTCCGGTTCCTGGAACCCCATTTCCCGAACCTGTTGATGCCACTGGCTGGAGTGAATGTCCAAGGCCAGCAGGGCTTCCATTTCCTCTTCTGGTTGGGAACGTCGCTCGCTTTCAAAAAACAGGTTGCCATAGATGTGGTGCACCTGTTGGGTAATCTGCTGCAAGCGGTCAAGAAAACTGGCCAGATCGGCAAATCCCGCCCGCTTGGCCACACACAACAACTCCCCTTCATCGGTGGGCAGGGTGTGTAACTGTTGCTCCCGGTAGATCTGCAAACGATGCTCCACCATACGCAAGAATGGGTAGGCCTCTGCCAGAGTGTCCGCCGTCTGACCATCCACCAACCCCAGACGTTTCAACTCCTGCAACATGGGCAGGGTGGATCGCTGACGCAAGGAGGGTTCCCGCCCACCATGGATCAATTGTTGGGCCTGGACAAAAAATTCAATCTCCCGAATCCCACCCCGTCCCAGTTTGACGTTGTGACCACCGGTGGAATTTTGCAAAATTTTGTGGTCAATCTTGCGCTTCATGCGGCGGATGGCATCCAGGGAGGCAAAATCCAGATAACGGCGGAAGATGAACGGACGCAGCCGTTGCAAAAACTCCTCTCCCATGGCCAAATCCCCGGCCACCGGTCGGGCCTTGATCATGGCCGCCCGCTCCCAGGTTTGCCCATAGGCTTCATAATAGATTTCCGCCGAACGGCAGGAGAGGGAGAGATCCCCGCTTTCTCCATCCGGTCGCAGTCGTAAATCTACCCGAAAGACCATTCCTTCCGGGGTGTTCTCCTGCATCAGTTTCATCAGCTCCTGCCCCAAGCGGATGTAGTAGCTCTTAATGGGCAGGGGTTTTTCCCCGTGGGTATGGCCCCGGTCTTCGTCGTAGAGAAAGATTAGATCAATGTCAGAGGAAAAATTGAGTTCTCTGCCCCCCAGTTTGCCCATGCCCAGGATGACAAAACGGGAGGGCTGGGGAGGGGTGGTGGTTTCGTTCATGGGTTGGCCATGACGTTGGCTCAACCAGCGATCCAACCACCGATAACTGGCCTCCAGGGTAAAATCCGCCACCCGTGACAAGGCTTGGGTGGTCTCTTCCAGGGGGGCTTCACAGGTGAGATCCCGCAAGCCGATGGCCAGATAATGACGATGTTTGAACAGCCGCAGATAACGGGCCGCTTCCTCCCGTTTTTCCGTGGATAAGACCTCCCGCAACAGCCGTTGCAACTCTTCTTCCGGGGGGGCAAGAAAGTTGTTTTGATGGAGTTCCAGTAAAAATTCCGGCCAGCGCAAGATTAAATGGGCCAGATAGGAGCTGTTGCCAAAGGCCAGCACCAGGCGGCGACACCAGGCTTCATCCGTCAGAATGGCATCCATAACCTCTTGCAAATCAGAGCGTTGTTGATGCCGACTGCGGAATTCCGCAAGATGACGTTCCACTGCCGCCGGATCGGCGGTCAATGGGGCGTAACGGGCGATATGGGGGGAAAAAGAGATGGCGGACAAGTTGATATCCCGATTAAGTTGATCCAGATAAAAATCATCCCATTCCATTTTGCCCATATCGGCTTACAATGAGAAGGTTTTCTAGAACTCTCTCCCATCATGGCCGGGGAATGGATGTCCGAGACCGCTGAAATGCCCTCCCAGACAGAAGCCAAAAAAAGCCAGACGCCGGTTCGCCGTTGGCGGTGGGTGGTCTTGTTTCTTCTTTCCAGCTTGGTGGGTTGGCTGTGGTGGTTTCCTCCTTCGTTGAATCAACTCATCCCCTGGCTGATCGGTACCATCGCCTTTCATACCGGTAAAACGGTGGAACTCTCCTCCCTGGTATTGGACGGGGCAAGCGGTGTGTTGGCCACCCAGGTAGCAGTTCGCCCCAGTCCGACAGCTTCACCCATTTTGACGGCAGAGCAGGTTCGCCTTGGCCTGCACCTGGGGGATTGGTGGGCCACCGGTAAGCCCATTTCCTTGTTTTTATCCGGGGTTCGGGTGGAAATACCAGAACAAATTGAAAAAGATGGTGAAGAGGGCAGTAATCCGTTTGCAGTATTACCCACCGGTTCCTTGCGTTTGCAGACTGTAGATATTTTTCATCAGGGGGCTGCCTGGCAGGGGATTGGTGTTCATCTGGATAATGGGCAGATTCTTTATCACCAGGATGGGCGTGCCGATTGGCAGTTCCACGGTCAACTTTTGCATGGGGGTAAAAAGGCCAACTTGCAAGGGGAAGGACAGTGGAACAAGGATCACTCCTGGCGGGGTGGTTGGCGGATGGAGAAGGTGCAACCCTCATTGCTGGGGCCTTTGGTAAGCGGCATTTCTCCCCTGGCCACCATGCAATCTCCTCTGGATCTATCCGCCCAGGTGGAAGGGGTGGGGGTGGATCGGGTGCAGGTGGATTGGAATCTGGAAATGGGCAAGGGGCAATTTGCCTTTCCTGAACTCTTTCGCTGGCCCTTTCCCATTACCCGGATGACCGCCCAGGGTCAGGTTGTAGCGGAAAACGCCCAGGTTAATCTAATGGTGAACGCTTTCACCCTGAAAAGCGATCACGCCACGGGAGAAGGCAAGTTTACCTTGACAGGATTAGGGGGTAGCGATCCCCATTTGGAATTGAAGGCCAAAATTTGGAATGGCCCGGTGGAGAAGGCCAACTATTATTATCCTGTCACCATCATGAGTGGTGAGGTGGTCCATTGGCTGGATACCTCTCTGTTGCATGGTCGGGTGTTGGATGCCAACGTGAATATCAGGGGGCCGTTAAACCATTTTCCCTTCGATACCTATCCCAAAGACAAAGATGGCAAGGCCACTGCTTTTCGTATTGAGGCCAATATTGAAGATGCTTCGGTACTTTTTCATCCCGATCTACCCCCCATTAGTCAGGCACGTACCAAGTTGATCTTTGATCGCTTGTCCATGGAGGCCCATGTCCAGGAGGGGGTATTGATTGGTTCCCGCCAGATCAAGGGCAAGGTGCGCATTGGCGACATGTTGCGGAATCCCACCGTTGAGGTGGATGGCACCGCTCTGGCCGATCTCGCCTCCTTATGGCAACAGGTTATCGCCCATCCTGGTCTCAAATGGGATGAAGCCATCGGTTTGGCGGGCACCGAGTTGAAGGGCCAGGGAGCCATGGAATTTTCCCTGCGCCTTCCCCTGGAGGGTACGAACAAGGCTACCTATCAGGGCAAATTGGATTTGGTGGAAAATTGGGCCAGGTTGCCCTTTCTGCAACAACCCTTTGCCAAGGTACGGGGTGGAATTACCGCCAACCAGAACCAGGTCAAGGTGGTGGTGGAGCATGCAGATTATGGCGGGGTTCCCGTGTTTGGTACGGTGGAAGCCTCTGGCATCAGCAACCCGGCTTTGGCTGGCGTCCTTATCAAAATGCGGGGCGTTCTTCCCCATGGCTGGCTGGCCTCCCGGCTGTCTGAAGTGGCGGAAAAAGAGGTGGTGGTTACCGGCGATGCCCCCTTGCAGGCGGTGTTGGAGAGAAAAACCGGTGAGGCAGGCTTTGGGGTTGATGGTCAGCTTGTTTTGAAAAATGTGGCTATTGCAGGTTTCCCAGGTCTGGAAAAAAAGGTGGGTGAAGGGGGCGAGGCTCAGTTGAGTGGCCGGTTGGGAGGGGATGGCCAGTTCAGCCTGAAAAAATTGTTGGTCAAGTTGGCCTCTTTGGAGGTCAATGGCCAGGGTGAGGTGGACTTGGCCTGGTTGAGTAAGGATGAAAAAGAGCTGAAAGGAAAAAAGGTGCGGCCCCTTTCCCTTGCCTTAAAGGGGGGAATACCCATGGAGACCCTCTCTCCCTGGTTGAAACCGGTTCTGGGGGAGGAAGGTTCTTTGCAAGGGCCGGCGACTTGGCGGTTGAATATGGGGAACAAGCCGGGCAAACCGGGGGTGCGCCTGGAATTGAATGCCGATTTGTCCAAGGTAAAGGTCAAGGGGGATTGGGGATGGCGCAAGGAACGGGGTAGTGAAGGTCAGTGGAACACCACCGGTTGGTTGCAAAAAAATGGCGTGCTGGAGGTGGAAAAGATTAAGGGCAAAATCGGTAATCTGGAAATCAATGGTAACGGACAGTTGCGATTGCGCCAGGAAACGGGGCGGTTGGAGTTGAAATCCTTCTCTTTGGGCAAGACCAATGGTTCCCTGTTGTTGGTCAAAGAGATGAAAGAGGGCAAGGAGAAATACCAGGTTGAGACAAAACTCAAAGAGTTGGATCTATCCCATGAATTGAGCAAAAAATCTTCCAAGGAAGAAAGAGACAGACCACCCCAGGTAACCGATGGGGAAAGCTGGCCCCGTTTTCATTTCAAGATGGATGCCGATCATTTAACCCTGGCCAATGGTTTGACGGGAAAAGAGTTGCAAGTGCAGGCGGCCAGCAAGGGTTCCCTGCTTAGACTGGAGCGGTTGAACTTTCAGTTGGGGGAGAAAAAGGTCACCTCTTCCGGTGAAATGATCTGGTTGGAGGAGAAAGATTGGGGGGACTACAGCGGTCAGTTCAACTTGAGCACCGGGGATATTGGTGGTTTGTTGAAGGCATTGGATTGGCATACCGGTTTGAAGGGCGGGGAAGGGGGAATCGGCTTGCAGGTAGCAGGAAACGTGCCTCGCGGGGAAAAATTGCTCAACCATTTGGAGGGCAAGGGCAAGATCCAAGGCAAGGATGGGGTGGTGCAGGAGGCCAGGTTTTTGACCACCTTGTTGAGTTTGCTTTCCATCAGCGAGTTGCCCAAGCTGTTGACTGGGGATCGTCCCGATTTGGAGGGAGAGGGATTTTATTATAAGAAGGTTGGGGGGGATTTTGTGATTAAAAAAGGAATTGTGAGGAGTGACAACCTCACCCTGGCCGGTCCTGCCATGACCATCGTGATCTCTGGGGATATGGATTTGCCAGAAAAACGGTTGAATATGCTGGTGGGGGCGCGGGTGTTTCAAATGTTGGATAAAATTTTAACCAATATTCCGGTGGTGGGTAAATTGATTACCGGCAGCCGTCACTCTTTGTGGGAGACCCAGTTTGATGTCACCGGTCCCATGGAGGATCCCAAATGGAGTGTGCGTCCGGTGGACAGTCTGGTGCCGGGAATTTTCAGGGATATATTGGATTTGCCGGGCAAGATGTTTAAGATGGAGGAGGGTTCCTCTGCGGGTGAGGGAAATAAAGGCAAGGAGGGGAAGGAATGATTCGTTTGGGGGTGAATATTGACCATGTGGCCACTGTCCGGCAGGCGCGGGGGGGCCGTTATCCCGATCCCGTGGACGCTGCCTTTGCCGCCGAGCGAGGGGGGGCGGATGGTATCACGGTCCATTTGCGGGAGGATCGCCGTCATATTCAGGAACGGGATGTGAAAATGTTGTTGGATATTTTGCATGTCACCCTGAATTTGGAGATGGCGGCCAGTGAGGAGATGGTGCGATTGGCTTGTGAGTGGCGGCCAGCCGATTGTTGCCTGGTTCCTGAAAAGCGGCAGGAGTTGACCACTGAAGGGGGGCTGGATGTGGTGGGGCAGCGGCAGCGTCTGGCGGAGGCGGTGGCGACCTTGACGGCGGCGGGGATTCGGGTTTCCCTGTTTATCGATCCCGACCCGGCCCAGGTGGCGGCAGCCGCAGCCATCGGAGCACCTGCCATTGAGCTGCATACCGGTGTCTATGCGGGAGCGGTGGAGCGAGAGGGGCAGCAGCAGGCATTGGATGCCATTAAGACGGCGGTTCGGCAGGGGTTGGCGCAAGGTTTGATTGTCAATGCGGGCCATGGTCTTCATTATCACAATGTGCAGGCGGTGGCGGCTTTGGAGGGGATCCATGAGTTGAACATTGGCCATTCCATTGTCAGTCGCGCCCTTATGGTGGGGATGGAAGAGGCGGTGCGGGAGATGAAACGACTGATGCGGGAGGCGCGTCGTTGATTGTGGGCATTGGCAGCGATTTGGTGAAGATTGCCCGTATCGAGCAGGGGATGGCCCGTTTTGGTGACCGGTTTCTGGAGAAGCTGTTCACCCCGGCGGAAATTCTCCATTGTCAGACCAAGGCGCGACCGGCGGCCTGTTTTGCCAAGCGTTTTGCCGCCAAGGAGGCCCTGGCGAAGGCCATGGGATGTGGCTTTCGCCAGGGGATCTGGTTTTTGGATATGGAGGTGAAGAATGATGAACAGGGGGCACCGGAAATGGTGGTGACGGGTGGTGCCCATGCCTATTTATCCCGTTGGCCGGGCCGGGTGATCCATCTTTCCTTATCGGATGAGGAGGAGTTTGCCCTGGCCTTTGTGGTGATCGATTCCCCGTGATTTTCCTCCCCTGGCAGCGACCTGCCTTGCCGCCCCATTTGGATTATTCAGCCGCAGATCGTTTGGAACTATTGAATGGGATTCCTGTTTGTAGTGGTTTGGGTATGGCGGACAAAGAAAGACTCTTGGATTTGGCAGATGAATTTCTCGCCCGCAAAAACATGGAAGGTGTGCAGGGGATGGTGTTGACGCCCCGGATTCAGTGGATGATTGCCCTGCAGGCATGCCTGCCCATTCTTCATTTGGGGCTCAAGGTATTGAATGACTTGAAGAGTGTGGTGGTTTATCAGGGTGATTTTATACCCCCTTGGCAGAAGACCGACGAGATTGGCGTAGTCCACCCGGTTGGTCCCCATCAGGGGGAGTCGTGGCAGTTGGGAACGGTGGTCCTCTCCTGGGATGCGGTGGAGGAGGACATGAAAGGGGAGGGAGAATACCCCACCAACGTCATCATCCACGAAATCGCCCACCAGTTGGACAAGGGAGGCGGTGGCATGCCGGAACTACCCTGGACCATGAGTCGCGCCTCCTGGATGCGGGATTTTTCCATGGCTTTTATCACCATGGAAAAAAGGCACAAAAAAGGCAAAACCACCCCTCTGGATCCTTATGCCCTGGAGAGTGCAGCGGAATTTTTCGCGGTGGCCTGTGAGGCTTTTTTTGTGGCTCCTGGGTATTTGCAGGAGGTGTTGCCAGCGGTTTATGGGCAGTTGGTGGGGTATTTTCGGTGGGAGCCAAACTAAAGCCCCCGGCTTTACCAGGGGCTATTTACATTTGTGTGAACCTTAATAGTAGACCTTATATGTTTGGAATATACTCGTGACGTTCCCGTTTCTGATTCTCTTCACAGATTTTCGCCAGATGGTGAAGACGTACCTCCAAGCCCCTTGCTACTACCGAATTGGGGCGATGCAGTGCCAGCAGTTCCTGCCCCACTGGGCTGGGAATGGGGCCTCTGGGCAACCGCCTATCCAGGTTATCATCCCCCTGATCACAGAGCATGCGCATTAATTTAATGTCGCCAGGATGAGATTGTTTGAGTCGGCGGAACACCTCCTCATTGTCCAGGGTAGAGCGCAGGGCATGGTAGATTTCCCTTGCTTGGAGATAACGAATGGATTTAGGCCGAACCTGAAGGGTATTTCGAATGGTTAGGGTGGATTCATCTCGCAGCCAGGATTCAACTTTTGCTCGACTCTCCGGGCTGGCTGAGTTCTTGAAGTCATCCCAGATCCACAGAAAGGTCGAAAGTTTGTCAGCCCCGCAGACCCGGCAGGTGCGATCGCGCTCCGGTTCCATTAGGATGTCAATTTGCGTGAAAATCCGTTCCAGGTCCGGAAGCATGTTGCCTTCCCCAAAAGGAGTGTTCCCTTCCTGGGGAGGTAGACCCAAGATGGTCAGGCAGAACGGACAGCCCTTGATAATCTCCTCCAGGTCATATCGGTCGAGCAGGGGACTGATCGGCTCTTGGCAGGCATGGCAGTATTTGAGATCGTAATCCGCTGCGGTGCGCCAAATGTCCAATCCGGCATTGCAGGCGAACAGGTTGCGACAATAGGCGGGTTTCTTTAGTCCGCGTTCCACCATTTGGTAGGAACCGCCAGGGGTTCCTGTCATCAGGTTGCTGCACTTGGGGCAGCGATGAATGGTGGGGTAACGGGATTCGTTTGGAGAATAGAAGTGCTCATATTTGTCAGAGCAATAAGGGCAGCGCATGAGGCGACGCAGACAGCGATGGCATTTGGTGACGCTACCAGGGATCGATCTGTCAATGGGATAACCGCAATGGAAACAAGTGTAGAACCGAATTTCTGGATGGTGGGTGCAGACGAATTTACCGTTGAGGTTGCGGTAGACGTGATGTGACCCGCGATTAGAATCGGGTTCTCTGGGGCAAGTGGGAAATAGAAAATGAGGCTCCAGACGTTCCCGGCAGTAGTGGAGATCGTGGCCAAACTCTTTAACCAGGGCGGGAAAGCTAACCGAATCAAATCCGTTGACACCGTCGCGGAAATAGGGAAGCAGACCCAGTTCCACCCGCATCCGTTTCTTGATTCTCTGGCGTTTCTCCAAATCCATGCAGCCAGGACAGTCCTGGTCGGAGTGGTGAGATTTGCGGCCTACCTCATCCAAGGCACGCACCCCGCTATGATATTCCTCCATACAGCTAATGCAGGTTTCCTTGTCTGCTGGAATCTTTCCCTTGTGGTCCTTATCCTTGGTGCATTGCCACCACCATGTGACCAGCTCCCCCTGGCAGGATGGACAATAATAAGGTGGGGTCTGGGAATTTTCGCCCTTCATTTTCTGGTCGATGAGTTCCTTGAGGTTTTCCGCCGGGCAATCTTCATTGCCGCATCGGTTCCAAATGGGGCCACGACAGCTAGGACATACCAGTAGATCTCTGCGGGCAGTGCGCAGATCTCTGGTACAGCCAGGATTGCCACAATGAATGGGCTGGTCGGACATTAACACCTGGATCACATCGGGATATTCGGCCACGCGGCGATCGAAATGGAAGAATGGACGCTCCTCCCGGGATTTAACGTGGTAATGATGGTAGTAATCGGCGGCTTTTTCAATCTCATCGAAGGGATGGAACAGATCCTCGAAATAAACCAATCCTCCATAGGTTGGCTCATCAGCGACGATCACCTGGCAGTTCAGCTCTTTGATGGCAGCTGTCTGAATACGTTCTCGCAATCTGCGTTCGTCTTCGCTAGCCTGTCTCAGGCGGGGCGGGATTACAACCAAATACTTGGTTTGAATGCTTTGTTCAAGCACGGCTTCCCGGAACACTTTGGTCTTGGCGCGAGAGATCAGCTCTTGAAAACCATTGTTCTTTCCAGAATCCAGGTAGCGAACAGCGTACACCTGCCCGGCCAGAAACCCCATGAAATCCTTGATCAGATCAAAGCCAAGCTGAACGTAGCTGGGTTCCCAATCACGCGTTTTGGTATCCTTCAAATGGTAGTGGTCGGGGAGATAGTAGTCCAAGGACTGGATGATTCGTTTTCCTTGTGCCATTTCAGTGGCTTTTCCAGTATCGCCTGTTTCCCTGGGAGGGTATCCAAGAGCGTCGTTCGGGGTAGAGGTCTCTTCCTTTGCTTTGGGATAAAGTAGATCTTTAATCATATCATGCAATGGTTTTTCTTCCTTAGCTCCCTGGATCGATTCCTGATTTTCATGGGGATCTTTTAGAATAGTCTCAAGGAAGCGTTTTAGCTTGGTGCCAAGATCCCTGTGAAACAACTGTAGGCTCTTATAAAAGGGATGGTTTTCAGAAAATAGATTTGGTTCGCTAGCCAGTACTTCCAGCTCTTGGAAAGGATCGGCCTCGTTCCAGTCAGAGCGTAAATGTTGCAGCGAACTTTCGAATTGGGTGACCAAACGACGGTCGTATTCCATGGTTAGTTGTAGTTGTGTATTAGCCTTGAGAATGGCAACCAGTTCGCTTTGGTATTCCTCCTTACGGTTGAAAAAGAATCTTCGAACTTGTTGGTGGATGGCTGAGTTGAATTCTTGTGCTCTGGTATTTTCCAGTATTTCCTTAACATGATTGAAAATGCGCAGCAATGCCTGCTTTTTGTTCATTGGGGAAGGTCTTAGCCCGCGTATCAACAAATCGTTCTCTTCGGCGGCGCGGTTTCCTTGCAATGGGTTTGGCAGATGGTTTTTTATGTGATGAAAGGAAGGTGGAGTGGGAACTCGAAGACCCAACGCGCTATGATCGGTTGGTTTTATCTGGTCGAGATGCTTTTCCCATGCTGATAAAAGGCCAAGCAATTCTTTGGAAAGGTGTTGTCTATTGTGAATGCAACCCAGTACCTTACGCAACCCTTCTGTAAATGCCGTCAAATGTGGTTCGCACAGGTTTCCTACGGTTGAGGTGCCTATATCAAGGATGGCATCTACTGGTTTGTCTTCCTGCAGACCTTTCTCAAACCATTGCTTAACCAGGGTTGTGGGGAGGTGCTGTAGAAATATATCATTCAGTCGTTTATCTTGGATTTCGCTACCGGCAAGCTGATCTAAATTTTCGATGCCCTTATTGATCTCCTCCAGTTGCTCGGAGAAAAAAACGATTTTACTGGATGTCACTGTGTGCAATATTTGAGTTATTTTCTCCTCGAACAGACGCGAGTAATCGCTTATTTCGGAAGCTTCCAACATGGCCAAGAGAGCTTTAACCCCTAATTCCTCATTTCGTTGATGACGTTCGATCCGGTATTTCAACCACAGGGTTTGAAGATAGGGTACGGCATGTTCAAAGGAGATCTCTGGAAATGGAATGGCAAAGGAGGTGGAAAAGGCGAAGCGGGATTCCCTTTGTTTGGGTTGGGCGTTGGTGTCGCCGCCTATATTGTTCTTGCTTACGTCCAGATTTTTATGGACATCACGACGCAACTGGGCAGAGAGGTTTTGGGCCAGACGAAGGGATGTCACTGTAATGAGGGATTTGTTGAAGTCCTTGACCCCATCACCAGGGGGAAATGAATTGTACAGGTAAACCATATCCAGTACCGGTTCACCGCCTGGCATTAGCACTGCCTCAGAACCGTCCGGGTAGTGGACAACGAGTCGTTGTTTATGCACCATGTTTTTGAGGATGGCGATTTCCTTCAGGAAGGCGTAGACGTTGGTACTGATCCGTCCGCCTTTATCCACTCCTAGGAAGGGAGAATCCAGCAGGAATATGCCCGTGGTTCGGATGCGAGGGTTGATCATGTTCAGCAGAATGCTGATGTCCCAGAACATGGAGCTGCCGGTGCCTCCGGCCAGAGAACAGACGATGTAGGCATTGAATTCAGCACCGCTTCCGGCGGCTTTGGCCACCTTTTCCTGGGCTTCGATCAAGCTTGACTTGATTTCATTAAATTGGTTGAACAGTCCTACTCTCCCCAAAGGTCTCCACTGGGCGGCACCAGCATTTTTGGATGCTCCCATGGTGATTTCCACACCTTTTTCGGGGTTTTGCATGGGAAACCACTCAGCTACGCTATGATGATGTAAATGGTTGTCTTGCCACTGGTGCCAGGGGATGCCGCTTTCCGCAATCTTGCGCACATCGTTGAACACCCCACTCATGGCATTATTTATTTCCTCCCGTTGGATACGGATAAAGTTTTTAAGGATGGGCAACCGGGTGGGGCAACGCTCCTGATTCTTCTTCAGAATTGATGCCCGATATACCAAGTGTTGGTCTACTTCCTCGTCGTCATTGGACTTGGGGTCCGTATCCATGCCCAGCATGACAATTCGCTCCTGCTTAATCATATCGCCAAGCGGCTTGTCATAATCATCTCCCCCTAAGGCCTGGAGAAATCGCAGGGTACGAATGCCGGTGCCCCCACAGCCAATAACCATGGCTGGTAAATATTTTTTGAACATGGCGTATTCCCTCCGTGGGAAGCTTAATGACTAGCACTTGCACCGTATTTTTCGACCATTTTGAGGATGATCTCGTTGTTTACGTCAGATAATCCAAAGTAACCCCACAACCAGACGGCCAAACTACCGCCAATAATAAGAGCGATACCGATGCTGATGGTCAGGGTTTTGAGCATAGTTCCATGGTAGGTGATGTACTGGTTTGAGAAGATCAGATTTTTCATATTTCGGTTAAGGATGTATTTCAGTAACAGATTGATGCACAGTATGAAGGTGAGGAACCAGACTAACTCCATGGTGTTCATGAATAGTGACTGATTTGCACCTTTATTCTCGATTAGAAATTGGATGACAATGGTATATCCAGAAGGTACCAACGCCAGAAGTGCTGGTAGATTGACCGGCTCAACATAGCCCCCCTTGATCAGCCTCCCCAATATTGGGAGGAACAGGGCAATTCCCCCCAGCAACAGGACAACTATGGCTACTCTACCGATGATCTTAAACTTTTCAGTCCATGCCTGGGTGCGGTTTTCCAGTTGGCTAACGACCTTCTTGTTGCCAATAATAAAAACAAGCTCTAAGTTGCTGTAATTACCGTTTAGCGCAGCGGAATTAGTGACTCTTCCTGCAAAGGTACGGCTTGCCTGATTCCCGACCTGTGGTAACTCCACCCTTTCCCAGGTTTCCAGAATGGCTTCATCACCACGGCGTTTTAGTTTGAGGGTACCAATCACTGGTTTACCGGTATGGACAGACTCGTCTCGCAAATCAACCTTAATGAAAAGAATCTGGGATGACTCGGTTCCAGGAATGATTCCCATGAATAGCTCTGCCTTGCCGAAGGCAGGTTGGTTGCGGCTGATAGGAACTTCCTGCCAGCGAGGCTTCATCGGGGAAGGCAACTGTTCCAATCCCATCCAGATCCTATCCAGTTTGCCGCCGATCAATCCATTAAGGTTATCGGCAGAGTTGCTAGGGGCGAAGGAAAATGGGAATGCCTGATGTAATGCAGGAACTGTTACTTGAGAGTCCAGTCGATACGTTTTGATCCCAGTGTCTTGTCCTGTAGTATTGACCAAAACTTCGGTGATTCTGACATCGAAGTTGTTGGGATTGGTTACCACCGCTTTAATGCCTGTTATCCCTTTGTCTGGGGTAGCAATCCATTCTGGGGTGTCATGAATGTTCAGTGGATTAGTGAGCAGTTGGGACAGTAAAGAAGTGAATCCACTGAGATTGTTTTTATAGTTTTCATAGCTAACCATTCTAATGCTAAGTTCATTTAACTTGCTACGTAACCCATCACTTTCTGTGCGGAATGTATTCAAACAATCTACCTTATCTGGTTCCTTTGTCAAGTTGCGAGGATTAACGTCTATCAACAATAAAAAGCGGTTGCGATCTTGGTTACTGTCTTTGATAGCAAAATAGGGGGAAAGGTTGTTCAGAAACTGGTTGGCCGGACCAATGATGTCGTCTCGGGCATAATTTGTTCCAGACGATCGGTATAGTAACTCACCATTTTTTGATAAATTTTTCAACTCTCTTGTTTTGTTTTTAGAATTAGTGGTTGGAGATGATTTATCTGTCTTAGGTGATTGGTTATCCAATTTTTGTTCAGGATTCTTACATGCCTTATCCTTAGGGTCATGGACAAAGTCTGAAGCAATGATGAACAGTTGCATGCTGCTTGTACCGCTCTTGACATTGTTTTCGATGTCCTCTAGTACATCTTTAAAATCAGTAAAATTGTCGTTAAAATTAAAAGAAGAACCGTTTGTAGTTAAGCCTGTGTCATTGTTATTGGTAATTAAATTAGCATAGTAATCTATACGTTGATTCCACGTTATGGCATCTTTGTGGGGCACCGGGTTAGAAACATCAACTTTGTTGGAAAAAGTGCGAAAATAAATTTGGTCATTAGACCCAAAGATCTTGACGTCAGCCTTCTCCTGCATAAACAGATAGCGGAGGATTTCTGCAATCTTTCTGTTGGGACTATCTGGTTGGTTTGCTACATGCGGTACCAGGGAACCAGTTCTGTCCAGATAGAGGTAGACGCTCTTGTTGGTGTTGGCGACTGCACCGCCGCCTTCAACAGGTGCTGCCAGTAGAGGGGGAAAACCCCAGAGTCCTACCACCATGGCGATTAATGCCCACCCCTTATATCCGATTTTCATTGCTGACCTCCTCTGACCAATAATAAGAGGCTGACCTCTTGAACCCGCCGTACCATGGGGACAAGTCAGATAATGCAATCTTCATTCCGAAGGTAACATGTTGGAATATATTGTGATAGTCTGGAGGTGGACTGTTTATGTTGAATAAGAGTGTTCAACATAAACAGTCCCAGAGAATTAACGGGGGCGGGTCCAGCCGTTGCGGTTGATGCGGTTGTAAATGGTTCCCCGGCACATTCCTGTACGTTTGGCCGTTAGGGAAATATTCCAGTTGAGTCGGTTCAGTGTGGCGAAAAGCTCATCGTCTTTGGGTGTGGTGCCAGGGCGTTGTTGATTGCCGGACAGGAGATTTTCGGCGTCAAACAGGTGTTTCAGGGTGATGAGGGTACACTGGTTGTCATGAAAGTTGGCCACATGCTCCAAATAGAATTGCAGATCCCGGTAGTTGCCCTGCCAAGGTTGTTCCCTCAGGTATTCCATGGCTTCCTGTTCCAACGACCAGGGTTCATCACCATTGGGATCGTGCTCCAGTTTCAGTTTGTCCAGGATATGCCGTGCCAGAAGTGGAATGTCCTGACGGCGTTCCCGTAACGAAGGAATATGCAGAACCGCATGACGGATGCGATAATACAGGTCTGGGCGAAAATCAGGAGGAGCATCATAACCTTTTAGTTGGCGGTTAGAGGTGAAAATAAATCGGACATCTACCACTTGTCGTTGTTCAGGACCGCCTATGGGACGGATCTGACCAGTATCCAGGATATCCAAAATGGCAGTCTGGGCAGTTACTGTGAGGGCATCAAGATCGTCCATAATCAAAGTGCCACCATTACACTGGGACAAGATCCCCACCGCCTTGCGGGCACCGGTAAACCCGCCCTCTACAGTACCAAACAACATGGCGTGCCCCACTTCCCCTTGGAGGTTGCCACAATTGATGCGCTGACAGGGTTTGTCCCAACGGGAGGAATGGGCGCGAATCCAATGGGCAAGGACACCCTTACTGGTTCCGGTCTCTCCAGTGATGAGCAACGGACGGTTGGTAGAAGCAATTTTTCGGGCCATGCGCAACATTTTTTCCAGACCTGGGGTGACAATCAGTCCAGAAGACGGATCGTGCGTGATGAGAGAATCTTGAGGTTGCGGCCTGTGTGGCATGGAGAATCTCCTTTCTAAATAGCCAAAATGAATCATTTCAATCATCGGCAATCAAAGCAATTATGACAAAAGAATAGAAAAGATCAATAAAAAATTTAACATGTCATCTAGTAATATGTGTGTATTTCATAAAATCATCTTGATAATTTAGAGTTAATATATTAATCTATTGCAAGGCCGTTTAATGGCAGTTGGTAATTTCAAGTTTGAATTTATGGATTCCTTGAAGGCTGGTAGCCATTTTATTCACTCCTTCCTGTGGGGAAGGGGGATGTTTACCTTGGTAGATTTTTCCTTTCGCTGGGCAGTCCATCCATGCACTTTGCAGTCAATACCCAGTGAATTGATTAATGTCTGCAAACCTGGGTAGGTTCCCATTTTGGGAAATCTTGTCAATTGGGACGATTGTTTTGCCCATGGGGGAGCAATCGAGAAACATTTCATTCAAGAAATTGCCTGCCCGTTAAACACAATCAGCATGTTGGTGTTGCGCTGGACATGAGTTAGGAAGTTTGCATGAAGGACTTTTCCATGGCCTTTCTGGCCATGGAAAAGTAATTTGCGGATTATTTGCGTTGAGAACCTGTTACCTGAATCATCTCCCCCACCTGATAACTCTTCTCCGCCTTCTGCCCAATCAACTGCCACATATCCATGGGAGAAATACCGGTGCCGGGGCGTAGGGCTATGAAGTCCTCTTCCTGGTAGTGCTTTCCCTTGGCTATGGGGCGGGCGGCGAAGAGGCTTTTGCGGGCGGCTTCCACGTTGACCAGCTCCGAAGGGGTGGGGGTTTTGCCGCCTTCTCCCAAGGCTTGTTCCACCTCACGAATGGCCTTGACCATCTCGTGAAAGGCGTCCGGTTCCAATGAGGCGCGATGGTCGGGGCCGGGAAGTTTATGGTCGAGAGTGAGATGTTTTTCAATCACCTTGGCTCCCCGCGCTACCGCTCCTACCGCTACCGATATGCCAGGGGTGTGGTCGGAAAGGCCCACCGGTAAATTAAACGCTGCCGACATGGCATCCATGGCCCGTAAATTCACATCATGAAAGGGGGTGGGATAGGCGGTGGTGCAGTGCAACAGGGTGACATGATTGCGCAAGGCCCATTTGCCCGCCTCCGAACGCAACGCCTTGTCAAACTCTTCCTTGCCAGGAACCACCGTAGACTGCATCAAACCAAACGCCAACACCCCCAATGCCTGAGCCACCTCCTCCAAATTGGACATGCCGGTGGATAAAATAATCTTCCTGGCCGCCTGACCCGCCTTCAACAACAGCGGTCCATTGGTCAAATCCCCCGATCCCAGCTTAAACATTTCCAAATCCAAGGTGTCGGTGACAAAATTCAAACTGTCCGGATCCATGGGGGTGGTGAGAAAAACAATCTTCTGCTCCCGACAATAAGACTGAATCTCCAGTTGCGCCTCATCACTCAATTGCAGACGACGAATCATCTCCAACTGGGACTCCTCCGCCGGGGTGGTCCGACTTTGATAAGCCGCCTTGGGGGCGGAGGGGCTGGCCAGTTGCTCCGCCTGAAAGGTTTGGATCTTCACCGCATCCGCACCGGCCCGTACCGCCGCATCCACCAAGCGCAAAGCCTGCTCCAGGGAGCCGTTATGGTTGACGCCCGCTTCGGCGATAATAAAGGTCTTGCCAGAAAGACGCGATTGGCCCATGAGTCAGATCACTCCATCGTAAAAAGATTTATTAAGCAGTCCTGCCAGAGGGATCTCCCGCAACAGGGTGGCCATCTGCTGACTGCTGGTTCCTCTGCCGTAAGGAGACTCCCTACGGGCAGCTTGTTGACGAAATTCGGCGGACAGGGCCAAATGGATGGCCCCCACCAAAGATTCCACCTCCGAAAGACAATCCACCACCGCCGGAGCACGCAACCGCCCCTTCTGACGCTGGCCCATGTTCACCACCGGCGTTCCCATGGCAGGAGCCTCGATGATGCCGCTGGACGAATTACCCACCATCACATCCACCCACGACAACAGGCTTAAATAGGCCACCGTTCCCAAATTGGTGAAAAAGGCCACCCGTGGGCCATGACAAGCCGCATACCCCTTGAGACGCTGGTTGATGGCCCGCCCTCCTGCATCAGCGTTGCTGCCCGTCACCACCACCCCACACTCCGGGAAACGATCCAAAGCCGCCAGCAAGGCTTCCACCCCTTCCATGCCACCATCTGCCTCAGGATGAAGGGTGACCAAAATATTTTTCTCATGCAACACAAAACCGGTCTGCTGCTGCCAGGTGGTCCGATCCAACAAAGGGGTGCGGGTCAGATGATCCAATCCAGGTGCCCCCACATTGAACACCCTGGCCGGATCCTCTCCCATGCGAATCAACCTCTGACCATAAGCATGGGCCGCCACAAAGTGCAGGTGGGACATTTTGCTGATGGCATGACGCACCAGTTCATCCACCACCCCTTCCGAACTCTCGCCCCCATGAATATGGGCCAGGGGAATGCGATGGACCATGGCCGCAGCCGCCACCGCCAGCAATTCATAACGATCCCCCAACACCACAACCACCTGGGGCCGCAGCCGCTGCAACGCCTCACTAAACCCGATGGTGGCCAACCCCAGGGATTTGCCCATGGCCACCGGGCTGTCGGAGGACAACAGCATCTCCACCCGCTCCCCAATGGGAAAACCCGCCTCAACGATTAAATCCACCGTATGGCCAAATTCTGGTGACAAATGGGCACCCGTCACCAACACCTGCAATTCCAACAGAGGGTCCGCCTCAATCTCCCGCATCAGCCAATAGAGCAGACCATACTCGGCACGGGTGGCGGTGACTATGGCTATACGTCGTCTGGCAGGGGAGTCGCTCATGGTCATGCCATCAAATGTTATAACGATCCGCTTTATAGCGGGCCAGATTGGCACTATCCCGGAACCAGTGGATGGTCTCCTGCAAACCCCGCAAGAAACCCTCCCGACCGCCATAACCGGGTGTCCAGCCGGTCAACTCTCGTGCCTTTTGATTGCAGGCCCACAAACGTTCCACCTCACTGCCAACAGGCCGCAAACGTTGCTCATCGGTGACAATGGTGGGGGTGACACCCATGAGTTGAGCAATGGCCAGGGCTGTATCCCCAATGGACATTTCACAACTGCCACCCATATTGATCACCTGACCAACCGCCTTTTCCGAACCAGCCACCGCCAGAAATCCCGCCACCGTATCCGCCACAAAATTAAAATCCCTGGTGGGATGCAGGGAACCCAGGTGGAGAGTATCCTTGCCCGCTGCCAGTTGAGTAATAATGGTTGGAATCACCGCCCGCGCCGACTGGCGGGGACCATAAGTGTTGAAGGGCCGGATAATCGCCACCGGTGTACCAAAAGAGAGATAAAAAGAGTGAGCCACCGCATCGGCCCCAATCTTGGTAGCCGCATAGGGGGACTGACCTTGCAAAGGGTGATCCTCGGTCATGGGGACAAAACGGGCGGTACCATAAACCTCACTGGTGGAAGTGACCACCACCCGCTCCACCCCCAACTGACGGGCTGCCTGCACCACATTCAAGGTTCCCTTGATGTTGGTGTCCACATAGGCGTCCGGCGAGTGGTAAGAAAATGGAATGGCAATCAGTGCTGCCAGGTGAAAAACCACCTCACACCCTTGCATGGCGGCAGACACCCCATGGGGATCCCGAATATCCCCCGCCACCACCTCCAATTGCTGGCGAATGGCCGGTTCCACATGGTCCAGCCATCCCCAGGAATTAAAGGAGTTGTACCAGACAAAGGCGCGCACCGAGGCCCCCAGGCGAACCAGGGTCTCTGTCAAATGGGAGCCGATGAAGCCATCGGCACCCGTCACCAATATTTTTTTGCCTGCCAGCTCCATTACAGGGTTCGCACTTCCAAGGGAAGCTGGCTGTTTTCCGCCAGGTTGCGGCTGTTGCTCACCACCCCGATGTTGGCCCGTTCCGGTTGCAAATGGTCACGGGCCACCCGTTGCAAATCGTCAATCGTCACCTCCAAAATGCGGGCGCGAAATTGACGGCGCATGGCCGGGGTACGACCATGATAGGCGGAATGGAAGGTGGAACGGGCCTCCCCGGCAGGCGAGCCGGGACGGTCGATACCACCGATCACCCCCAGCACCGCCTCTTCCAGGGCGCGTTCATCATGTTTGGTCTCTTGCAGCCATACCAGGGAGCGGTCAAAGTCAGCAAGGGTTTCCGCCAAGCGGGGATCCCGATAGGAGTAAAAGTTGAAGGAACCGGCATCCGAATTATACCCCGCCCCCCCACCATAGGCCCCACCCTGCTCACGAATGGCCCGATGGAGATAGCCGTTGCGCAAAAAATTGACCAACACCGACAACACCGGCGCGTCGGGATGGCTGTAAGGAACCGTGGCATAGGCCTTGGCGCAAAAGTTGACCTGGGTATTGGTCGCCCAGGCCAGGCGCACCTGCTGGTTGACAGGCGGGTGGGCCAAGCGTTTGGGAAGGGTTGCCATCTCTGCAATCCCCTGCCAGCTTGCCTCCAAATCCCTGGCCAATTGCTCATGGTGGTGACCTTCCCCGATCACCAGCAATTGGCGGGGGGCCTGCTGAATGCGCTCACGCAGACGGGTCAGTCTGGCAGCAAATTCAGCCACCGCTTGTTCATCGGCGAAGGAGTCGTCCAACTGTTTCAAACGGGCGACCGCCACCATGCCACCCCAACCATTGTTGATGGCCGATGCGGGACTCATGCCGCTTTCCGCCGTGGAAATGGCCAAATGATGGCCGTGATCGGTCACCCGCAACTCGGCTGACGAACGGAATTGGGCCACCAACTCCCGCAGGCGATCCAGTTCATCAAAACGGGGGGAGGTGAAGGTATCCCGCAACAGTTGGGAAAAGGGACGATTGTTGCGGGACAAGGCCTTGCCATTGATCACCAACACCCCTTGAAATCGCTGCACATCGTCCACATGGCTGCGCACACTGGTATAGGCGGAGATGCCACCCGTGACAGCCGACTGCAACGCCTGCACCTCCTGATAATCCCGCTCCCCCAACCCCACATCGGTGAGGCAGTTGGTGAACATGGGAATCAATTCTGCCAGTTCCGGTTCCAGATCGGGCAGATCAATCACCAATTGCAAATAGGACAGGCCGTTGGTGGGTTGATCAAACCAGGTGGCATCCAGACCCGCCACCTTTTGGCCCTTGCCTTCCGGGATGCGCATATCCTTGGGAATGTCGGAACGCTCCAGGCGGGGGAGAATTTCCGGATCGTCTTTTTGCTCCTGCCGTTTACGCAGGGCGATGGCTCCCTGGCGAATTTTTTCGATGGAGCTGTCATCCAGAGAGGAGCGCAGATTGGCCAGCCGCGCCTTTTCTTCCTCAACCATGCGGGCGTTAAGGGTTTTATCCGGCATCATGGTCAGGCGCACCCGGTGGGGATTATCCAGCAGCCAGCGACGAGCCAATCCCTTGATGAATTCGGGATCTTGGATAGCCTGTTGCAAATGCTCCATCACCGAATCCATGGCCAGGGCCGCCACCGGATCCCCATGATGGATGGCAGGGGTCAAGGCATTCAGCATCAGGCGCAGACCGTAGGGCATGCCATCGCCGGTGATCTCCCGTCGGGAGAGTTCCAATTGGTGAAGGATGGCTTCCACCTGGTATTGGGGAACCCCTTCTTCCGCTACCTGGCGAATCACCGCCAGGATCATCTCTTCCACCTGTTGAGCATTGGCAGGTTCCACCCCTTCCAGACCGGCAATCAAAAGCATCTCCCGGTTGGAATCGTCCAGGGTGCAAATGGGGGAGGGGGCGGTGCCCAGTTCGCTGGTCTCAAGGGCATGTTGCAGGGGGCAGGAGCTGTTGTCCATCAACACCCCGAACAGCAGATGGCTGGAGAGCAACTCCATGGTGTCGAGACTCTTGCCCAACAACCAGCCCACCACCACATGGGTTTTGCCATCCTCTTCCGGGTTGTCCACTCCATAATATTCTTCCACCGCAATGGGCGCACTTTGCCGTTGTTCATCGGGAACGGCAAAGGTTTCATCCAGGCGGGAAAAACGGCAGAGAACCTGTTCCTGGAACACCTGTTGGTGTTCGCTGGCAGGAATATCCCCGTAGGTCATGAAGATGGCATTGGAGGGGTGATAATGGTGTTGATGGAAGGCCACCAGTTGGTCGTGGGTCAAGTTGGGAATTTCTTTGGGATCCCCACCGCTGTTGTAATGATAGGTGGTGGTGGGAAAAATATGGTGGCTCATGCGCTCCCACAACTGACGGGCAGGCGAACTCATGGCCCCCTTCATTTCATTAAAGACCACCCCCTTGAACACCAGTTCGGAGGCGTTATCCTCTTCATTGGCCAACTCCACCCGGCATCCTTCCTGGCAAAAATCCAGAATATCCAGACGGGGAAAAAATGCGGCGTCCAGATAGACTTGCAACAGGTTGTCAAAGTCTTTGCGAATCTGGGTGGCGAAGGGGTAGGCGGTCCAGTCGCTGGAGGTGAAGGCGTTCATGAAGGTGGCCATGGAGCGGCGCAGCATCATGAAAAAGGGATCCCGCACCGGAAAGCGTTCGCTGCCAGACAAAACCGTATGCTCCAGAATATGGGCGACCCCGGTGGAATCCTCTGGAACTGTCAGAAAGGCCACCAGAAAGGCGTTTTGAGGATCGGCGGCAGACAGATGCAGGTGGCGTGCCCCGGTTGCCGGGTGACGATAGGATTCCACGGTCAAATTCAGGGCGTCCACCTTCTGGGTTTGCAACAGTTCAAAATGGGGGGCGGGCATATTCTATCCTTCAAGAAGTCCAGTGACTTCGGTTCATGGTTTGTCTGTCTTAACTTAGGCAAAGATACCTCATTTGTCCATTGGATAACCAGTCATTTTACAGAGTTCCATTTATTCATATCATGGGCGGGCAATCATTTTTTCTCCACCTCCCGCCATTTTTCATCCAATCGTTTGTTGGAGATAGGAAAGGCGGTGCGCAACTCCTGGGCGAAGAGGGAGACCCGGTACTCTTCCAACAGCCAGATATATTCTTGCAGCAGGGGAGAGGTGGTATCTTTCCGGTTTGCCAATCGCTTCCAATAGGGCAAAAATTCCTGCCACTTGCGATCATCCTTGGCAGGATCCTGTAGCCGTCGTTGCAGGCGCAGGCGGATGGCCTTCACATAGCGGGCCAGGTGGTTAAGCCAGGGGCGGGGGGTGGCGAGAAAACATCCCTTATAAATCAATCCATGCAAATGTTCCTGGCACTCTTTCGCCACCGGGGTCAACTGGTGGGCAAGGGGTGGGCGCAGGAGTTGGGCGGTTTGGTGGTATTCGGCTAAAATTTCTTTGGCCAGGGTTGTCACCAGACGGCCTTGTTGGTCCAGGGTCAACCGTCCGGCTTGCAATCGCTGCTGAAAAGTTTCCTTGTCCCGTGGCAAAACCAACGGCTCTTCGGGAAAAAAGGCCCGATCCGCAGCCAGATCCAGCAACTCCTGGCGCAAGTCGGCTTCGGTGCCCAGAGGGGCGAAGGCCAGGCGGGTGGGGCCATCTATGGGCAGGTTGCGTTTCATCTGTTGGGCCTGCTTTTGAATTTGCAACAAAAACAAGCGGCGCAGGCCGGGACGCAAGGCGGCCAAGGCCTCCGGCAGGGTAGGCAACAGGTGCAGGGCCACACTGCCCTGGTTGTCGCAAAAGGCGGGGTAGGCGTAACAGGTGCTTTTGCCCACCCCGATCTCCACCCGCTCCGGCAGGGTGGAGATATCCCAGGTGGTGATGGGGGAGCGTTCCCAGGGGGTGGCGGGCAGGTGTTGCAGCATGTGTTGATTTTCCTGCCGCAAGGTGGAGCGCATTTCTGCCAGGTTACGTCCTTGCGCCACCACCCCGTGGGTGCGGGGATCGAGAATTTGAAAATTCATTTGCAAATGCAAAGGAATGGATTCCAAACTCCACTCTTCAGGTGGAATGGTCACCCCTTTATGCCGGTAGAGCCATTCCAGCAGGGCGGGCAACAAGGGGGTGGCATAGGGGGTGATGGCGGCGGCCATGGCTTGGGCGGTTTGTGGCAGGGGAACGCAATAACGACGCCAGCGACCGGGCAGGCATTTCAGGCAGGCCGCAATTTTTTCCTCCAGCATGCCGGGCACCAGCCATTCAAAGGGATGGCTGGCCAACTCTGGCAACAAGGGCAGGGGGATGCGGGCGGTGACACCATCATGGCCCTGGCCGGGTTCAAATTGATAGATCAAGGAAATTTCCTGGCCGTCTATGGTGAGATGGCCGGGATAGAGGCTGCCACTTTGGCCATCATCCGGGCGCAACAACAAGTCCTGGCGGCTGAAGTGGAGATAGTTGGCCTGGCGTCGCTCCTGATTGCCCAACCAGCGGTCGAAGGAGGTCATGTCATGGATGTGGGCGGGAACCCGTTGGTCGTAAAATTGGTAGATTTCCTCTTCATTGACCAATAAATCACGCCGCCGATTGCGGGCTTCCAGCTCACGAATTTCCTGGATCAATCGTTGATTGTGCTGGAAAAAGGCCCGGCGGTGGTTCCATTCCCCTTGCACCAGGGCCGATTGAATAAATATTTGCCGACTGACCACCGGGTCTATGGGACCGTAGGCCACCCGCCGACTGTGCACCAGGGTGAGACCATGCAGGGTCACCCGCATGAGGGCAATGACCTGGCCGGTTTTCCGCTCCCAATGGGGGTCGGAATAGTGACGACGGCACAGGCTGCCCCCTACCTCTTCCAGCCATTCCGGTTCGATACGTGCACAGGTGAGGGCGAACAGGCGGGAGGTTTCCATAAACTCGGCAGCCATCACCCAGCGGCCAGAGGCCCGATAGAGAGCGGAGGCGGGAAAGATATGAAAACGCATGCCGTGGGGGCCTAAGTACCCCTCTTCCTTGTCATCTTTCACCCCAATATTGGCCAGTAATCCGGCCAGCAGGGCCTTGTGGATTTGGCTGTAGACGGCAGGGGTTTGATTGAGACGGGCACCGGTTTCCTTGAAATAATGGCTTAACTGATAGTGGATCTCCTGCCACTCCATCACCCGTACCACCGAAAGATGGTTTTCCCGCAACAGCTTGCGAAAGGCGGTCTTGGAGCGGCTTTCCTGGCGGTTTTCTTCCAGGTATTGCCACAATTTCAGCATTCCCATGAAGTCGGAACCCTCTTCCAGGAAGCGTTTGTGGCTGCTGTCGGCGGCGTCTCGATTTTCCAGTGGGCGTTCCCGGGGATCTTGAATGCTCAGGGCGGCCACCAGGATCAAGGCTTCTGCCAGGCAGGAAAGGTCACGGGCGGCCAACAGGATGCGTCCCAGGCGGGGATCCAGGGGAAGTTTGGCCAACTCCCGTCCCACCGGGGTGAGGTTGCCCCGGCGATCCAATGCACCCAATTCTTGCAGTAATTTACTGCCTTCCCGCACGGCACGGGGCAGGGGAGGATCGATGAAGGGAAAATCCTCCACTGCTCCCAAGCCCAACTCTTTCATGCGCAGAATGACGGCGGCCAGGGAGGCTCGCAACACTTCCGGCGGGGTGAATTCATTGCGTTGCAGAAAATCTTCCTGGGAGTACAAACGAATGCAGATGCCAGGGGCCAGACGACCACAGCGACCTTTGCGCTGATTGGCGGAGGCTTGCGAGATGGCCTCCACCGGCAGGCGTTGTACCTTGAGACGCGGGTTGTATTGGGCGAGACGGGCAAGGCCGCTATCCACCACATAGTGGATTCCCGGCACGGTGAGGGAGGTTTCCGCCACGTTGGTGGCCAGGACGATGCGACGTTTGCCTTCGGGATGAAAAACCCGATCCTGTTGGGCCGCCGCCAGCCTGGCATAGAGGGGGATGATCTCCACTCCGGGTGGATGGCGTTTGGCCAGCAGTTCGCCACACTCACGAATTTCCCGTTCGCCGGGGAGAAAGACCAGGATATCCCCGTTGGGGGAGAGGGAGGCCAGTTCGCCCACCGCTTCGGTAACGGCCTGGGGAAGATCGATTTCCCCCTCTTCGTTGGCCACCACCGGGCGATAACGCACCTCCACCGGATAGGTACGACCAGCCACCTGAAGGATGGGGGCTTGGTTGAAATGGCGGGAAAATTTTTCGGTATCCAGGGTGGCGGAGCTGATGATGATTTTCAGCTCTGGTCGTTGCGGCAGCAGTTGTTTAAGATAGCCCAGAATAAAGTCGATGTTGAGGTTGCGTTCGTGGGCTTCGTCGATGATCAAGGTATCATAGGCGGTGAGCAGGCGGTCGGAGGGAATTTCTGCCAGCAGGATGCCATCGGTCATCACCTTGACCAGGGTATCGGGGCCGCTGCGATCCTGAAAACGGACCTGGCACCCCACCGTTTTTCCCACCTCTTGGCCCAAATCTTTGGCCAGATAGTCGGCGATGGCGCGGGCGGCGATACGGCGGGGTTGGGTGACGCCAATGAGACCATCCACACCCCGTCCCAGCTCCAGACAAATTTTAGGCAGTTGGGTGGTTTTGCCGGAGCCGGTTTCACCACACAGGACCACCACTTGGTGTTGGGCGATGAGGTCGGCAATTTCCTGGCGTCGTTCCACCACCGGCAGATTGCCGTGAAAATGGGGTTGGGGCAGCAGGGATATGCGGTGGATACGTTTATTGATCCCTTGCACCAGGGCTTGTTTGACCTCTTGCAGGGCGTTTTGCAACTCCTGCCCGCTTTTGTCCAGTCGTCGCACCATGGCCAGTTTGCGTTGCAGGCTGGCCCGATAGGGGGCGAAGACCAGGGGGAGCGCGGCCTCCAACTGGTTTATTTCAGGGGCGTGGGAGTGGGGAACGATTCTTGCCATGCAATTGTCCCAGCAATGGAATGAGGCCAGCGGGTTGCTTACCCCATTTGTTGCCAAAGGAAAAGGGTTTCAATGATGAGTCTGTCCATTTTATTGTCGGTTCCTGTATTGGGCTATGTGGCTCTGTTGGGTTATTTTTATCTGTTTCAGGAAAGTGTGGTCTTTTTTCCCCGTCCGGACAGGGGAAGCAGCCCGTTGGAGTGGGGGATTCCGGCACGGGAATTCAAGGTTGACAGCGGGGGAAACAGCTTGCAGGGGTGGTATTTTCCGGCGGGGGAGGGGGCGATGGTGGTGCACTTTTCCCATGGCAACGCCTCCACCATCGGCATGTTGCGGGATTATACCCTGTTGTTCCATGGCATGGGTATGGGGGTGATGGTTTACGACTATCGGGGCTATGGGCAAAGTCAGGGTAAGCCGGATGAAGCGGGTGTCTATGAAGATGGGGAGGCCACCTGGCGATATTTGACCACGGAACTGGGGGTGGACCCCCGACGGGTGATCTTTTTTGGTCACTCTCTGGGGGGCGGGGTGGCGTGTTATCTGGCGGAAAAATTTCCCTCCCTTGCTTTGGTGGTGGAGGGGAGTTTTACTTCGCTTCCCGAATTGGGGCAACAGGTGTATCCTTTTTTGCCACGTTGGGTGGGAAGGATTCATTTTAACAATCGTTCCCGTCTGGCCAGGTTGCAGACGCCGGTGATGATCATCCATGCCAGGGGGGATGAGGTGGTGCCGCTCAGTCATGGTGAGGCCCTTTTTGCGGCTGCCCGCCCGCCCAAACAATGGTTGGAGGTGGAGGGTGGCCATGACCGGGGATTTGTGCAGGCGGGCACCCAAGCCCATGAAACCTTTCGACAATTTATTCAAACCGTTTCCCAGTCTGGAAAATAGCCATGTCTGAAGAAAAAACGCCCATTGATGAAACCTTCAAGCGTAATGTCATCTCCTTTTCCACCATGTTGGCTCGTTTGCCTGCCAACGTGGTGGAGCGGCCTTTCCGGGGTGAGTTGGCGGTGATGGAGGTGATGCGGTTGATAAAATCCATCCATTCGTTGCAGGCCAAGGTGGTGGTGATTCGTCCGCAGGGAAGTGAGGTATTGGATCAATTGGAGGCCTCTCCCAATGGTACGGGGTTGGTGATTAATGGACAGTTGATCACGGTGGAGTGGGTGATTTTTCATCGCAGCGGATTGATTGCCTTTGACCATATTCTTTGTTGTGGGGAGATGGCGGGCGGTAAGGTGGTGGTTTTGTTGGCAGCGGACCTTTCCCCGTTGATGGACAGTAATGCCTTAAGATTACTGGGACGCCATGCCACCCTCATGAGTCAATCAGCCGAGGCGGCCCAGGAATATTTCAAGGAATTGGAAGGGGTTGCCACCATGATTCGCAGTGGCAAGCAGGGGTTGCCCTTTGGCATGGAGGGTTAGGCGGGAATTTTTTTTGTCCTGCTGCATAAATTGACTTGCCAAAAGCCGGGAAGCCCATTATGGTATGCCGACTTTCCGGGCTGGTCCCTGAAAGTAAGGTGGTTGCAGTAGCGATGTCCCGTTCGTCTAGAGGTCAGGACTTCGGCCTTTCACGCCGGCAACACGGGTTCGAGTCCCGTACGGGACGCCAATTAAGTTATTGATTGGCTGTCTAAAAGTCTAAAAAGCCCGACAATTCAAATTGTCGGGCTTTTTTTATTTCTTGGTCAGAAATTTATCCCCTCATCCTAAAGCCCAAATAGCCGTTGAAACTCCCGGTTGACCATGGTAACCTCCATCAAAGAATTGCTGGTCGAACCTTTGAGGATGCCCACTGTGACCACCATAACCTTCGATACCCTTAAGTTTGT
>JADFXB010000269.1 GCA_015233935.1 Magnetococcales bacterium | reverse complement strand
CCAGGGTTGGGTGTATGCGGTGGAAAAACGGGCTGAAGGGGTGGGACAAATTGAAGCCAACCGCCGACGCATGGGCATTCTCAACCTTACCATCCACCATCAAAAAGCCCCCGATGGTCTGGATGGCTTGCCCGACCCGGATGTCATTTTCATTGGCGGCTCCTGTGGCAATCTGGATGCCTTGATTCGATTGGCCATGGTGCGTTTGCATCCCCAAGGTCGCCTGGTGCTTAATTTTGTCACCCTGGAAAATCTCGCCGTGGCCATGACCACCCTCAATAAAATATCCGCCCCCTGGCAGGCGGTTCAAATACATGCCGACCGCAACAGCACCATCAAAGGAATGAACCGGCTGGAAGGCTCCAGCCCGGTTTGGATTCTCACCAGCCAAAGGAATGCACCATGAGCGGTCGTCTGATTGGAGCCTCTCTCGGACCCGGTGATCCGGGCCTTATCACCCGTGCCAGTTGGCAGGTCTTGACCAATGGCTCTGCCTGGGCCTACCCCATTTCCAAACCCGGCCATCCCGGCTATGCCCTGGCCATCGCCCAACGGGCCGGACTCACCCCCCCTGGCCAGGTGTTGGAGTTGCACTTTCCCATGGTGCGGGATCAAGCCCTGTTGGCAGGACATTGGCAAGCCGCCGCCCAACAGGTGTTGACCATCTTGCAGCAGGGAGAGGATGTGGTTTTTCTGGTGGAAGGGGATGCCTCCTCCTATGCCACCTTCGGCCACCTGGCCCGCACCGTCACCACCCTGCAACCGGAAGTGAAAGTCACGGTGATTCCCGGCGTCTCCTCCCCCCAGGCCAGTGCCGCCCGTATCGCCACCCCCCTGGCGGAAAACGAGGATGTAATGGTCATGTTGCCCGCCACCCGTGGCATGGCGGTGGTGGATCAACTGTTGGACCATTGCAATTGCATGGCCTTGTTGAAAATCAGACCTGTTTTGGATGAATTATTGGATCTTTTGGAACGCCGGGGACTCCTCCCCTATGCCACCTTTGTGGAACGAGTGGGCACCCCGGAAGAACGCATTATCCGGGATGTGGCCAGTTTACGAGGAAGTGATGTGAACTATCTCTCCCTCATGCTGGTTCGGCGTCCCCTGTCCCCATGAGCGACTTGGCAAAATCCATTGCCCTGATTGCGGTCAGTCGGGCCGGGGTGGAGCTGGCGGTGCAACTGGCCACCGCCTGGCCCCACGCCACCCTCTGCCTGCCTCCCCGCTGGAGTGAGGGCCTGGAGCAACCCCACCGACGTTTGGAAGAACCCCTCAAGGAGGCCCTGCCCGCCTTGTGGCAGGAGTTCGGGGGTTTGGTCTTTTTTCTGGCCAGCGGGGCGGTGGTGCGCTTGATTGCACCCCTGTTGACCGATAAATTTGTAGACCCGGCGGTGGTGGTGGTGGATGGGGCAGGACAGTTTGCCATCCCCCTGTTGTCCGGCCATCTGGGAGGGGCCAACCAACTGGCCAGGGAGGTGGCCATGGTATTGGGGGGAACCCCGGTTATCACCACCGCCTCTGACAGTACCGGTCTATTGGCGGTAGATTTACTGGGTCAACAGCAGGGATGGCAACTGGATGCCTCTCCCCTGGAGTTGCGGCAAGCCGCCGCTGCGGTGGTGAATGGTGATGCGGTGGCCTTAATCCTGGAGGGGGATTGGCAGGACGCCCTACCTCCGCTACCGCCCTGGATAACCTTGTGCCGCAAAGCGGTGGACCTGTCTCCCTATGCGGCGGTCCTGTGGGTCACCCAACGTCCACGCCATCTTCTGCCGACAGCAGGTTGGAGCGGCCCCCTGGTGGTCTACACGCCACCACGGGTGGATGCCCTCATTTTGGGAGTGGGGTGTGATCGGGGCACACATCAACAGACCATCCAGTCGGCCATCCATACCGCCTTGTTGGAGCATGGTTACCGGCTGGATCAGGTTGTCGCCCTGGCTACCATCGACCGCAAGGGGGACGAAGAAGGATTGCTGGCGGTGGTGAAAGAGTACAACTGGCCCTTGCACCTGTTTACCAGCGAGGCCCTCAATCAAGTCAACCCACCCAACCCTTCCGAGACGGTGCGCCGTCACATGGGGGTGGCATCGGTGGCAGAAGCGTCCGCCCTGTTGGCTTCCGCCAACGGAGGATTGGTCATCAGCAAACAATGTTATCGCGGCACCGATGGACGTAATGTGACGGTGGCCGCTGCAAGGATCCATCATGGATAATCAGGGACAACTGTTGGTCATTGGCATCGGCCCCGGTCACCGGGGGGGAATGACTTTGGATGGGATGGAAGCCCTGGCCGCCAGTGAAGTGGTCATCGGCTATGGCCCCTATCTCAAACAATTGGGCAGCCTGCTCCAGGGTAAAGAGCTGATGGCCCGTGGCATGCGCCAGGAGTTGGAACGCTGCGCCGAAGCCATCCGCCTGGCCAAAGAGGGCAAGGTGGTGGCGTTGGTCTCCTCTGGGGATGCGGGCATCTATGGCATGGCCGGTCCCTTGTGGGAAATGCTGCTGGCCAGTGGTTGGCGGGAGGGAGATGCACCCCTGGTGCGGGTGATTCCTGGCGTCTCGGCGGTATCCGCCTGCTCTGCCCTGGTGGGTGCCCCCCTCACCCATGATTTTTGCACCATCTCCCTGTCTGACCTGCTCACCCCCTGGGATGTGATCTGTATGCGGCTGGAGGCCGCAGCGCGGGCCGATTTTGTCACTGCCCTCTACAATCCCCGCAGCCGCCGCCGTACTCAACAACTGGTGGATGCCCGCTTGATTTTTTTGCAACATCGGGATCCCCAAACACCCGTGGCCATCATTCGGGATGGCTGGCGGGCGGATCAATGGGTTCAGTTGACCGATCTCGTCACCTTTGACGTGGAACGGGTGGACATGAACACCACCTTGATCATCGGCAACAGCCGCACCTTTGTGCAGGAAGGACGCATGGTCACCCCCCGTGGTTATGCGGATAAATATGGTCCCCTGCAACAAGCCCTGGAGGATGAGGGTTGAGTGCCGCTGTCCTCATGTTGCAGGGAACCATGTCCGATGCGGGTAAAAGCGTCCTCACCGCTGCCTTGTGTCGTTTGCTCCATCGTCAGGGTATCCGGGTGGCCCCCTTCAAGCCGCAAAACATGGCCCTCAACAGTGCGGTCACCCTGGATGGGGGCGAGATTGGACGCGCCCAAGCCCTGCAAGCCGCCGCCTGTGGTCTCCAGCCCCACACCGACATGAATCCCATTCTATTAAAACCCAACTCGGACCGCACCTCGCAAGTGATCCTCCAAGGGCGGGCAATCGGCAATATGAATGCCCGCCAATACCATGAATTCAAGCCCCAATTGCATAAACCCTTGCTGGAATCCTTCCATCGACTGGCCGCCAACCATCAGGTGATCATCGTGGAAGGGGCGGGCAGTCCGGCGGAAATTAATCTCCGGGAGCGGGATATTGCCAACATGGGTTTTGCCGAGTTGGTGGATTGTCCGGTGGTGTTGATCGGTGATATCGACCGGGGCGGGGTCTTTGCCCAAATGGTAGGAACTCTTCACCTGCTCACCCCCCAGGAAAGGGGGCGGATCAAAGGTTTGCTCATCAATAAATTTCGCGGCGATCTCTCCCTGCTCACCCCTGGTCTGCAATGGCTGGAAAAGGAAAGTGGCAAACCGGTTTTGGGGGTGGTTCCTTTTGTGCCGGGACTCTGCCTGGAAGCGGAGGACAGCTTTTTTGACCGGCATGGT
>JADFXB010000268.1 GCA_015233935.1 Magnetococcales bacterium | reverse complement strand
AAGGTGGTGTCTATTTCCGAACGGTATTGGGTGCCGAAGATACCCACGGTTTGTTGGCAGCGATTCATCAATTCCAGAAGATGGGGGGTAAGCACCTGACGAAAGAGGCTGTTGCCGATACCCAGGATTAATAGATCAAATGTTTCATCGGAGACTTCCAGGGGGCTGAAAAACAGATGTTTGGTCACCGCATGGGCGGGCAGCAGACGGGAGATTAAATGGAGTCCCAACCGGTCGCCAAAATTGTTGATATTGCCGTAGGAGAGGATGGCCACCTTTTTTAATGGCAGACTTTGGGGCCAGGTGATGGCAACCGCTTTGATCAGGAGGCCGCTGGAGAGTTGTTGGCTTGCTTGCACCAGCAAACCATATTTGGCCAGAAAATCCGCAAGGGAAGCAAATTCCCGTTGCAGGGCAGGGTGATCCATTGGTGGAAAATTCCAGGAGAAGAGCAATTGTTTGTTTCCTATGGCAATTTCTTGCAGCAACTCTGGCAGGGTGTTAAGCCGCCCCACTTGGTTGAGGTTTGGGATGAGAACCACCTCTGCCAAGGGCCAATGGGGGGAGTTGAGGAGGGTTTGGGGCAGGCGATTTTTTTCATTTTCGCTGGCGGGTAGGGGCAAGGAGGCCAGACGTTGGATGGCCAGGGTCTGGGCTTGAGGATCATTCAGACAACCAACGGCCAGCACCCGACTTCCTTGGGAGAGGTATCTTCCATAGATATTTGCCAACTCATCCATGACCATACTCCCTCTTTTTGGTATTTGGGTTTCTCGATGCTTAGATTTGGAATGAACTATACCGTGATATGGGGGTATGTTTCAGTCAGGAATTGACGTGGGGAGAATATGCGGATTGGGTGGCACAGGAGGGGAGGAAAGTGTTTCAGGTTGCCGGTGATGATGGCATCTGCCTGGGCAGTCAGGGCCGTTGCCACATACATTTCATCTTTAGGGTCTGGTGTAGGGAAAGGGCATACGAAAGGTTCAATAAGGTAACCCTTTAACTTCAGCAGCTCTATGGCATTACGGCTTTTTTCCTGGACCATCGGATGACAAAATTTTGGTCTGGCCAGAGTAGAATGTAATTCCTCAAGAATGAAGCGGGAAAAATAGACTTGGTTCTGGAGCAAGGCTACTTCCAATACCACACCACAGGTTCTACTATCTAAGCATGCGGAGACAAAGACATTGCAATCAATGACCAGTTTCACGCTTCTGTCCATTCCCGACTGGCTGTTCTGCACGCATTTGGGCAATTTCATCCATGGCCAGTTCCATGATTTCGTCTTCGGTCATGTGGGTGAATTCACAATCTGCCGGAAGGGGGTTCCGAAATCCGCTCAGTAGCTTACTGGCAGATGCCAACCGGGCAGCATCACTTGTCGGGCGCAACAGAATGGCACCATCCTGGAAGGTTACCTCCAGGGGATCTCCAACTGCCACAGGCATTTGCTCCCTTACCTCATCCGGGATAATTACCTGGTAGTTCATCCCAACAGTCACCAGAGACATGACATCCCCCTGCACCAAACATGTTGACCTTTTGAACTTTCCTACCATGAATTTTAATCGAAAGGCAAGAAAATTGAGGGTGGCTTTATCTGCTGAACTTTACGACTTATGGACAAGCAGCAAGTTGGAAAATTTCTCTGTTTGCCATGTCTTCCATAGATTCCTTTACCGCATCCAGGAGTAGGTCTCTCTGTTTGCAGGGGTGGGCTGTTGGTGGCGAATGTTTTGGTGATAATGGTCCAGGGCCTGGGAGATGGCGGTGGCAACCTGGTGTTGATGACAACGTTTGGCAAATTCCAACACCTCGGTTTGATGGATGGCCTGCACATCATTATGGATCAAGGAAGTTGGATCCCAGTGGGGTAGCAGAATTTCACCACGTTGGTTGGTCTGGTAGGGAAAGGTTGTGTATCGTTCCAAGGCCCCGGCGCAGAGCAGGGTAAACATGGTGCGCCAACATTTTTCACATTGTCCACAATTCATCACCGGATGGGGACGACGGGCGCACACATTCAGCAGGGAATAGGTGGGTTCCCATTGACTGACAGCCAGGGTTTTGTCCACCCTGGTGTGGGAAGAACCATGATTGACCAATTGGATCATGTCCGAGCCAAGCAGGGGATCTGTGAAAGGGGTGGAACCGAATGGATAAAAAAATCCATAATGACTGGAGGGGATCACCACCCTTTGCCACAATCCAGGATAGAGATGGGCAGCCGCTGCTGTGATGACCCCATGGGCGATATGTCCCCACCATAGATTTAATTTTTCTGAAAAATCGCAGGCGTTGGAACTGGGTGAAACGATTTTCATACCATAATTATGGGCAAATGGGAGATAATGAGCCAACATTTGCAGAAACATTTCTTCCCGTTGCCAGGGCAGGGGCGGGCCGATCAAGGCTGTCAAAAGATGGGTGGGACGCAGGCGGGGATTGGGATGGTCCAGGTAGCACTTGAGGGAATAAAAAGAGTCCAACCCACCCGAAAAACACACGCCCTGACCCGTTGCTATTTTATTGGGTAAAGCCGGTTCGTCACCGTCTGGCAGGATGGTCACCTTTTTCAGTTCGGGAAACCAGGAATTGAAATGATGTTGGACCGAATACACCCCCTCCAACAATTCCAGGGAGACCGGCCCCATAATCTGAATCGGCTCTCCCAGCAACATGGCGGGAAACAGCATGGCCAGTAAAAAGGGGTTGAGGCTGTTTTCAGAAATGTATGGCTCATGCTCTCTGGCGACCTTAAACCACAAGGTGTCTGGCATGGATGGCAGGGAGGGTGTCTGGAAGGTTATCTGGCTGGAGAGAAGGATATGGGAATCTGTAACCTGTTTCTTGACGGGGGAAAGGATCATGGTATTTCCAGAGATGGACCAAGTTTTCTTGAAGCATTACTATACAAAGAGCATTGCCCATTGCGCAATGAACCAGCAGTGAACTGCATTTGCCCTTGACAAAAAGCAATCCCTGATTTGTATGTAACCTGTGGAAACAAATCAAGCCTACAAGCTGGAGAAGACATGCCTACCCGCAAAATTATCAATCGCCTGATTGCCGGCTTTAAGGGGTTTCACGCCTATTATTATGAACAGCGGGGAGAGCTGTTTGAATCCCTGGTGAATGAAGGCCAACACCCCCCTATCATGTTGATTGGCTGTGCCGATTCCCGGGTGGATCCGGCCATCATGCTGCATTTTGAGCCGGGTGATGTCTTTACGGTGCGCAATGTGGCCAATCTGGTTCCTCCTTACCAATTGGGTGGTCCCCATACCGGGGTGAGTGCTGCATTGGAATTTGCGGTGCGGGATTTGGTGATCAGCCATATTGTGGTTCTGGGCCACTCCCAATGCGGGGGGATCCATGAACTGGTGCGCCTTGCCCGCCAACCGGCAGATGATCGGGAATTTCTGGGAGTGTGGGTTTCCATTGGCAAAGAGGCGGTGGAGCAAATTTTATCCAGAAAAGCAGAGGGCATCACACCCACTTCCGCTGATTTTGAACAGGCGGCCATTGCCCTTTCCATCAGCAATTTGATGACCTATCCCTGGATTGCCGAGCGGGTGCGCCGGGAGCGGCTCCATCTTCATGGCTGGTGGGCCGACTTGCAGGAAGGTGAATTGTGGGGGTTGGACCAGGAGAGCGGTATTTTCAACAAACTATGCTAACAACATCTCCGATCTGCTGGTCCATGGGGAGGGGGTTTAAGAATAGGTGTAAGTGGCCCGGTCGTCCCA
>JADFXB010000267.1 GCA_015233935.1 Magnetococcales bacterium | reverse complement strand
CTTACATATTGAAACCCATACTCTACATCAATAATATTACATATTTTGATTATATTACTAACCCAGTTAGGGGGAATCGAATGCAAATTTCAAAGATTTGCAAGCAAATTGAGTTGGAAATGCGAAAGGCAGACTATTATATTCGATTTTATGACTACCACGTTGAGCAAACCTTAGTTAGTGTTGATAGCTTAAAGGAAAATTCAAATTGGAATCCATACGAAGGTAATTTTACTCCAAGAATCATCGATTACCTTTTTTGGGAAGTAGATGTTTCACAAAATTATTTTTCTCCTCACCAAAGATTTCAATTAACCTTGAGAAAAGGACTGCTAACTACCGTCAACACGAAGAATATAACGCCGCTTTACCATGACCAAGGTGAATCTAGGGAAGAATTAGCCTTTTCGTTAGTGGTGAAATTGCGACAACATTTTGATAGGTATAGAGCATGGCCGTAGAGAATTGGCAACCTGGAATCAGGTAGGATCGTGAACAAGCGCGCAGGTTTTAAAGTAGAGGGATCTTCCGAACAAGATTTAGAAAATGTACGACAATAGGAAAAAACTGGGCGACCGTTGGATGGCGCACCCTTCCCTTCCAGAAGGGAATCGTTGCTCCTACGCCTCCTGGCTCCCAGAAAAGGGGGGCGCAAAACAGGAGGTGCGCTCCCCTTCACGGATCGTATTGCCAACGCAACGGTGCTTCACTGCCCGTGTGCGCTGCGAAACGTCCTTGATAGACCACGCTGATCTTTTCTGAAGAGACGGAAAACCCGGCAGAGCAGGGGATGCTGTGACGGCTGCTGCTCTTTTCCAAGCATGGAATTTCCCCAGCCTTTCCCAAGACCCTGCCGAACAGGAGGTTTGCTGAAACGGCATGGCAGTTTCAGGTGATGATGTCCACCCCCCGGTAGGCCCAGTCCAACCAATGGATCAATGATTTCTCATCCCCTTTTGTGGCAAGGCAAAACCCTTGGATAAGGGGCAAATCACGGAGGTATCGGCTTTGCTCGTTGCCACCCAACCGGAAGGCAAAGACAGCCAGACAGGCATCCTGCTTGCGCTCCATGGTTAAATAGAGACCCAGCAGGCCATGTTTTTTGTCACCATGTATCAAATGGCTGATTTTTTCTTTTATGGATTCGCTAAGGGCAAGGTCCGAGGATTCGGGGGGATCGAAACAGAGGACCACGGGTTGCTCTGCCTGCCATTCCCCGATGAGCCAGGGTTTGACCCGAACCACATCCCCTGGACGATCTTCCAGCTCTGCCAAATGATGATGATAATGATCATCGTTACGCCAGTGGATGATCTCATGCTGGCCATAGGGAATAAGAAAATGCTTGAGGAGAACAGCTGTGGCTCGAAAGGTTAGGTGGTCTTTGGCTGGTAACGGGGACTCGGAAGGGGTGAATGTCTGGCATGTCCAATCGAACGGATAGGATTTCATCAAAATTCTCCCTGTTTGATTTCATCCAGCCCCTGGACGGGGTCCTTTCAAAGATTAGACATAAATTTTTTGTAATTTTTCCATGGGACCTTAAAAATTTTACCGAGCGGGCTTTCTCTGCTTTCCCATTTTTTACAAAGGCAGGCCATTTTGCAAAGAATGGAGCTGATTCTGCAAACGTCCCAATCTTTCTTCCAGGCTGGAGCGTTCATAAGGGACGACAGGCAGTTTACCCCACACGGGTTGGGGCCAGACAGGATCCTTCTGAAAGCGGGCAATCACATGAATATGAAGCTGGGGTACAACATTGCCCAAAGCGGCAACGTTGATCTTGTCGGGCTGAAAAAGGGTGCGTAACAACCGACTGGCCAGGGCCATGTCAGTCCATACCTGGGCCGCCAGGTGGGCAGGCACATCATCCAAATCCTTCAATCCCGCAACCTCTGGGACCAGAATCAGCCAAGGATAGGTGCTGTCATTCATGAGCAGCATTTGACAGGCTGCCATGCGACTCACCAGGACGGTGTCTTTGGCCAGGGTGGGGTGGAGTTCAAACATGGCGAATCACTCAAATCCAGGTAAGACCGGGCGACCAGGTCGATCCAGACGCACCACCCCGATCAACAGCCAGGTGGTAGGGTAACGGGAGTGGGTGCCCAATACAAAGACCATGCCCTTTTCTGGATACTCATGGCCAAAAATACGCTCCATCTCCACAAGGGCCTTTTCTTCACCCAATCTCTTGGAAAAATTATAAAAAGTTGCCGAAATTTCCCAATCGCCACAGACATTTTCATGCCAGCCGTCATCGTCCAAAAAACGAAATGAAAATTCATAGGGACAAGGATTGAGAGCCTTCATCTCCTCCTGTTCATCGAAGAGGGTGAGTTGGCGAACCGCCATGAGATATCTTTCCCGCTCGGTTTCCAGTTCTGACAGGCTCTTTTTTCGCCAGGAAAACTTGGACTCCTTGGGCCGAATCATGAGGATAGTTTCCCCACGCTCTACCACCTCCTGACGACCGGTTACCACCACTCTGTTGAGAAAACTGCTGCGGTGAGATGGGCTCAATTCCTCACCAGGCGACAAGGTCTCTTCCACGATACGACGACTTTCCGGACGACGATCATCCCGTTGCAATTTCCAGTCATAGTCAAGCCACTGCCAGCGTCTGAACTTGTCGTTACTCTGTAAATATCGGAAGCGAATGGGATAGAGTCTGCGCCATTGCAGATCGGTGGTGATCCCGGCACAGCATACCGTCTCGCCAAATTTTTCACCAACCTGGGGCAGAGCCTTGACCAAGACCAATACCCGCTCCCTACCGGAGGTTTCCAACGGTTGCAATTCCATGTCGCACTCCTAAATGATCAATGACAATATCCATGGATTGTTTCAGGCGATTGGCAACCAGCAGCCGGTGACACTGGTTGGGATCTCGTTCATAGCATAGTAAACAACTTGGATATTTCTCCACCAGGATTGCCGCCTGCTGCAGACCATCTTGTCCGGCCTGACTCTCCAGGTGTTGCTGAAAAATCCGGGTGAAAAGATCCATATGGCCAGCCTTGGCCGCATCACGTCCTTCCTTGGGATCTCCCAAATCAACCAAATGATGGTAGGAAATACCCGCCTCCTGCAACCGTTGCTCCAATGCCCTGGCCGAGAACCCCTGTTTGCGTGAGATGGCCCGCTGGCGTACATCGATCAACAGTTCCACCTTTTTTGCACACAGAGTGGCCAGGAAATCTTCCATGCTGGCCCCTTCATACCCGATGGTGCACAAGGTGTTCATGGTCTGCTCCTTGACTCTATCGTTTCCACTTTTTAGCCTGTGCAAAGGCTTCCATCATGGCTCCTTCCAAGGGGGAGGCCGGTGCCGGGGCCATGGGTTTATGGGGGCGGGATGCGGACCGGTTGTCATTGCCAGAGGCCGGGGAGGTGGTGGGGGCATCTGACAAACGCATGGTGAGGGCAATACGCTTGCGGGCCACATCCACCTCCACCACCCGAACGCTGACAATTTGTCCCGCCTTCACCACCTGGTGGGGATCTTTGACAAAATGGTCAGCCAAGGCTGAAATGTGGACCAAACCATCCTGATGCACCCCAATATCCACAAAGGCCCCAAAGTTGGTTACATTGGTAACCACCCCCTCCAGGACCATGCCCGGCTTGACATCCTGAATGGTCTCCACCCCCTCCCGAAAAGTGGCGGTCTTGAATTCAGGACGGGGATCCCGCCCCGGTTTTTCCAACTCTTGCAGAATATCCCGTATGGTGGGTTCACCAAAACGACTATCCACCAACTCCC
>JADFXB010000266.1 GCA_015233935.1 Magnetococcales bacterium | reverse complement strand
GGGATCCCCTGTTTGCTGCCAACCGACTGCCAGCGGAGACGGCCTGGGCAGAAGTCCAGGTACAAGACAGCGGTTGTGGCATTTCAGCCGAGCACCTTTCCCGTATTTTTGACCCGTTTTTTTCCACCAAGGGAGTGGGCAAAGGATCGGGTCTTGGCTTAACCGTGGTCTTCGAGGTTTTGGAAGAACATGGGGGCGGGGTGGTGGTAGAGAGCCGGGAGGGAGAAGGAACCACCTTCCGCTTGCGCCTGCCACTACATACTCCTTCCAACGGAGAGAACACTTGAACGAAAAACCAAAAATTCTCTTGGTGGACGATGAACCTATCGCCGTGCGTAATCTCACCTATGTCATGCGCAAAGAGGGCTATCAGGTAACCTCTCTGGAGCATAGCCGGACCGCTCTTTCCTTACTGGAAAAAGAGTGTTTTGACGTGGTGTTGACCGATTTACGCATGGACGGGGCCGATGGCATGCAAATTCTTGCCAAAAGCCGGGAAAAATGCCCCGATGGGGAGGTAATCGTCATCACCGGTTTTGCCACTTTGGAATCTGCTGTCATCGCCATGCGAGAGGGAGCTTTTTTTTATATTGCCAAACCCTTCCGCCTGGAAGAGGTACGCAAGGTGGTGGCGGAGGCAGTGGAAAAGGTGCGCCTGCGGCGAGAAAATCGTATTCTCAAAGAAAAATTAAAACATTATCAAGGGGACAAAGAGATTATCACCCGGGATCCGGCCATGGGTCGCCTGCTGGAAACTGCCCGCCAGGTGGCCCCCAGCGGTTGCAATATTCTCATTACGGGTGAAAGCGGGGTGGGCAAGGAATTAATGGCCCGTCTGGTCCATCGCCACGGTAAAAATCCCCAAGGCCCCTTTCTGGCAGTCAACTGCGGGGTGTTCAACGAAGATTTGCTGACCAACGAGTTGTTCGGCCACGAAAAAGGGGCCTATACCGGTGCGGTGTCCAGCAAACCAGGATTGCTGGAAAGTGCCCACGGCGGGGTTCTCTTTCTGGATGAAATCACCGAGATGAGCATGGCCATGCAGGTTAAATTGCTACGGGCCGTACAAGAGCGGGAGTTTATGCGGGTGGGCGGAACCACCGCCATTCCGGTGGATGTGCAATTTATCGCCGCCACCAATCGACGGATTTTGGATGCAGTGCAACAAGGACGTTTTCGCCAGGATCTCTACTATCGGCTGAATGTGGTTACCCTGGAAATCCCTCCCCTCCACCAACGACGAGGAGATATTGCCTTGCTTGCCGATCATTTCATCAAACGTGCTTCCCAACGCATGGGCAAGGAGGTTATCTCCATGCAACCGGACGCCCTGAAAATGGTGGAGGCTTACGCTTTTCCCGGCAATATCAGAGAGTTGGAAAACATAATGGAACGGGCTGTCGCTCTTTGCGACAAAGATGTCATCACCCCACAGCATTTGCCGGACGAACTAAAGATCAAAGTCTTTCGTCCCTCCCCAACCACTTCCAACCAACGCCCAACCCTGGAAGAGGTAGAAAAAGAGTATATTCAATGGGTTCTCTCTGAATCCAACGGCAACCAGACCACCGCCTCCGAAATATTGGGCATCGACCGGGTATCCTTATGGCGCAAACTCAAACGTTTGAAAATAGAAGAAAATAGCCAGAACAGTTAACAGAGCACTTCACAACCGCCACAATTTTCCTGTTTCCCAGGCAACGAACATGCTATGAAAGACTAGCATTCTTGCCTGCTGCCAAACCCCCGGCATGGATGAGGGAAAGATTTTACAGAGTCGATGCTGTATTTGATGGTATGCAGGAAGAAAATTATGGTAACATCTCAAAATGAGCGTAACGTTCACCCAAGCTTGACAGACCCATCCATGAGTCCAGCCAGAATCATCAAAAAATATCCCAACCGTCGGCTTTACGATACCGAAACCAGTAGTTACGTCACCCTGGACGGCATCAAAAAACTGGTGGAAGAGCGCACGCCCTTCAAGGTGGTGGATATTCGCACCAACGAAGAGATCACCCGCAATATTCTCCTGCAAATTATCAGCGAACTGGAAGATCGGGGTAATCCTGTCTTCAGTATCGAATTGCTGGAAAGGGTGATCCGTTTTTATGGCAGTGCAATGCAAGGTGCCTTGAGCGACTACCTGGAACAAAGCCTGGCTCTGTTTTTGGAGCAACAAAAACTCTTTCAAAAACACCTGGAATCACCTCTTACACCGGTTACCTCCCCGTTGACCCAGCTTATGGAAGAAAACTTAAGCCTGTGGAAAAAGTGGCAGGAAAGCCTGTTGATCACCCCTTTTGCCTTCAGAAACAAGGATGATTCTGAAAAAGGTTGATGGATTTTCCTCGTCCTGTCTTCTTCGTCATGGAGGTTTGGGGCAACCCAAACCTGGACAAAGCACCGCAACATCAAGAAAATCTTCTGTAAAATCATAGCACTACCTAAAAAATCAAAAATGCGAATTTTTTTCTCTGAAAAATGATTGACAGGGTAGCTGGAATCCCTTATGCTGCACTGCAACATAACGATGCAAACTGGTCCCTAAGGATGTTGGGACTCAAGTTGCCCACATCCTTAATTGAGCAAACCCGCAGCAGGAGTTGAAAAATGGACAGCAAGAAAATTGCCGATCAAGTTACCGATGCCACCCGCAGTGTTTTGGAAAACATGATGCGCTTGCAAGAGATCAACGATCGCACCGTTCAACAATTGGCGCAAAAACAGTTTGAAGCCGCTGGCGACTACATGAGCACCGGCGTCAAACGTTTGAAGATGATGAGCGAAGCCAAAGACATGAAAGAAGCCCTGTCCAATCAGGCCGACCTGGCTTCCGAACTGAGTGAAAAAATGCTCTCCCACGCCAAGCAGTCCCTGGACGTGTTGAACTCCAGCAAAGCCGAGCTGAACTCGGTGGTAGAAAAGAGCCTCTCCCGTTTCTTTGAGATGGCCAAGGTTGAAAAAGACAAATAACCTCGGTCTGGCAGCCAGCAACAAAGTTGGTGCAGTCAAGAGCCGGACCTTCCGGTTTAATCCCCGGAAGATGGCCAGCAGAGGCGGTTTGAAGGGAGTCTGGAGTGCAACACTCCCTTCAAATCGCTCTTGAATCAACGGCAGAAATCATGTTCAAGAAACAAGGCTTACTCGGGTAGGTCTTGAGTGGAGGAATGAGATGGCGGAAATTCCTGATTCCATGAACTGGATGAATTTTTGGGGTGACCTTCAAAAGCAGTCCATGGACAATTGGCAATCCATGATGCGCAAGAGTGCGCCCACTCCATCCTCCGTGATGGATAACCCCATGCAATTTTGGCAAGACAATATTTCCCAATGGTGGCGTACCTTTGAACGTGGTGCCGCCCCCTCTCCGGAACAGGCGTTTTGGAAGAGCACCGGCTCCGCCAACGAATGGTTTTTCCGTCTTGGCGAAGAGATGTTTAAAGTCCTGCAGGGCATGCAGGAAGGTGGTCGCATGGGCCGCGAGTGGACCGACACCCTGCATCGCACGATTCAGCAGGCCAAGGATATGGTCACCAAGAACATGTTCACCGATCCCAATGCGTTTTATGGTCTCTTTGGCATGCCCATGGATACCATGCAAAGGATGATGGCCACAGCGTCCTTCATGCCGGGGGATATTTTCAAGTCGTTTCGTTCCATGCGTCCGCAAATGCCGGGCATGCTGGATTCCACCATGAAGGCCAATCTGCAACAGTTTCTCTCCACCCCCGCCATTGGTTACACCCGTGAATGGCAGGAACAGGGACAGGAAGCC
>JADFXB010000265.1 GCA_015233935.1 Magnetococcales bacterium | reverse complement strand
ATCGATTGTGCACCAGTCGCACCGTGGTGGCATCGGGGATGGCCCCCAGTAATTTGACAATATTGTCCCGCCCCAGGGAGTATCCGGTCCAGGCGATCCACAGGGAGATCAACAAGGCGGCAAAGCCATCCAGCCATGTCCAGCCCAGATCACTCCCCGCCACACCCAACAAGGCAAGAAGGCTGATCACCACGTCCATTTTGGCATCGATGGCGGCAGCAATCAGAGCGGGGCTGTGTAATTTTCTTCCCATGCGTCCGGCGACCACCAGAATGATTCCTTTCACCAGAATGACGGCCAGCAAAACCACAATGGGAGGCCATCCGGTGAGGGGTTCTCCTCCTTCCAAAAGACGCTGCACCGCTTCACGAAATACCTGAGCGGCAAGCACACAAGTTAGCACGGCAATGGTAAAGGCGGCCAAAGGTTCGGTGCGGGCATGGCCGAAGGGATGGTCTTCATCAGCCGGTTTGGCGGTCTCCCTAACGGCCAGGAGAATAATGGTGGATGTGATGATATCCATCAGGGAGTTACCGGCATCGGAAAGGATGGCCAGGGAATCGTAAAGCAGGCCCACAATAACCTTGGCCAGAAAGAGCAAAGCATTAAGGACAATCAGGATGACTGCTGCACGGGCACTGGTGGAAAAAGAGGTCTTGCGATGAAAAAGAGAGGTAGCCATGGGAATATCCTTGTGCTGTAACAGCGGTGAATCCATCCCACCAGAACAGTATACAGGAAAATAAGGAGCGTGCTGAAAAATATGGGGGAGTGTCAGGAATGGTTAAACTTCATCTCGTTGGCGTAGGCCCAGGGCCTTCATCCGCCGCCAAAGGGTAATACGACTAATGCCCAAGGTATTGGCGGCCACCTGTACTTGCCAGCGACATTGATTCAATGCCTTGAGAATGATTTCTTTTTCTGTGGCACCCTCGTCGGAATGGAGATTTTTGCTGGGCCTGCCCACCAGGGAAGAGGTGTGGGGTCGTTTCACGGGCATCAGGCTGGCCCGAAATTCCGGGGGCAGATCGAACCATTCCATTACAGGTTGCCGGGCCACCACCATGCCATGTTCCAGCACATGTTCCAATTCACGGACATTGCCCGGCCAGTCGTATTCCATGAAGGCGGCCAGCACATCCTCACTGACCCCTTTGATGGAGCGTTTCAAGGTTGGATTAAATTTGTCGATAAAATGATGAATGAGAAGGGGCAAATCCCCTTTACGCTCTCGCAAAGGTGGCAGGATGACCTCCACTACCTTGAGACGGTAGAAAAGATCCTCTCTGAACAGTCCTTCTCGCACCAATTCCCGTAAATTGCGGTGGGTGGCGGTGACCACTCGCACATCCACATGAATGGGACGGGTGTCCCCCACTGGCTCAAAGACCCGTTCCTGCAAAACCCGCAGCAAGCGAACCTGCATATCCAAGGAGAGGTCGCCAATTTCATCCAGAAAGATGGTTCCCCCATCCGCCAGTTTGAAACGCCCTGCCCTTTCCCGCAAAGCGTTGGTAAAGGCCCCCTTGGTATGGCCAAACAGTTCGCTCTCCAACAGGCCGGAGGGTAAGGCTGCACAGTTGACCGCCACAAATGGACGATGGCGACGGGAACTGGCCAGATGAAGGGCGCGAGCTACCAACTCTTTGCCTGTACCGGTTTCCCCGCCAATCAGGACCGTGGAATCTACCTCTGACAGTCGTTTGGTAAGTTCATAGACCTGCACCATGGCGCGACTGGTGCCAATCAAACCATGCCAGCCCTGATGAATGGGTAGTTCCAAATCCTGCAAGGAAAGACGGCTTTCATCCCGTACCACCAGAATGCATCCTCTCGCATTGCGAATGGGATCCAATAGGGTGGAGGCTACACAACTTAGAATACGTTCACGACCGTTATCATTCAGAGTCAACATGCGCATGGCGCGTTTGTCGGAGGAGGTTTCCTCCGGGTTTGTTTCCAGGAGGGAGACAACCTGGTCATACAGCCAAGGGGCTATTTCAGCAAGAGGTTGGTTCATGACCATGCCGGCCAACCCCAGCAGCCGGTTGGCCGCATTGTTGATTTGGATGATGCGATGCTGATCATCCAAAGCAATGATGGCATCTTCAACACTGCGAAAGACAGCTTCCAGTCGATTGGCCAAAATCTCCCGCTCTTCACGAAAGCGTTTATGATCCAGGGCGCGATTGGCCACATGGTTCAACTCGGTGGGCATCACCGGTTTGATCAAATAGTCAAAGGCTCCCTGACGTAAAGCCTCCCGCACAGTTTCCACTTCAGGAAACCCCGTAATCAGGATTACATGAGTGCGGGGATAGTTGTGTTGAATTTCAGCCAGCAGTTGCAGACCAGAGCCATCTGGCAGTCGCAGATCCGTAATGACAAGGTCGAACGTTTGCTGGTAAAGAGCGGCCTTGGCCAAAGCGAGAGAACTGGCTACCACCGTGGTGTGCCCTGCCCGTGACATGACAATGGTTGCCATGTCCTGAATCATTTCGTCGTCATCCACCACCAAGACAGAAGCTGCCAAAGAGTTCCCCCCGTTTCAAAACCGACCTGAAACATTCTGTTATATTGAAACATGTAGTTTCAGTTAGGCAAGGTTGCAAAGTCTGAACCCCGCAGGAAATAAGGATAATCAATATGATTAGGGCATGGCATAACTATTGCAGTCTGAAATAGGGCCTGGAAAATTAGAATAGAAATCAATCCTGGGAGAAGGCAGTGGCTAACATATTGATCATTGATGACGATGAAGCCATCCGCATGTTGCTCATTCATCAACTACAAAAACTTGGTCATTCTGTCATTGCAGCAGAGAATGGTTTTCAAGCCTTGCACCGCCTCACCACAACCTCTGTTGACCTGATTATTACCGACATTTTCATGCCGGAAAAGGATGGATTTGAATTTCTAATGGAATTTATTCGGCAACCCCCTTCTGGAGTGAATCCCAATACCATCGGGATCATTGCCATGACGGGGGGATCCCGAATTTTGGATATTCCTCAAGTGTTGCGAATGGCACGGCGTTTGGGGGCAGTGGAGACCATACAAAAGCCGTTTACCATGGCAGAGCTACAGAAAAAAGTCGATCTATTATTGGCTTTAGGACAACCATCCTGGGCAAACACATGGGAAATGCAATTAACCTAAGCTATTTAAGGGCCTTTGAGATTAAATAAAACATACTGCATGAGCATGAATGTGCTTACTCATACACGGGGGGCAAACCACCATGAAACGGGATGACCCCAACTTTAATCCGCAGTACATGAACCGCTCCCTACGCAAGATCATCAAGAGATTGCGTCATTTGGAAGAGGGAATGGATCGGTTGCAAGTTCAAATTGGTGGGCAATACATCTGCAAAATCAGCAATCGTACCTCTTACAGGAAACAAGAAAAATATATGGAAAAAACCTTCCTGGAGGGAAAGCAGCCCTTGCGGGAGGTTACAGCGACCCTGGCAGAAGGACTCTATGTTGTTGACAAAGACCAAAAAATTATCTTGATCAATCCCACCGCCTTGACCATGTTGGGATGGCAGGAAAAAGAGGTTTTGGGACAAAAATCCCACGATATGTTTCACCATTCCCACACCAACGGCTCACCTTATCCCGCCATTACATGTCCTTTGTGTGATGTGCTCAATTATCAACGGGTAGTCACCCATCAGGAAGAGTGGTTCTGGCGCAAAGATGGGAGTTGCTTTCCAGTATCCATGATCGCTTCCCCCATACTCCGCCAAGGCAAGGTGGCGGGGGCGGTCGATTATGTC
>JADFXB010000264.1 GCA_015233935.1 Magnetococcales bacterium | reverse complement strand
TAGAACGGGTTGATTATAATTGTTTTTGTATTTCAACCGCAAGCGACTGTGGGGGATAGCCAACAAAAGATCACTCCACAGATCCAATACCTGATGGTTGATCTTCTTGGGATTATTGAAGGAGCCAAAGGTGATGTAGCCATTCTGCACCACAGGTGGCTCACCCTCCGGTGGGGCATCCACCATATGTCCATATTGATAGAGCACCGGCAAGCGGTATACCTTTTCCGCAAACGGCTCACAACCACCAGGGGGTGTAAGGGTTTCATCGCTTAGGAAAAAATCCATCTCCGCAAAACCACTGGAAGCGGCATCGTGTAAGGTGATTTGCAAAGGGGCTGGCCGGTAGCGGCAAATTTCCACCCGATTGTAATCAAAATGGCCTGCCAAATAGATGACCACATCCACCCCTGAGTTCTGCATGTGCTCCGCCACCTGCTGATCACTCAACCGATTGATCCACAACCAGCCATGGGCCATCTTTTGCAAACGTTTTGTCATTTCATCCTGGCCCAAATCATGGGCATAAAAGACCATTTCAAAGCGTTGCCGGTCCATGGCTTCTGTCAGAGGCAATAAATTTTTGGCCACCGGATGGTTGCGAAAATCGGAGGAGACAAAGGCGATACGACGCGGTTGGGAGGGGAGGTTGCGTGGCCATACCACCGGCGGGGCCTTGGGGAGTCCTGCCACCGCCTCACAGCGACAGGCATGCCGCTCTGCCGGTGTAAGATCGGGATCATAAAGCAAAACCAAGGAATAGGCACGAATCAGCAGGGTGGAGGCTGGGTGTCGGGCGACAGCTTGCCGCAAAAAGGCCAACCCTTCCGCCAACCGCCCATTTTTGAACAGGGCCAGTCCAAAGTTGTTGAGGTATTGTTCGTTTTCCGGTTGCAGAGTCAGTGCCCGCTGATACGCCGTCAGGCAATCCTGGTAACGCTCCAATTTTTCCAGGGCGTAGCCCAGAGTGTTCCAACTGTCCGCCAGGTTCGGATGGCGAGAGAGTTGTTTTTCATAACAGGCTACCACCTCCTGATAACGAGACAGCTTTTGCAGCAGTTGACCATAATTGCCCAACACCCCGGCATTGTCGGGTTCTTTTTGCAATATCCGCCGGTAAAAATCCTCCGCTTGGGCAAAGTCACCGTTCAATTGCAGAATGTTGGCCAGGTTGCCCAAAGCCGAAATATCATCCGGTTGCCAGTGCAACGCCTGGTGCCAATGGGTGATGGCTTGAGGAAAATCTCCCAGGTGATAGGCACACACCCCCATAAGGGTCAACAGCGGGACATCCCCCGAACCCTGCACCAGTCGTTGGCGCGCTGCAAAAAGGGCCTGCTGCCATTGTCCCTGGTTATAGAGATCAAACGGATCGGCCACCCTAAACCACCAACCGCCGTATGCGGGGCATGAAATCGCACAGTATGACGGGTTTGGTGACAAAATCCTCTGCCCCCAAAGCAAAGGACAACTCACGGGTTTCAATGCTCTCATCGGTGGTGACCATGATCACATGAATCCCCGCTGTGGCTGGTTTGGATTTAATGTGAGAGAGCAATTCAAAGCCATCCATCTCTGGCATGATGATATCAGAAATCACCAAGTGGGGTTGAAAGTGTTCAATGGTGGATAAGGCTTCCCGGCCATCTCCCGCCTCCTGCACCTCAACGTTGAGGGAGGAAAGAATACTGCGAAACATAAGGCGGGCGGTGCGCAGATCGTCCACCAGCAAAATACGCGGCTTGACTTGGGGAAGATGCATGGTAAAGCGGCTGCCCTTACCGGGTTGAGAAGTCACTGATAATTTTCCCTGGTGCGCCAGCATGATATCCTGACTGAAGGGCAAACCAAATCCGGTTCCCTTTTCCCCCGCCGTTCCCATGGTGGAGGATTTTTCTTCCACTCTGAACAATTTTTCCTGTTCAGCCTGCGAAATACCCACCCCTTCATCACTGATATGCAGCAAAATATGATCATTCTCGCTGTCATAAGAGGATTCCACCCTAACCACCTGACCGCTGTGGCTGAATTTGATGGCATTGGTCAATAAATTTTGCACCACCTCTGCCAATAAATGGCGATCCCCCCGCACACGGGTATACTGGGCCACATTATTGACCAGGGTAATCCCCTTGCGATCAGCCAAGTGCCCGATGCGGGTGATGATATCCTTGACCAAAATTTGCCCATCCATAAATTGGGGATCCAGGGTGATCTTGCCGCTCTGCAAGCGACTGATATCCAACAGGTTTTTGATGAGTTTAACCATCTGCTCTCCGCTTTGCATGGCAAAGTGGAGCATCTCCCGCTGTTCTGGGGCCAGGGGGTGGTTGGGGTCGCTGTCTATTAACTCCAAAAGGCCCAGCATGGCCCCCAGAGGAGATTTGAGATCATGGGCTACCAGGGAGACAAATTTGTCTTTCATCTTGGTCGCTTCCTGCGCCCGCTCCATGGCTTTTTTCAGCTCTTCATCCCCAGAGGATGGTTCCTGGGTTTGAAGCAAGGTGGTGGTCTCTCTCTTTAACTGCTCAAGAACACCCATGAGTTGTTGTTGGGCGTTGTGAAAAGATCCCTGCAAGCTCTCTTGGGGGGATAGGGTATTCATCCGTCAGCACTCGATACCGGCTGTGGGTTTCTGATAGATATTACCGGGCAAGCGACGGACCCCCGGCAGTTCGGGCAAGGCCTCCGCGTGTCCCAGCAATAGATAGCCACCTTCATGGAGCAGGTCGATCAATCGATGGACAATGGCCAGACTGGTCTTGCGCTCAAAATAGATCAACACATTACGGCAGAGGATTAAATCCAGTTTGGTCTTAATGGGGTAGGTGGTGTTCATCAGGTTGATGCTGCGAAAATCGATCATTTCTTGGAGAGATGTTCGCACACAATAACAGCGTTGACCACTGTTCAAGGTTTTCTCCTTGAAATAAGCCTCTCGCAGTACAGGGGGAACCCCTGCCACTTCTTCTGCCAGATAACATCCATTTTTGGCCTGTTCCAGCACTTTGGTATTGATATCCGAGGCCAACATACGAATATCCCATTTGAGGGGACCGGTGGTGCCAAAATGGTGATGCAACAACATGGCCAGGGAGTAAGGCTCAGCCCCTGTAGAACAAGCCGCACTCCACAGGCGCAACTTGCGCCCACGACCGGTTAATGCCCTACGCTGAAGAAAGGGAATCCACTCATTTTGTAAAAAACTAAAGTGCAGGGGTTCCCGAAAAAAGGTGGTCAGATTGGTGGTAACCCCATTATATAACTCCTGCCATTCGGGATGGCCTGGATGCTCGACTAAAAATTGCACATAGTGGTGAAAACTTTCCAGTTTCAAAAATTTAATGCGTTTGCGCAGTCGATTTTGCACCATCTCCTTCTTGCGACCGTCCCAATGGATCCCTAAATGCTCTTGCACCAATTGGCTTAACTGGGAAAACTCCTCATCGGTCATCACCTTCCACTCTTCCAGAGGGGATTTCATCATTCAAAATCCAATAATTTTTGGGAGTTCCAGGATGGGGGTTTGGTGGGTTCCCGGCTAAGGGTGGCATGGGGCTTGGGATGAATGGCTGGTTTAGGCACTGTTCCTTCCCTGCTTTCAAAAATAAAGCCATGAATCGCCCGGTTGAGATCGTTGGCCTGATCGGCCAGGATGCGACTGGCGGCTGCTGTTTCTTCCACCAGGGAGGCATTCTGTTGGGTAATCTTTTCCATATCGATGATGGAAATATTGATCTGCTGTACCCCAAGGGCCTGTTCGTTGGATGCAACATTGATCTGTTCCACCAC
>JADFXB010000263.1 GCA_015233935.1 Magnetococcales bacterium | reverse complement strand
AACACCACTCCAGGCTGAATGCAGGCGGCGATACCCATTATAAACTTTACATGGTCCCTGCCGGGCGGTCAAAGATGGAGGAAAATTTGTGCTCATGAATGGGCTGAAAGTCTGACTTTTGAGGTGTCTGGGGGGTGGGGGCGGCCAATTCTTTTTCCAATAAAATTTTTAGAATGATCATGAAGGAGCCTAAATGCCAGGGCAGGTCAAAGTAGGCCATGCCCAGAAAGGTTCCCGCTGCGGCATAGGCGACAAAGGAGACCTGGAGCATGGCGGCCAAATCCAGCATCCAACTAAGGTGAGGTTTGTCTTTGGTTTTGCGAATAATATACGAACCGTAACGATAACAGGTAATAAAAAAGGCGAGAAACAGGAAAAGGCCGGGATAACCCTGTTCACCGAGAACTTCAAAATAAATGCTGTGAAAATCATGGAAGTTGGTGGGATCAGGGGAATACTTATAAAAAACCTGCCGAGTCATGGTGGAAAAGCCACCTCCCAGGATGGGGCGGTCTGCTGCCAGATTGATGGCTGTTTGCCAGGCGATGAGTCTGCCGGTGGAGGCGCGGTCTTCCTGGTATTCGGAGATGGAGTGCATGCGGTCCAACCAGGCTGGGGGCATAAATTGGAAGATAGCGTAGAGTACCGGCAAAAGAATGAGAAGCCAGGTAAAACGATGACGGGTTTTCAGGAATAAAAAGAAGAGTGCGACCAGTAAGCCCAGAACGCTGCCCCGTGAATAGGTGGCGATAATCGATAAGATGGTGGTAAAAATACTGATGGCAAAAAACACGCGTACTACTAAAAATCGGGCTTGCATATAGAAGTAGCGCATGAGGGGAATGGCAAGTGCCATGGCCAGCCCAACCGCATTGTTATCCCAGAAAAAGCCGGTATGAGGTCCATGGACGCGAAATTGGCCGCCGTGTAACAGGGTGAAGATTCCTCCACGAAAGCCAAAAAAGGCGATGGAGAGGGTGGTGACCAAAAGAATGATTTCCAGTTTTTGCCGGTTGTTGATCAGTATCAGTGTGGCCCACAGCATCAACATAATTTTGAGACTTCGATACCATTCAAATGGTGCAGCACTGGGATTTAAGGCAAATTGGGTCGTAATGGAAATCCAAATGGTGAAAAGAACGGCATAGACATTGGCAGCCATAAGGGGGAGGGTCCAGCGAATATGTTTTAACAGGAGCATGCCAGCCATAGTGACACTGGAGATTAAGAAGACAAATCTGAAATCATAGGCATGCCATGTAAATGAATGGGGGGACATGTAGCTGAACCAAGTCCAAAGATAAAGACCGATATGGGGATGGTAAAAAGAGGTGGGCAACAGGGAAAGGACAAAGAGAATTAAGGCCATGTCTCTCATATCAGACCAAGCCTTTCCCGGAAAGTAAGCTATTATAAAGATGGAGGGTTGCGGTAAGTTGTCGTTGCCAGGAACGCTGGTGGAAGATAAATTGCTGAGCTGCCGGGGGAATGGCGGCGTAGGCTGTGGGATTTTGACTGACTGCTTGCAGGGTGGATGCCAGAGCCACAGGGTTGTCGGCGGGAACCAGGAGGCCGGTTTCCCCGTGGCGGATCAATTCACCATGTCCACCCACATCAGAGGCGATGACCAGTCGTTGGTGGGCCATGGCTTCCAGGGGTTTAAGGGGGGTGACCAGTTGGGTCAGACGGCTGGATAAACGGGGGAAGACGCACAGATCCAGTTGTTGGTAGGTCTGGCAGGCTTCTTCCTGCTGGCGGGCAGGGAGAAAGTCTACTCTATCGGCGATGCCCAGTTGGCGGGCCTGCTGTTGCAGGTTTTCCTTTTCCGGTCCCTCTCCCATGATGCAAAGTTGCAGTCGGGGGGTGAGTTGGCGTAGGAGGGCCAGGGCCTCCAGCAAAAGATGCAATCCTTCGTAATGGTAAAGTGAACCGAGATAGCCCAAGGTAATAGACTCTTTGGGTTGGCAAAAAAGGGCGGCAGGTGAACTCCAATCCACTGGTTCGGCCCCGTTGCCAGCAATCACCAGCTTATGGGCAGGGATGCCTCTTTGTCGGAGGTCATCGTATAGCCCTTGGCAGAGGGCCACAACCCCTTGAGACTGTTTGACCACCAGGGTTTCCAATTGGCGGGTTAGCCAGTAGCGAGGGGAGTGGACAGTGGTGGTGCCGTGGCAGACGGCGGCATCCTCCCAAAAGGCGCGAATTTCGTAGACCACGGGAAGGTTCAATCGCCAACCCACCCCATTGGCCACCAGCCCCATGAGGGCGGGGGAGTGGGCATGGAGTATGTGGGGATGCCACGCCTGGCAGACCCTCATCAGGCGGCGAGCTGTAGAGGTAACCACCCCTCCAAGTTGTTGCCAGCCATGGGTGGGACCACCATAGGGTGTACGAAAAAGGGTGATCCCGTCTTGTTCTCCTTCCGTGTCCTCTTGTGCCGGATGTTTGGCGGAGGTGAGCAGGGCCACCTGATGGCCCGCAGCAACCTGGTGACGTAGAATGGCTTGCGAGCGTACTGCATAGCCGCTACGCAGAGGCCAGGAGTGATCCAAAAGGTGCAATACCCGGATGGTCATGGGCTTACCAGGGAGTGCTTTTTTTGGCTACCGGGCGGACCAGTTGATCATCCTCCCAGGTTCCGCTGTGGGAGACGCCCTGGGTATCCACGTAGGTGCCCAAACCATGGCGTTTATTGTTGCGATAGGAACCCGTATAGTGGCCGCCGTTGGGCCAGGTATAGGTGCCAAAACCCTCTTTGCGATCATCCACAAATTCGCCTTCGTAACGTCCGCCAAGAGGGTAGGTCATGATCCCTTGTCCATTCATGCGTCCATCTCGCCAATTGCCTTCGTAGCGGCGTCCGTCGTTCCAGATAAAAACACCGCTGCCCCATTTGCGTCCTTTGTGGTACTCCCCCATGTAGCGGTTGCCAGAGGGCCACTCGGCCACCCCATAGCCCTCTTTGCAGTCACCCGATAGGCAACGCATTTCGCTGCGCCGGGAGCGGGATTTTTTCCACCCAAGCCAGCCAGCTCCCCAAAGAAAAAGGAGGGCCACAACTCCCGCCAAAGCCCAGATAACGTTTTCCCATTCACTGTCCACAGTGGTTATCCATTCATGTGTCCCATGTCAACTTTTATTGCGATTTTCCGGCCTCCAGGGGGGAATGCTCACCTGGAAAAAATTTTTTCCAAATTTTTTTTGTTGAAGTCGACAAGCCCTCCCTCAACCCTTTCTACTTTTTTCAATCCTGATATTTCCTGTAAAAAATATAGTAAAACAAAACGATACGTCAATGAAAGATCGAATTAAACACTGAATTGCTGCACTGCATGATCGGCAAAATGGGGTGAATATTAGAGCAGACTAATATTTATAATCCTCATTTGAGGTTGACATAGGGCAGTCTGGGAATTAATCATCCTCACCATCAAGAGCTATCCAGCAACTTTAACCATCCTGTAACTGAATTTATTGCGGTGCAATAATTTTTTCAGAAAATCCATTTGCCAGTTTACGTCAATTAAAGGACAGCAGGATCGGATTGTTTCTATTCTAAATCACGATTAAAACAGTCGTGACCAGCAAATGGAGCACGTTTCATGGGGATGATCAAAAATTTGTTGGCTGTTATCGGCCTTTTGGCGGTACTGGCTGGGGGATATGGGGCCATGAGTCTGGCTCCGGTGTTTAAAGATTTTGATCCAGGTTTTATGGACACCTATATGGGGTTCGCCAAACGCCTTCTGGAGACCAAGGATCCGGGTGAGGCCATGGTCTATTCGGTTCCGGTGAACGATGGTGTCAGTGTGGAAGATGTGAAGGAGTCCATGAAGAGCCTGGCCTCTGCCAAAAACTTTCTCTTTGTGGGTGAGGCACA
>JADFXB010000262.1 GCA_015233935.1 Magnetococcales bacterium | reverse complement strand
TACGGCGGAAATCGCCCTGCGGGAAGCCCTGGACCAAGCCAGAAATCTCACCGACGCCTTAGATTATATCCCTGCCTATGTCTACATCAAAAATAAAAAATATCAGTATGTTTACGCCAACCGCCATACGTTGCAACTATTTGGTTGTTCTTCCGAAAAGTTGACCGGTTGCGACGATGGATTCTTTTTTCCACCAGCAGCCGTGGAACGCATCAAGAAAGTGGATAGCCAAGTGCTGATGCAGGGTGCCACAACCCAGATGGAGATTGAAGTCGAACCGGGAACCTCTGAATGGCGTGTCTACTGGGAATTGAAACAACCATTGCATGACAGCAACGGTCAGATATGGGGGTTATGTGGGATTTCCACCGATATCACCGATCGCAAGAGGATCGAAAACGCGCTCAAGCACAGCGAGCAGACCTACCGATCCTTGTTTGACAACATGCTCAACGGCTTTGCCCTGCACGAGATCATTGTGGACGATACCGGTCAACCGCAGGATTACCGATTTCTTGAGATCAACTTGGCGTTCACGCAGATGACCGGCCTGACCGCCTCCAAGGTAGTGGGGCGTACCGTTCTGGAGGTCATGCCCAACACCGAGCCATTCTGGATCGAAACTTATGGCCAAGTAGCCCTAAGTGGACAGCCTATCCGTTTTCAGAATTATGCAAAAGAGTTAGATAAACATTTTGAGGTGTTTGTCTACAGTCCCCAAGAACGCCAGTTTGCCACCATCTTCGAAGATATCACTGAGCGCAAGCTGGCAGAAGCAACCATTTTGCGCGAACAAAAGGTCCAGGAGACCCTGGCACGGTTGGCCAAGAGTTTCTTGGCCTCCCAAGAGGTCGCTATTGAAGAGATCGCGCAACGCGTTCTAGATGCCAGCTTAGCTATGACCGAAAGTTGCTGCGGTTATATCAACGAGGTCGACCCACACACTGGTCGTTGCGTCAATCGCGCTTTCAGCAAAGTCACCTGCAGCATGTGCGAAGAGCAGAAGCGATCCAGCGTTTCTCAGAAGGTTCAAGATATGCATGGATGGCTTTTGAAGCATCGGCAGCCTGTGTTGCACAATGCGCCCACTAATCCTCCAGACTTCATCGGACCGCCTGACGACCCCATACCTGTCCACCGATTTCTTTCAGTGCCCGTCATTACCGGGAAACACTTAGTAGCCCAGATCGTGGTAGTCAACGGAGTGCGGGACTACACCCAGGATGATACGTTGGTCCTGGAACACATCGCCAGTTTGCTGGCCATCGTTCTGACGCGGATCAAACTGGAACGGCAATTGCGCCACGCTGGAAAACTGGAGGCTATAGGTACCCTGACAGCAGGAATTTCTCATGATTTCAATAATATTATTGGTATTATCCTAGGGTATTCAGAGATTGCTATACGCACTGTATCTCAACAGGATCGGCTACACGGCTTCCTGCAGGAGATTTCTACCGCCGCCCTCCGGGCCAAGGGTTTGGTGGATCAATTGCTCACCTTCAGTCACAAGAAGGAATCCGCGCGCCAAGCGCTGCTGCTGCCGCTTCTAGTGAAAGAGGTGAGCAAGTTCTTCCGGGGTTCGGTGCCTTCCTCCATCGAGATCGAAACCAGGATCATCAGTGGTGACGTGATGATCAATGGCAATGCCGATCAGATTTATCAACTGCTGATGAATTTGTGTACCAATGCCCGCCAGGCAATTCCCCACGACCAAGGGCTGATCCGCATCTCTCTACAGCGAGAGCAGGTGACCGTAGGGGAGACGGGCATCAATCTGGCACCTGGGGATTACGCGCTGCTTCAGGTGCAGGATACCGGTACTGGGATGTCGCCAGAGATCCTGGAACACATTTTTGACCCCTTTTTTACCACCAAGGACATCGGCAAAGGGACTGGTCTGGGCTTATCGGTGGTGCATGGCATCGTGACCAACCATGGGGGGGCTATACGCGCGGAAAGCACCCCAGGAATAGGCAGTCTATTTTATGTCTATCTGCCGTTGCTGGCCGAAGACGTGACCATGGATTTGGTGGTGGATGCAGCGCCCCTGCTCCACCGGGGCGATGGAACCATCTTGGTGGTAGATGACGAACCACAACTCCTCGCAATCTACCAGGAATTATTGTCAAGCCTAGGATACGAGGTGCTCACCAAAAGCGGAGCACCGGAGGCCCTGCGCGCCTTTTCTGAACACCCGGATCGTTTCTCCGCCCTAGTCACCGATTATGCTATGCCCCAAATGACGGGCGTTGAACTGGCCAACAAGGTTAAGGCAATCCGCCCGAAGGTTCCGGTTTTGCTCTGCACCGGTTTAGGCAGTGACGCCTTTCATGCGCCAGGCCAGGATGCCGCCATTGATATCGTACTGCACAAACCGGTACCGGTTTCGCGCTTTTCAGAAATACTGGCCAGATTACTGACTAAAGACTGTTGAGGAAGAAATGAAGCGTATTCTTGTGGTCGATGATGATCAGCAGTTCCTAAAAATGGTCACGATCATGCTGATCGAGGAGGGTTTTTATGTTGGTGCTGCCGAAAGTGGCAAACATGCCCTTGCCATATTAACCAATGACGGACCATGGGATCTGGTGTTGTGTGATATCCTGATGCCAGAACCAGACGGCATCGAAACAATCCTGGCCATCATGAAACAAAACAGCACTCAAAAAATCATCGCTATGTCCGGGGGGGGGGCGTTACATGCACCCTATGCAGCTGTTGCAGATGGCACGCTCCTTTGACATACAGGAGGTGCTGCACAAACCATTTTTAAAAAACCAACTTCTAGAACTGGTCAGGAAAGTGACCATGGAGTCTTGAAGGTCCTCTGCACTACTGTGCCAACGTCTGCATTTGGTAATTGGAAATGGATCGAGCTGTTCCGTCGCTATATCCACAACATAGCATAACCGTGACGGTACTGAAATCAACTATTATTATCTATCCAGAACGCTCATATGAGCGAATGGAGTTTATGCGTGGTGTGGGATGAGTTATGGCCACAATCCCGTCATAGATCGGTTGCATTTTCTGAGGCACTTGAAGGGAGTAATTGGTTTTTTGGCTCTTCCGGCGGAAGCGTACCTGGACCTCCTGGAAGACGGTTTTGCACGGTAAACAGGTGTTCAAGAACGGCAAGAGGACAGGAGCATAAAGTGGGCGCTCCATTTTTGAGCGTGTGCCCACCCCCCGAACCCCAAAGGCAGCTCTGCCCGCCAAACCCGGCTCCGTCGGCGGCCAGAGTTGCCGATGGTATTCATGGGGTCTCAACCCCATCTCAAAGGTCGTTCGTCCATTGATATCCCGTTTGGTTTGCGGGGTAGTGCAGCCAACTCAGGTACCACTACCACCAAGAGAGTCGCCATAAGGCATCTACCAAACTGAAGGAAATTTACAATAATTATTGGACTTGACTGCATGTGCAGGGTTGGATCGGGCGCGACAGGGTGGCACACGAGGCGCACTTCTCAAATTGGTGGTCGGATGAACTTTCGAATGGCGGGCTGGATATCAGCAGCCTTGGCCCTCTGCAAAGCGCCCAACAGGGCATGGGAAAGCTGTCCGATCTGAAATCGTTGCACCAGGGTCTCCTCCATATGACACAGCAGATGGGCGGTCATCGTCGCATCAGCCATGGCACGATGGGCTTTCCCGGTATCGGGTAGCCGTGCAAATGCAGCCAGAGTCCCCAGCTTGTGGTTCGGCGCAGCAGGATACACCCTCCGGGCCACCAGCATGGTGCAGGCAAATTCTTGCCGACGTGTACATCCGATTCGGGACAATTCGGCGTCCCAAAATTTGCGATCAAAGGAGGCATTGTGGGCAATCAAGGGAAGATCACCCACAAAATCAGCCACCTCCTGCATGACCTTGGCCGCCGGCGGAGCGC
>JADFXB010000261.1 GCA_015233935.1 Magnetococcales bacterium | reverse complement strand
ATCCGCTCCATGCGATCCAACAAGGGACGGGGAATGGTATCCAACTGGTTGGCGGGGGTAAGGGGGAAATTTTTTAATTGTTTTAAGTGGTTGGGAGATTGGGGAGAGAAATGAGGCCGCAGCGGGTAGCTGCGGATAACCTGCCGATATCGTCATATACGGCGGCACGGCCTTCGGCGGGCTTCAATGAGGCCGCAGCGGTTAGCTGCGGATAACTTTACCCGTAGCAGTGATAATGTCCGCCTCCTCAGAGAGGTGCTTCAATGAGGCCGCAGCGGTTAGCTGCGGATAACCTGAACATGATGGCATACTCCTCTGGAACACCACTGCTTCAATGAGGCCGCAGCGGTTAGCTGCGGATAACAGGGAGAGCTTGGCCAATCAGGTAAGGGCCAACATCAAGCTTCAATGAGGCCGCAGCGGTTAGCTGCGGATAACGAAACCGAATGCCCAACAATATTGGAGAGTAAAAAATGCTTCAATGAGGCCGCAGCGGTTAGCTGCGGATAACTATCCCGAAAAGGTTCATGACGGGCATTCGCGCCAGCTTCAATGAGGCCGCAGCGGTTAGCTGCGGATAACGGTGGCTAATGGTGGTGTATTCCAGGTGGTCGCACCGCTTCAATGAGGCCGCAGCGGTTAGCTGTGGATAACTTCCTTTCAAGATTAAGACCACATACCAAAATAACTAAGCTTCAATGAGGCCGCAGCGGTTAGCTGCGGATAACATTGCACGTTGCAAGATAATTACCCGTTGAGATTTGTCGCTTCAATGAGGCCGCAGCGGTTAGCTGCGGATAACTGGTCAACCGCAACTCCCAAGTCTTCAGTTACACCGCTTCAATGAGGCCGCAGCGGTTAGCTGCGGATAACATCGAGACTACCGTTGACTTGTTAGTCAACACATTGCTGCTTCAATGAGGCCGCAGCGGTTAGCTGCGGATAACATGGGTAGGGATGTTGAGTATTTTCGGCAGCTTGCCGCCGCTTCAATGAGGCCGCAGCGGTTAGCTGCGGATAACGAAAGACGATGGCGGTTACTTCTTATGTACAATCACGCTTCAATGAGGCCGCATCGGTTAGCTGCGGATAACAAGTAGTAATCATCGGTAACGACTCTGGACGCGAAAGCTTCAATGAGGCCGCAGCGGTTAGCTGCGGATAACGGAATTCCTACTGCTCCTACAGCAAATAATACTGTTGAGCTTCAATGAGGCCGCAGAGGTTAGCTGCGGATAACTGTATTTATTCCTGTAAACACTCCAACAGCTGTAACGCTTCAATGAGGCCGCAGCGGTTAGCTGCGGATAACTCGTTCTTATACTCAAACACACCAGGAACTTATTCAAACGCTTCAATGAGGCCGCAGCGGTTAGCTGCGGATAACACGGACTACAGCAACATCAATTCCGGCTATTACACCCTGGCTTCAATGAGGCCGCAGCGGTTAGCTGCGGATAACCTGCAAACTCTTTAGACCCTTCTCCGTAGACATCGGCGCTTCAATGAGGCCGCAGCGGTTAGCTGCGGATAACATTCGATCCGACAACCATTGGCACAGATGGAAAGCAGGCTTCAATGAGGCCGCAGCGGTTAGCTGCGGATAACGAGGCGCAAAATCAAGCCGCTGCCTTCGCCGCGAAGCTTCAATGAGGCCGCAGCGGTTAGCTGCGGATAACTTCCCCGGTGGCGGCGGAGGGGCGGCTATCTCTGGGCTTCAATGAGGCCGCAGCGGTTAGCTGCGGATAACGGGGAGGGTGTGTTGTTGTGGTTACCGGATCTTCTGCGCTTCAATGAGGCCGCAGCGGTTAGCTGCGGATAACTCATCGGCAACTGACCACCCCTGGCCATCATTGTAGAGCTTCAATGAGGCCGCAGCGGTTAGCTGCGGATAACAGGGTGACACAATGAGCCTTAATCCTTATGCATACGTGCTTCAATGAGGCCGCAGCGGTTAGCTGCGGATAACCGCTCGTCAGCAAACCCCCTTCTTTTGCCTCCCTGGCTGGCTTCAATGAGGCCGCAGCGGTTAGCTGCGGATAACGAGGCGATTTTTGCCCTACTCAATCAGCGTCTTTACGCTTCAATGAGGCCGCAGCGGTTAGCTGCGGATAACCTCCTCACCCACCTTACCTCTTGCCATATCCGGCCATGCTTCAATGAGGCCGCAGCGGTTAGCTGCGGATAACGGTTTATATCCTGGCTATTTTTGCATTCCCATTTCCAGCGCTTCAATGAGGCCGCAGCGGTTAGCTGCGGATAACGTGGGGCTGGTCTGTTTTCTGATGCGGTTGAGGTAGACGGCTTCAATGAGGCCGCAGCGGTTAGCTGCGGATAACCACCGAGATGAGGATCAAAAGGCAAACGAAACAGCCTTGCTTCAATGAGGCCGCAGCGGTTAGCTGCGGATAACGAGGGGGAAATAGGAGGAGGTAATAGTGTTGACTCTCGCTTCAATGAGGCCGCAGCGGTTAGCTGCGGATAACCATGGGTGATAGCATCATCTCCACCCACCGCACCCTGGCTTCAATGAGGCCGCAGCGGTTAGCTGCGGATAACCTGATGGCCGGGGATTGGTGGAGTTTACCATCAAGGCTTCAATGAGGCCGCAGCGGTTAGCTGCGGATAACCCCGGTTGTTTGTGGGGAATTTTACGAAAAAGACGGAGCTTCAATGAGGCCGCAGCGGTTAGCTGCGGATAACTATACCATCCTTTAAAAGCTGCAATCCATACAGATAGCTTCAATGAGGCCGCAGCGGTTAGCTGCGGATAACGTTGGACTGATATCCTTGGTCTTCCTTATAAGGCTGGCTTCAATGAGGCCGCAGCGGTTAGCTGCGGATAACGACCCCAATATGGCCTTGTTGTTGGCCAACATGCAGCTTCAATGAGGCCGCAGCGGTTAGCTGCGGATAACGTTTCCGTCTTTACCATGCCCGTCGCGCCCCAGGTGCCGCTTCAATGAGGCCGCAGCGGTTAGCTGCGGATAACATTTTGCCCGGAATAATCTGCCGACGGCCAAGCCGGGTGCTTCAATGAGGCCGCAGCGGTTAGCTGCGGATAACATCTGGGACGCAAAGCAACATTGTTTCCTTCACGGTTGCGCTTCAATGAGGCCGCAGCGGTTAGCTGCGGATAACGGTGGCTTCACCTACTTTTTGGTCCGCCGTGCAAACGCTTCAATGAGGCCGCAGCGGTTAGCTGCGGATAACTGAAAGTCAACTAAAGGAAACGAATATGTCTGAGCAGCTTCAATGAGGCCGCAGCGGTTAGCTGCGGATAACCGTCTGAGCGGAAACACGCCATATTGTCCCCATCCGCGAGTGCTTCAATGAGGCCGCAGCGGTTAGCTGCGGATAACCACTCTTGCCGCCAAGTTGGACCCCGACTTTGAGGAGCTTCAATGAGGCCGCAGCGGTTAGCTGCGGATAACGTAAGAGCTGCGTGCATAGAGTACGCAGTATTCGCGTGCTTCAATGAGGCCGCAGCGGTTAGCTGCGGATAACGGGTTTTAACCGATCCTAAAGATTTTGTGACAAGATTGGCTTCAATGAGGCCGCAGCGGTTAGCTGCGGATAACCGCAAGAACACCATGGTTCAAGATATCCAGGACACCACCGCTTCAATGAGGCCGCAGCGGTTAGCTGCGGATAACCTGGACATACGGAGGATTGCGGTCCGATATTATTGAGGCTTCAATGAGGCCGCAGCGGTTAGCTGCGGATAACTCGGACGTGCCCAAGGTACAGGAACGCCAGGCACAAAGCTTCAATGAGGCCGCAGCGGTTAGCTGCGGATAACAAAATGGTTGCTTGTGTGGCCATTTCCACCGTTCCCCGGCTTCAATGAGGCCGCAGCGGTTAGCTGCGGATAACCGCTCCTCCCAGGGGCCTTGAAGCAGTAGGGTTGGGAGGGTGTTTTGCGAGAGGTG
>JADFXB010000260.1 GCA_015233935.1 Magnetococcales bacterium | reverse complement strand
GCTTCGTCTTCAGTTGTCACGGTTTGTTCCCCCAAATGTGTTCTGCCATGGCAAGACGCTCCGGCGTTCCCATATCCAGCCAATGACCAGTCAAAACCACACCATGCAGACGACCCGTGGTTATGGCCTGATCATAGATACGATTGAGCGAAAAAGGCTCTACAGGTTCCCCAGCCAAAATGGTCGGCTGGATGATTTGGATGCCCCCATAAGTAAAGCTGTGGACCTCCCCTTGTCCTCTTGACAAACGGCCATCCGGTTGTAAGAGAAAATCCCCCCGAAAACCAGGCGGATTGACCACCAGTGCCAAGAGTATGTCCATGGTTTGGGAATTGAAGGCTTGCAACAGGGGTTGCAAATCCAGATCCCACATAATATCCCCATTGACCACCAAAAAAGGTTCCGTCCCCAAGAAAGGCAGGGCCTTGCAGACGCCACCACCGGTTTCCAACAGGTTTTCTTCCAACGACCAAGTGATTTCTACCCCCCAGTTTTGACCATCTCCCACTTGGTCCATCAACTGCTGGGCCAAATGGTGGGCATTGATGACTACCTGGGTGAAACCATAACCAGCCAAACGACGCAAGGTGTGGGAGATGACCGCCTCCCCCGCCACCTGAATCAGGGGTTTGGGGGTGTGTTGGGTCAACTGGGCCAGCCGGGTTCCCCGTCCCGCCGCCAGAATCATGGCCTTCATGCCATCTTCCCCCAATCGGCAGGCAGATAGGTATCCAAAAGTTGCTGGAGTAGTTCCAATTGGGGATGGCGTTGCAGATTATCCCGCACATAGGTAAGGGTGCGGGGAATATCGTTCAGATACCCATGTTTGCCATCCCGCAGAGAGAGGCGACCAAAAATACCCACCGCCTTCAGATTGCGTTGGATGGACATCCATTCCAAATCTTTGCTGAACTGCTGCGCATTGGGACGATATCCCAATCGTTCCCCGGCAGCCGTCAACCAACGTTGGGCAATGGTCTGGCGAAAATCCGCATCCCAGGCCACATAACAATCCCGCAACAAACTGGCCAGATCATAGGTAACCGGTCCCATGACCGCATCCTGAAAATCCAACACCCCCACCCCATCCCCCAACCACATGAGGTTGCGACTGTGATAATCCCGATGGACGAAGACGACAGGTTGTTCCAGAATGCCATCCAGCAAACTATGAAAAGCGGTATCAAAACGGGTGCGGTCTTCCGGGGAAATGGGCCGTTGCAAGATACCCTCGATATACCAATCGGTGAGCAGGGCCATCTCCTGCCGCAACATGGCCCGGTCGAAGGGGCGACGGTGGGCGATACAGGTGTCATCCACCGGGGTGGCCTGGATATCCAAAAGAATATCCACCGCCTTTTCATAGAGAGGAAGGGCCGCTTCTCCGGCATCCAATGCCTTGAGATAGGTGGTGTCGCCAAAATCTTCCAGCAACAAAAATCCCTCTTCCAGACGGATGGCCTGCAAGTTGGGAACTGGAACACCATGGTTTCGCAGAAAGCGGGCGATATCCACAAAGGGTTGGCTGTTTTCACGGGCCGGTGGGGCATCCATGAGGATCCAACTTTGGCTTTGGGAACGCACCCGGAAATAGCGGCGGAAGGAGGCATCCCCCGCTGCCAGGGAGACGTTTAAATGTTCCTCGCCCAAGCTGTTTTTGAGAAAGTTCCAACCAGATTCATTCAGGGAAACGTTGCCGGTAGTCATGCATCAATCCGCGACTCAAAGGACCCGAAGCCGTGATGGTCACTGTGCGGCTTTCCGGCCCTTGGCAACCATCGGTCAAAAAAATATCCAACCGGTCGGCAGGGAGAAACTCCATCGCCTTTTCCGGCCACTCCACCATGGCCACCCCATCGCCAGGAAGATAATCCCGCACCCCCAGGGCGAGCAGTTCCTCCGGTTCCGCCAGTCGATAAAAGTCGAAATGACTGGCAGGCAGGCGACCATCTTCATAATAGTTGAGAATGGTAAAAGTGGGGCTGGTCAGATAGGGATCTTTCACCCCCAGCCCCCGCAAAATTCCCCTGGCCAGCACACTTTTGCCCATACCCAAATCCCCCCGCAAGGCGAGGACACAACCGGCCATCATCAATTGGCCCAGGCGATGGCCAAGGGTGTGGGTCTCTTCTTCATGGGCGGTAGCCAGGAAAACCCTTTCCATGGTGTCAGACATCGCCCTCTTGCAACATGGCACGGATGATATCCCGTTTGCCAATCACCCCCACCAGCTCTTCTCCAGCCCGCATGACCGGCAGCAGGGTGATATGACGTTCACTCAAGATGGTGGCCACATCGGTCATGGAGGCCTCTTCATCCACGGTAAACACCTTGCTGGTCATGATATCCCTGGCGGTGGCAGCCCCCATTTTGCGTAAGTCATCTTCATACTGCCGCTCCCCCATAATGGGGAAGACCACATCCAGAATGGTGATGATGGTGGGAAGATGCACCCGCTTGACCCGATCCACCAAATCCCCTTCGGTGACGATACCAACCAGCACCCCCTCTTCCAGAATGGGAATACCACTGATGGCATGTTCGGTCATCAATTTGGCCAGGGTATGGACGGGACATTCGGGACCTGCCGAGATTACCTCCCGTGTCATGATATCCTTGGCTTTCATGTTCACCTCCCTCTTCTGAAATCTCGGCTTGAAATGATCTGGTAGCTACTGACAGCATGTTGAACATTATGCTACTGTTGACCAGGACAATCCTACAAAAATTCACTCCAATCTGGCAGAAAGCCTTGGATTCTTCGTATGTGGTTTAAAATAGCACTACCTTTGGCACTGATTGCCATCATTTACTGGTTGGGAAGACGCCATGGGGGGAGAAAGGAACCAGACAGGCTCCCACCCCCGCCACCTCCCATGTCGCAGAAAAAACGGCGATTTCTGCTGGGATTTTTGGTGGCGGGAATCGGCGTTATCGTGGGAACCGCCGTGGACTGGTGGCTGGATCGTCACCAGGTGATGCTGGTGCGGGTGATCCATACCCAGTCAAACCATACCACCGTCTACAAGGCACAACGTTATTTGATTCATCATCGTACCTTTGAGACGGTGGATGGTATGAAGATCATCCTGGCCGACGCCGAGCGTATGGAAATGATTCCCCTGGACTAAAAAAGGGGACTCACTCCTCCCCAGCAGGAGGAGGAGCGGGAGGGTGTTCCTCACCGCCACCTTCACCAGTAGATTCCTGTCCGGCAGGACGGGCAGGCCGCCGCCGCCGCCGACGGGGACGACGCGGACGCACCGGCCTGTCACCCGCCTCGCCCTCTTCGGGAGGGGCCTCATCCCCACCATTGGGTGCATCATCCTCCGACTCTTCTCCCCCAGAGGAGGAAACGGTTTCCCCTTCAGAAGAGGGGCTGTCCACCGACGTTGGAGTGGACTCCCCACCATTGGCCGCCGCAGGACGCCGCCGCCGTCTGCGCCGACGCCGACGCCGGGGTGCAGGGGTCTCCCCATTGCTCTCTTCCAAGGAGCCGCTGCTGGTAGGGGTGGTGTTCTCCTCCTCCTCTGCATCGTCATCCCCATCCTCATCCGGGTCGATCAACAGGGGATCGGCAATGGTCTCTTCTTTGATCTCTTCCGCCTGGGGACGCCCGGATTTATGATCCCGATTGTTACGCTCCTGGCGGATGCGTTTGAAATCGGGAGTTTGCATTTCGGCAACCCCCTGAATGGTGATCTCTATCTGATTTTCTTGCTCAAGGGCGGTAATTTGTGCCCGTTTGCTGTTGAGCAGAAAGAAGGCCACTTCCACCGGGGTCTGGAAGGTGAGGGCCTGGAACTTGCCACTCAAGGCATCTTCCACCAGTCGGCGATAGATATGAATGGCGGTGGATTCCACGGAGCGAATATTGCCCAAACCATGACAGCGGGGACACTCCTGACGGCTGGTTTCAGTAAAAGCGGGACGCAG
>JADFXB010000025.1 GCA_015233935.1 Magnetococcales bacterium | reverse complement strand
CCGCAGCGGGGAATCCCCCCAGCAGCCCTTATTGATGGCTCCCCTGGTCAAGGAGGTGAGTAAATTTATCCGTGCCTCCATGCCCTCCTCCATCGAGTTGGAGACCCGTTTTGAGGATGATGGCATGGCGGTGTTTGGCAATGCCAGTCAGCTCCATCAACTGCTGATGAATTTGTGCACCAATGCCCGCCAGGCCATTCTTGGGGATCGAGGCCGGATCACCATCTCCCTGGAGCGTGTCAAGAGCACCCCCGACCAAACCAAGCCGGTGGGGGATTATCTCCTGCTTCAGGTGGGGGACAGTGGGCAGGGGATTCATCCCGACGCCCTGGAACATATTTTTGATCCCTTTTTCACCACCAAGGAGGTGGGCCAGGGAACGGGTTTGGGATTGTCGGTGGTGCACGGCATTGTGACCAACCATGGTGGCAAAATCATGGTGGAGAGCACTTCCGGGGTGGGAACCACCTTTCGGGTCTATCTTCCCCTTTTGCAGGATGACAGTGTACGCATTCCGACAGAGACCAAGGGCAAACCCCTTTTGCAAGGCGGCGGCACCGTGCTGGTGGTGGATGATGAATCTCAACTGTTGTCCATTTACCGCCGTATGCTGCCCATGTTGGGTTATGGGGTGGTGACGGCCTCGGATGGTGAGGAGGGTTTGCGCCTGTTCAGGGAGTCCCCCCATCGTTTCGTTGCGGTGGTCACCGATCATGCCATGCCCAACATCACCGGGGTGGAACTGGCCCAACAGGTCAAAAGCACCCGTCCCCACATGCCGGTGGTCTTATGTACCGGACTGGACAAGGCGAATTATCAAAATGCCCTGAAAAAAGGGTGGTTAGACCTGATTCTTTCCAAACCAGTCTCCTGTCGTCGCCTGGCAGAAGAGTTGGACGGTTTGTTAAAATCAATTCCTTAATCTGAATCAAAGACTTCTTACAATTAAATAACCATTCCCATGATTGATAATCAGGTTTCCTTTTTCCCTGTATCGTTTGGGTTGTGTAATCCCATGGCCTTCATCCGCCGCCACAGGGTACTGCGACTGATGCCCAACCTGAGGGCGGCTGCTTGCACCTGCCAACGTACCTCCATCAAAGTTTGCAAAATGGTTTCACGGTCTGGTCCCTCCCCTGCTGGTTGACCGCTTTTCAGGGGACGCCCGCCATGACCGGAGGAAAATTGGGATTTGCCTGGTGAGAGCGCGATGGTGCGTGCCCGAAATTCAGGGGGGAGGTTGGACCATGCCAGGATCGACTGGGGGGCCACCACCATGGCATGTTCCAGCAAATGTTCCAGTTCCCGCACGTTGCCTGGCCAATCATAGTCCATGATGGCAGCCAACACCTCTTCGCTGACCCCCTTGACCGAACGTTTTAACCTGGCATTGAACTTGGATAGAAAGTGGTCAATCAAGAGGGGCAAATCGGCCTTGTGCTCCCGTAATGCGGGCATGCGCATTTCCACCACTTTGAGCCGGTAGTACAGATCTTCGCGAAACAGCCCCTCTTCAACCCTCTCTCGCAAATTGCGGTGGGTAGCGGTTACCACCCGCACATCCACCCGGAAGGACTGATTGGATCCCACAGGCTCAAAGACTTTTTCTTGCAAGACGCGCAGGAGTCTCACCTGCATATCCAGGGAGAGATCACCAATTTCGTCCAGAAAGATGGTTCCCCCGTCCGCCATTTTAAACCGCCCGATTTTGTCCCGAATGGCATTGGTAAAGGCCCCTCGCACATGGCCAAACAATTCGCTTTCAATCAACCCTGTAGGCAAAGCCGCACAGTTGACTGCCACAAAAGCACGCTGGCGACGGGGGCTGGCATCGTGCAGAGCACGGGCAGCCAGTTCTTTTCCGGTCCCGGTTTCACCGGTAATGAGCACGGTGGAATCCACTTCAGCCAATCTTTCGATGAGTTCGTAGATATCCTGCATGGGGTGACTGGCTCCCACCAGTCCATGCCAGCCTTGGCGGGATTTGGTTTCTCTCTCCAGCATGGCCAGGCGGCTTTCATCCCGCACCACCAGAATCACCCCCTGGGCATTATGGGCCGGGTCGCGAAAAAGAGAGGCGGTGCAATTTAATATTCGTTCCACCCCCTCTTCGTTCATATTGATCATGCGCACGGCCCGTTTGCCTTCTCCTTCTTTTCGTGCTTGTTGCAGCAGGGGTTTGACCAGGGGGAACAGCCAGGCAGCTTGAGTTTGCAAAGATTGGTTCATCGAGGTGGGGCCAAACCCCAGGAGTTTGGTAGCCGCATCGTTGAAATGAATGATGCACCCGCTTCCATCGAGAGCGATGATTGCGTCATCCACACCACGGAAAACGGCTTCCATGCGATTGTTCAGCAATCGTTGTTCTTCCTGGAGGCGTTTATGTTCGATGGCGATTTCGGCCACATGTTTGAGTTTGGAGGGAATGACTGGTTTGATCAGGTAGTCGAATGCCCCTTCTCGCAGGGCTGTTTGCACCGTTTCCACATCTGGAAAGCTGGTGAGAATAATGGTTTTAGTGTTTGGATGATTTTTCCGAACCTCAATGAGCACCTGCAGCCCGGAGCCGTCTGGCAGGAAGATATCGGAGAATATCAGGTCGAAGCTTTGTTTTTGCACTGCTTTCAGAGCACTTTGCAGGGAGTCGGCAGTGGTAATGGCATATCCGGAGCGGGACATGACATGTTCAACCATGTTCTGTATGGCAACATCATCATCAACTATCAATATATTAATCATCATTCCTCCAATGTTTCAAACTACATTAGAAACACATTGTTTCATACTACCATATTTTCTTAAGCAAATGCTATTGAAAAGCGAAAATTATCATGCTCATGCATAAATGTAAATTCTACTTACTTTACTTAAACTTGTTGGTAATTTTAGTTTGAAAATTCGCCACTCATTTACATGTTCACAGCTCTCAAATACATGATAAAAAAAATTATTGTTATTTTCTTTGAAAAAGCATGCTGATAGTTCTATAACACACCAAACACCTCCTCACATTGGCTCGCTACTTGCATTGATATATAGATACACACTTTGAAACTTCACAATAATTGAAAACATCTCCTAACTTTTTGGCAAACTTATTCTATTGCAACCCATATCTGTCCTGTCCAATGATCATACACTCATTCAACAATAGCAATTAACACTATTTTGATAATTTATATTATTAAAACCCATAACCACCTGCGACGCAGAAGAATCCGCCAGATTGATCCGGCATACCCAATTGCAACTGCTCAACCTTAGCTAACAGGAAGGTATGGCCATGACTTCGCAAAATGACAATCTGGGTGGTCCATGGGGAATCAGACCTCCCCAAACCAATCCCCTGGAAATCCTCATCCAACAGGGGATCAATCGATTCAAAAACAATTGGCCAAAAGGAGGACCGCAAGGCGGACTGGCGTTGGCAGGAGTTGCCCTGATCGCCCTTGGCATCTGGACTGCTTATTATACGGTTCCCAGCGACTCGGTGGCGGTGGTGCAACGGTTTGGTCAATATTTGACAGAAGTTCCACCCGGATTACACTTCAAGCTGCCCTTGGGCATCGATGTGGTAACCATCGTTCCCGTCAAACGACAGTTGAAACAAGAGTTCGGCTTCGCCACGCCAGGGGCTGGCGACCCCCACCAAATATCCCGGGATGGCAAACGAGAAACCGAAATGGTGACCGGCGATTTGAACGCCGTCCTGGTGGAGTGGGTGGTTCAATACCGTATTTCCGATCCGGTCAAATTTCTGTTTGAGGTTCGGGAACCCGGTGAAATTTTGCGTTATGTCTCCGAATCCATCATGCGGGAGGTGGTGGGAGATCGCACGGTGGATGAGGTGATCACCATCGGTCGCCAGGAGATTGAAGTGGATGCCTTGAGCAAAATGCAAGCCCTGTCCACCAAATATGCCATGGGTATCAGCATCGACCAGGTGCAATTAAAAAACATCAATCCACCCAAACCAGTGCAATCCTCCTTCAACGAAGTCAATCAGGCCCAGCAGGAAAAAGAAAAGCTGATCAACGAAGCCTGGCGCGACTACAACAAGGTGATCCCTTTGGCCGAAGGAGAGAAAGACCAAAAAATTCGGGAAGCCGACGGCTACCAGATCAAAAGAATCAATGAAGCCGAAGGGGATATTGCCCGCTTCAATGCCTTGCTGGCGGAATACCACAAAGCCCCAGAGGTCACCCGCCGCCGTATCTATCTGGAAACCTTGCAGGAAGTCATGCCAGGGGTACGTTCCAAAGTGATTATCGATGAACAGAGCCGCAACCTGCTGCCGTTTCTGAATATCGGTTTCCGCAAGGGAGACTGGCAATGAACAAACAAATAGGCATTCTGGCAAGCCTGGTTGTGGCAACCTACCTCTTGGTGAATTCCATCTATACGGTGAGCGAGATCGAGCAAATCATCATCACCCAGTTTGGCAAACCCGTAGGAGACCCGGTGACCACCGCCGGTCTGAAATTCAAGCTGCCATTCATTCAAGAGGTCAATCCCATCGATAAACGGGTGCTCGAATGGAACGGCAACCCTTCGGATATGCCCACCAAGGACAAACTCTACATTTCAGTGGACCTGTTTGCCCGCTGGCGCATTACCGATCCCCTCCAATATTTTTTACGCATGCGGGACGAACGCAGTGCCCAATCCCGCCTGGATGACATACTGGGCAGCGAAACCCGCAACGCCGTCGCCAAACATGAACTCATCGAAGTCATCCGCACCACCAAGGATCGCACCCCCTTGCGGGACTCCATCCTGACCACGGTGGAACGGGAGTTGAATATGGGTTCCCTGGTGCCCATACAAAAAGGCCGCAAAACGGTGGAACAGGAAATTTTTATCGCCGCCACTGAAAAGGTCAAAGTGTTCGGCATCGAATTGCTGGATATCCGCTTCAAACGCATCAACTATAACGAGAGCGTGCGCCCCAAAATTTATGATCGCATGATCAGCGAACGACGCCAAATTGCCGAACGCTTTCTGTCGGAAGGCAATGGGGAAGCGGCCAGAATTCGGGGCAACCGCCTGCGTGACCTGAATAAAATTCATTCCGAAGCCTACCGGCTGGTGGAAGAAATCCGTGGGGTGGCCGATGCCAAAGCCACAGAAATCTATGCCAGCTCCTATAATCAGAGTCCAGAAGCGGTGGGATTTTATGAATTCACCCGCACCATGCAATCCTATAAATCCCTCATCTCTGACAACACCACCCTGGTTCTTTCCACCGAGAGCGACCTCTTCAAATTTTTGAAGGGGATGAACATGGATTGAAACATCATGGCCCTGCAACCTATCTAACGTTGTTACAGACCAACCCATACCGAAGTGAAAACCACTTCGTGGAAAATAAGGAAGAAAGAGATGGAAATCCATCATCACGCCGTAACGGCACTTGTGGAAAGTGTCTGCTTTGATCATCCCGACCATGTACAGGGCAGCCCGATGCAAACCCATCCCGTGGTCACCCTGTCACGAAAATATGGGGCCAATGGCAGCAAAACCGCCGAACTTCTGGCCCAACGACTGGCCGTCCGATGCTATGGTTATACCTTGCTGGATTCCATTGTCAGCACCTTAAAATCCAACAAACACTTGACCAAACGCTTTGACGAAAAATATGTCAACACCCTGGACGATTGGATCCTGTCTCTGCTGACCGGGGGTAAAGGTTCCCAGGATGAATACCTGAAATGCCTGGTCAAAGCGGTAACCGTCATTTCCAAAGATGGCGGTGTCATCATCGGACGCGCCGCCCACCTGTTACTCGCCAATAATCCCGCCGTGTTTCGTGTCATGATTGAAGGCTCCCTGGAGGTGCGGGCGAAACGCATCATGGAACGGGAAAATGTGGCTCTGGCTACCGCCAAGAAGAGAATTGCTGAGGTGGATAACGAGAGGAAAGAGTTTGTCCGGGGTGTCTATCAGCATTTTCCCAACGATCTCACCCATTATGATCTGGTGATCAATTCGGATCGTCTGGAACCAGCCCAAATGGTGGACATCATCCAGTTTGCCATGGCCCAACGGGACAAGCCCGCCTCATCCCATCGGGAGGCAGCCTGATGAATGGGCTGTACGGTCCTCAGACACAGCTTGCCCTGGATTATTTTACCATCGGCGGTGGCCCCATGCCGGTAGCCTTTCTATGGGCACTGGCACGGATTAAAGAAACAGCCGCCCTGGTCAATGGGGAGTTGGGACTGTTGCCGGAAGAACTGGCCATGGCGGTGGCCAACGCTGCCAGAGAGGTGGCAGCAGGCCAACACCATGAACAGTTTCCGGTGGATAGATACCAGACCGGTTCCGGCACCAGTTCCAACATGAACATGAATGAGGTGCTGGCCAGCTTGGCAACACGTCAGTTGGGGTATACGGTCCACCCCAATGACCATGTCAATCTCTGCCAAAGCTCCAATGATACCATACCATCCGCTATTCGCCTGGCGGCCTGCCGACAAATTCGGGATGTCTGCCTTGTGGGTCTGGCCACCCTGGAGGAAACCATCCGCACCCAGGGCAACGCCCATCCCAAAATACTCAAGACCGGACGCACCCACCTCATGGATGCGGTCCCCATATTCTTGACCATGGAGTTTATGACCTGGGCTGAACAGATTGCCTGGAGCCGTGAACGTCTGGAGAAGCTTTTACCCCACCTGGGTCGCCTGCCCTTGGGAGGAACCGCCGTAGGCAATGGCATCAATGCCCATCCCTGGTTTGCCGACGAGGTGGTGGCCCGACTGTCGCGGGAGGAGCAGTTACCCTTGAGTCGTGCCCATCCCGCCAGTGCCGCCATGGCCGGTCAGGAGGCCCTGCTGGAAGCCAGCGGCCAGGTGCGTACCGCCGCCGTGGCCGTGGCCAAAATTGCAGAAGATTTGCGCTGGATGAATTCAGGCCCCCTCATGGGATTGGGCGAAATTCGTCTCACCAATCCACTGGCTGGCTCCAGCATCATGCCTGGCAAGGTGAATCCATCCATTCCAGAAGCGGTTCTCCAAGCCTGCATCCAGGTGATGGCTTGCGATACCGCCGTGGCCATGGGCGCAAGAGGAGGCAACTTTCAACTCAACACCATGCTGCCCCTGCTGGCCTGCAACCTGCTGGAAGCCATTCGCCTCACCGGACATGCCGCCCGTCTGTTGGGTGAAAAAGCGGTGGCCACCTTACAGGTGGATCAAAGAAGAATGGCCGCCGCCCTGCACAGCAATCCCATCCTGGCCACCGCCCTGGTTCCTGAAATTGGCTATGACAAAGCCGCGCAGATTGCCCGCAAAGCGGCTGCAGAGGGATGCACGGTTTTGGAGGCCGCCCGCCTCCTCACCGATATACCCGAAGAACAACTGGAGGTTCTGTTGGATGTCACCCGCCTGGCCACTGGGGAAAATTTGTAGCCTTTTTCAGATATCCCTTTTGTCCAGCAACCTTCGCAACATGAAGGGGAGAATCCCCCCATGATGATACCATGACCACTCCCTTGGGGTGTCAATACGTACCTGGACCGTAAAGCGTGTTTCTTTGCCATTCCCATAGTGGGCCGTTACCGCAAGGGTGGCCGGGGTGGTATCGGCAACGGATTCTATATCATAACTTTCCCAACCGGTGAGTCCCAAGGTGTCGGCACTTTCACCCGCTTGAAACTGCAAAGGCAGGATCCCCATGCCCACCAGATTGGTACGATGGATGCGTTCATAACTCACCGCCAATACCGCTTTCACCCCCAATAACAATGGACCCTTGGCGGCCCAATCCCGCGAAGACCCGGAGCCATACTCCCGACCAGCCAACACCACCAGGGGCGTATCCTGCTGCCGATAGCGCGTGGCCGCCTCAAAAATGGATACAAGCTGGGCAGAAGGCAGGTGCATAGTCCAGCCACCCTGCTGACCAGGCGTCAAACGGTTTTGCAAACGTATATTGGCAAAGGTTCCCCGTACCATCACCTCATGGTTGCCACGCCGGGTGCCATAGGCATTGAAATCCGCCACCGCCACCCCTTGTTGGAGCAAATACTGCCCGGCAGGGCTTGCCTGGTCCATGTCACCCGCCGGTGAGATATGATCGGTGGTCACCGAATCCCCCAAAAATGCCAGCACCTGGGCCTGGCGAATAGGCTGTGAAGCCACCGGATGACGGGTCATCCCCTTAAGAAACGGTGGTGGCTGAATATAGGTGGAAGCGGCATCCCAGGCATACAGAACCCCCACTGGCACCTGCAATGTGTCCCATAACCGGGTGCCGGTGAAGAGATTTTGATAACCCTCTTCATACATTTCCCGGCTCACATAATGTTCAATGATGGCCTGGATCTCTTGATCGGTGGGCCAAATGTCGCCAAGGGTTACCCCCTGTCCATCCATTCCCACCCCCAAAGGCTCCCGCTCCAGATCCAAATCCATGCGTCCCGCCAAGGCATAGGCCACCACCAACGGAGGCGATGCCAAATAACTTTGGGCCACCTGGGGATGAATACGCCCCTCAAAGTTTCGATTGCCCGAAAGCACCGCACACACCTGCAAATGGTTATCCCGAATCGCCTGGCTGACGGCTGGATGCAATGGCCCGGAGTTGCCAATACAGGTTGTGCAACCAAAGGCCACCAGATGGAACCCCAAGGCATTCAGATCATCCAACAATCCTGCCTTTTGCAAATAATCCATCACCACCTGGGAGCCAGGAGCAAAACTGGTCTTCACAAAAGGCGGCACCCGTAACCCCAACGCCCGTGCCTTTCTGGCCAACAGACCAGCCGCCACCAAGACTTCAGGATTGGAAGTATTGGTACAACTGGTGATCGCGGCGATCACCAAGCTGCCATCCCGCAAAGCAACACGGTTATGAGGGGGGATAACCACCTCCACCTGCCGGCTGGTTCCTTTTGACGAATGGCTGGTCAGAGCCTTACCCACAGTGTCTGGCAGGGCAGACAAAGAGAGCCGATCCTGGGGACGCCCTGGTCCCGCCAGACAGGGTTCAACCCGGCTCAAGTCAAATTCCAAAAAATCATCAAAGCGAAAGTTGGATTCCTGCCCCGACTCCCGAAACATTCCCTGCTCCCTGGCATAAGCCTCCACCAGTTGTATCCTGGCCTCCGGCCTGTTGGTGCGGCGCAGATAGCGCAAGGTTTCTTCATCTATGGGAAAATAAGAACAGGTGGCACCAAATTCAGGGGACATGTTGGCAATGGTGGCCCTGCTGGCCAATGACAAATGATCCAGGCCGGAACCCAAAAACTCCACAATATGGCCAACCACCCCCCGCTGCCGCAATTTCTGGGTCAAGGTGAGCACCAGATCGGTGGCGGTCACCCCTTCTCTCAGTCGTCCGCTCAAACGCACCCCAGTAACCGGCGGAATTTGGATATAAAGAGGCTCCCCCAACATGGCGATTTCCGCCTCAATCCCCCCCACCCCCCAACCCAATACCCCCACCCCGTTGACCATGGGAGTATGGGAATCGGCACCCACCAAGGTATCTGGAAAGGCTTCCATAACACCAGCCACCCGTTCGGCAAACACCACCTGGGCCAAATATTCCAAGTTTATCTGGTGCACAATCCCCTTATCCGGCGGGGCCACCCGCAAATTGGCGAAAGATTCCTGCCCCCAACGAAGAAAGGTATAACGTTCCCGGTTGCGGGCCATTTCCATTTCGGCGTTGATGTCGTATGCCTGGTCCGTTCCAAACACATCCACCTGCACCGAATGGTCGATGACCAAATCCACCGGACGCAAGGGATTGACCCGTTCTGGATCACCACCCAACCTCACCATGGCCTCCCGCATGCCAGCCAAATCCACCAAACAAGGAACCCCGGTAAAATCCTGTAACAGGACTCGAGCTGGATAAAAGGCGATATCCTTTTTGCCAGCAGAACCGCCCGCCGCCAAAGCCGCAATATCTTCCCGACAAACAACATCACCATCTTCATGACGCAATAAATTTTCCAGCAAAATACGATGACAAATAGGAAGTCGCTGCCAGTCAAACCATGCTGAGAGTTGGGCAAGCCGCTGGATGCGGAATAGTTCATTCCCCACCCTAAGCGATGCTTCGGTGTGATATGAATTTTTCAAAGGTATCTCCCAGTCCGGTTAAGTACGATGTAAAAACTATAGCTAAACAAGGCAAGTCAGGTTCCTACTTTATCTCAATAGAAACTGCATCCACCAACCATACATTCATTCCCCCTGCCAGCCATGTTTCAAACCGTAATTGAAACACAATGTCTCATACTACTGTTTATTCCAGACTCATGGCCATTAAAAAGCAAAATGAACCTCACTGGAAGGGCAGAGAGCTGCTTCCATGGTATCAAGATCCAAAAAAATAATTTTTCCAATTATACTAACCATCTGGCAATCCATTATTTTTGCACATCAATCAGCAAGATTTAATTAAAATCCATACTTGAATTAATTGCAAGAGCTATTTTCACTACTATTGGCCCATCATTTGCTTATTCATGGGGTATCAACTTTTTTTGATTTCCGAACCAGACTGAATTTATTTATAGGAAGGAATCCAAGAAAACTTTCTACCAAATCATTCTCCTGATGGATTTTGGAAAATATAATAAATTCATATTTTGAGTTTATATTAAATCATTTAACAACTTAAATAAATTATGTTTTAGTCGTGCAACATCCCTTATAAACTCCTGGAGGAAACCATGTCCAAATCGCAATCCCACAAAAATGAAAAGAAAAACAGCAAGCAAAGCCCCCAAAACCTGAAGGGGAAAGCAGCCCATAAACTCCCCGCCAGCGAAAAAAGCAACGAACCCGGCTCCATCAAGGAAGAGAGCATTATTCCCGGTAACTTGGCCATGAAAGAAGTCAAAGGGGCACAAATGCTGGGTTCATCCCTCTCAAAAGCGGATAGCGGCAAAAGAAGCCTGGGTAGTGAAAAATCATTATCCGCCAAAAAAGACAGCAACCTCTCTGGCACCGGACAGGAAACATCCCGCCCATTCTGATGGAGGTGCTCTACCTGATAGCCCATAAAAGGTTACCCCGTGGGGGCGGGGTGACCCCTGCAATCCGATTCACCGCCCAAACCAGATGCAAACATCGTTTTGTTGCTTAGGAGAACATCATGTCACGCATCGTCGTTATCCATAAGGATCCCACCATTTTGGCTTTAATAAGCCACATTTTACAAAATCTTGGCCACCAGGTGGTCACCGCGAAAAATAATCAGGAAGGGAGATTCCTGTGCATGCTCTGGCACCCGGTGGACGGGGTGGTCAGGAATATTTCCACGTCAGACAGCAACGGAATTGAGTGGACCAAGCTCCCCCCTGATTTACAACAGGAATTACCCTACGAAAAACAAAGCATGGCCCTGTATGAGGGCAAGCCTCTTTTCAACAAGACCTCCCTGTTCAACCACCAAACCCAAAATGGGGCATTGGAATTCACTACCCCTACCCCCGTCAGGAAAATTGCATGAACACTACCTACAACTTACTTTCGGAAAACCATCCCCGTTTTCACCCCTTCCGGCTGCCCGTTGTGGTCATCCCTTGGTACAAAACCGGCAAATGGCCGGGCAAGGGTGACCTGGATAGAAAACAAGAACAGGCAGAAAGAATGGCCATGCTCTTTTGTATGAAAATTTGCCAAACCGAGGCCACCGAGACCGCTCTGATGGCCGAATTACCCATAACAATCCCTTCCTATTCACGATCCATGGTTGAGTTACGACTGCAAAACATCAATCGCTACCTCCTTGCATGGGGACGCTTTGAACTGGACCGGGACAGTGGCAAGATTTTATTCTTGCTGCCCTTTGATGAAATTTTTTCAGCTCCCAGCAAAACCAACATGTTCTATGCGATTGACCTGGTCATCAACACCTTTTTGGAATACATCTCCAAATGGAATCACCTGGATACCCCTTCTTCCATTGCACGCCACTCGGTTGCCCTGTGGATGAATTTGGACGCCTCCTGGCCAGGACCAGGAAGTGAAAGCGTGGATCCAAACTCCCTCCATATTCATCTATTATCCTGTTAACAAAACAATGGTGTGACAATCTGGATTCACAACATTGCCGGTTGGGAGCTTTTAGCCCAACCGAGTCTTGCCGTGCCGAAGGAAAGAAGATGAAGAGTGACCATACCCAACTATTGACATGCTCCTCTTCAAGAAAGATACCCCCATTTCCTTCTCACGATGAGAAGCGTTGCCAACAAAAAGACATCCCCCACCAACTGGAAATACCCAACATGGCAGGTGCTTCCCATGAGTCAACCCCTATTTTAGACCATCCTTCTATGGATCCCCCTGATTTTGTCCCAGTGGGATACCTGGCCTTAAGCCATACCGGCATCATTATTGAAGCCAACGTCACCGCAGCCAAAATTCTTGGCATCAAGCGCAACAAGTTGTTTAAACGCCATTTCATCAACCTTGTCTCCGATTCTGATCATGATCTCTGGTATGGATTTTTACGCGCCGCCCGCAGAGAAGGGGCAATAAGCTGTGACTTGTCCCTTCATGGCAAAAACAACACCGGAAGTAACACCGTCTGCCATATCCAATGCATCCGAAGAAGAGTGGGTCGCGGTGATCGTTTATTGACCACCGTAATGGATATTACCGAGCATAAACAAACCGAAGAAAAATTGCGGGACAACGATCAGCGATTGCACGAGATCACCGACACCCTGGCTGAAGGTTTGTATGTGATCAATCGGCAAGGATTGATCAATTGCATCAATCCCGCCGCTCTTACCATGCTGGGTTGGGAGGAGAAAGAGGTTCTGGGCCAATCCGCCCACCTCCTCTTCCACCACCCCCCAGACGAATGTGTTCCCTTGGCAAGCTGTCCCTTGTGTATGTGCATTTCCTTGAATTGTGTACTTAGCTCAGAGGAAAAATGGCTGTGGCGACGCGATGGGACACATCTTCCAGTCTCCTTGATCGCTTCCCCCATCGTCCGCAAGGAAGAGGTACATGGGGTGGTTGTCACATTCCGGGATATCACTCAACGCAGACAAGCAGAAGAAGATTTGGCTCGTCACGCCTTTGCTCTGGGGGAACGAATCAAAAAAAGCGAATGTTTGCGTGATATTACCAATTTATCCCTTATACAAGGATTGTCCCTGGAACAAATGCTGGACACCTGTGTGCGCCGGATTCCCGATGGCTGCCTCACCCCATCTCGCACCTGTGCACGCATTCGTCTTGGCAAAAAAACCTTTCAGACATCCAATTTCTGTGAAATAGGTCATAAGCTGGAGGCAGCCATTCCCCTGCTTCACGATGAAGATGGTATTATTGAAATTTTCTATCCTGAGGAGGAAACCAAAAACTCCAATAGCACCTTCATCGAAGATGACCGCATCTTGATTGAATCCATCGCCAAACAACTTGGACAGGCACTGGAACACCGGTGGGCAGAAGAAAAGTTGCACCAGGCCAAGGAACATGCGGAACAATCCACCAGGGCCAAGAGCGAATTTCTTTCCAATATGAGCCACGAAATCCGCACCCCCATCAATGTGGTGCTGGGATTGACCGACGTTTTACTGGAAACCGAACTCACCCCCGACCAACGGCAATACATGGAAATATTGCACAACTCCGGTGGAGCGCTCATGGGGTTGATCAACGATATTCTGGATTTTTCCCGTATCGAGTCCGGTCGTTTCACCCTGGTGGAACTTCCCTTCTTTCCACGCCTGGTGTTGGATGAAACCATCCGAATAATGCAACTGTCCGCCGAACAGAAGGGTCTCACCCTGGTGGCGGAAGTGGGAGCAGACGTTCCCAATCATGCCATTCTGGGGGATGATGGTCGCCTCCGGCAAATATTGATCAATCTTATTGGAAACGCAGTTAAATTTACCGAGCAAGGACACATCAATGTCTGCCTGGGGCGTCATTACCAGGATCCAAACAAACTCCTCTTCACCGTAAGCGATACAGGCATAGGTATCGCATCCCAGCATCTGGAACACATTTTCGACCGTTTCACCCAAGCCGACTCCGGCATTACCAGACGCCATGGGGGAACCGGTCTGGGACTGGCCATTTCCCGGAAACTGGTGGAGTTAATGGGAGGAACCCTGTGGGTGGAAAGCACACCTGACGAGGGAAGCACCTTCTACTTTACCCTGCCATTGAAGCTTGGGGATGCCTCCTCCTGGACACCCACCCCGGCACCATCCGTTGAATTCAGTTCCAGAAGTCTGCGCATCCTTCTTGCGGAAGATTCTAAAGACAATCAAATGTTGTTTCAGATTTTTCTCAAAAAGACCCCCCACCACCTGGAAATGGTCAACAATGGTTCCGAGGCCGTGGAACGGGTGCAGCAGGAAAATTTCGACCTGGTACTCATGGACATCCAAATGCCCATCATGGACGGCTATACCGCCACCCGCATCATCCGCCAATGGGAACAAAAGGAGGGACGCCCTCCTCTGTTCATCATTGCTCTAAGTGCCCACGCCTCCCTGGGCAAAAAAGAGGAGAGCCTGCTTGTCGGGTGCGATGATTATTTTCCAAAGCCCATAAAAAAGCAGACATTTCTGGCCGAACTGGATCGTTATGCCAGACTTATGGACCGGGAAGCTGTACCCGCCCCATCGGCCATCCTGGACTCCCCGGATGACTCCGAAGCCTCTTGTCCCACCTGCTCCACCGGCAAGGCAAACCAAAAGAGGCTGCCCTGACCGGGTGTACTCTCAACCCCGATGCGTCCCCCATGCAGACTGACAATTTCCTGGGCAATGGAGAGTCCCAATCCTGAGCTGCCACTCTCCTGGTTGGGAATTTGAAAGAAACACTCAAAGATGCGGGTTTGATATTCGGGGGGAATTCCCTGACCACTATCCATTACCTGAAAGACGATGGAGTCCCCCTCCAACATGGCCGCCAGGGAGATGGTACCCCCAATGTCGGTATGACGAATGGCATTGTCCAAAAGATTATTCAAAACCTGCAACAAGCGATCCTCATCGGCCATAATCACCAAATGGGCAGGCTCCACCCCCACCACATTGAGGTAAACCCCCTTGTCCAGGGCATGGTCCAATTTATCTGCATTGGCCTTGGCCAGCAATCGATCCACCACCATGGGTACCTTGACCAACTCCATTTTGCCGGTATTGAGCCGGGAAAGGTGCAATAAATCGTTGACCAAATTTTCCAACCTTTGACAATCCCCTTGGGCGGTTTGCAAAAGTTCAGCCTGCTTTTCGTTGACCGGACCGGCCATTTCATTGAGACACAGGTGGATGGATAAACCCAGGGAGGTGAGAGGGGTGCGAAATTCATGGGCAGCCGTGGCCAGCATATCCCGCTGCATTTCTTCCATGCGGCTGCGATAGGTGACATCCTGCATCACGATCACCCCGCCATCAAAATGATCTTCCACAAACAAGGGATGGCCATGAACCTGAAAGTGGGATTCACCTTGCAAAGTATGCAAAATTCCCGCCTCCTCCGTTTGGGAAGGATGGAATACCTTCTTGTTATTTAAAACATAGTTTAAAGCAGGAGCCACATGATTCCACCAAGCCGGCAGTTCCTGCTCCTCCGAAGTTACGGTGATTGCCCCTTCCTGCAAATGATCCAGGGTTGCATCGGCGGCTTGATTCCAATGGCTCAAGTGACCTTGGCTATTGAAAACCAATACCGGTTCAGGAAAGGCATCCAAAGCAGCCTGGCTGATGTTTTTCAAACGCAATGATTCCCCCATGGAAGAAAGGCGATATTCCCACAGGGCATTGGCCATGTTATTGAACTCCTTGGCCAGCAGGGCAATTTCATCCTGACCGGTGACATAGGCTCGCGCCAGAGTATCTCCCTCCCCCAATCGGCGTGAAACCTGGGACAATATGCGAATGCCCCGCAACACGTACCCCTGCAAGGCAAAGGTGGCCAAAATGGAGGCCGCCAGACCAGATAAAACCGCCTCCTGCAACATGCCACGAAAACGTTGACTGATGACAGGTATCTGATCAATCTTGCTGGCCATGGCGGTTTGATTAAGGTTCATCACCCTATCCACCGATCCTTTCACTTCCAGAAAGGCGGGATAGAGACGATCCATATAATACTCTTTACCAAAAACCTGCTGATTGGTGTCGAAAAAGGGTTCCAAGTCCTCCTGAAAATGTTTCCAGCGTTTCATGGTATTCTGGAGAGCGGTTCGCTCGTCCTGGTTTTCGATATGGTTCATGGCCATCTTGATGGCCTGCTCAAAGACACGGCCATGATCCCGCGTCATTTGCGCCCCCACCGCATGGTTGCCCAATAAGGAAAAGAGCACCCCGGCATCCATGCGTTCCAGGGCATCTTTCATACCGTGGGAGGCGATGACACTGCGATAGTTGATTTGCAAGAGATGCAGAATATGGTTTTCCAAGTCCGACATGTTTTTCAAGGCAAACCATCCCAACATCAGGAGGGCCATGGCCCAAGGCAATTGAGCAATCACCAGTTTGGTGCGCAAGTTCATGGTGACTCTTCCTCTTTGGTGTAGGAAACGATATGAACATCTAACCCTTGTGCTCCATCCAGCAGACGATACAACAACGAAGGACGCCACCATCTACCCAAAGAAGCCTCCTCACGCCGCCCCACTACCAGATGGCCCACCGAATGGGAACGGGCAAACTCCAACAAGGGCGAGACCGGATCCCTGCCCTGCAACCGCACCGGCTCTGCCCCCAACTCGGCGGCCAAACTCAATAAATTGGACAAGCGGGTATTGTTGGGATCGGTTTTTCCATTGAGCAAGGGAGGGGCCTCCACATGGACCACAAACCAATGGGTGCGCAACCTGCCTGCCAACTTGGCCCCCGTCAACAAAAGTTGATGTTGCCTGGAGTCGGAGCCGGTGATACACACCATCACCCGATGGATTTCCGGTTTGCTTTCTTTGCCATCTCTGGATTCCATGGCCAATTCCAACAACAGTTCCATGGCCATTTTGCGTAACATGAGCAAATTTTCGCTGGTAAAGAGTTGCTCTTTCAACCAGGAGGCCACCTTGCCTTCAGGAACGCGCCCTTGTAGAAAATCACCCAACACCTCTTCCACCGCCCGATCCACCAACACCACCTGGTTGGCCTGCCGCAGAAAAAAATCGGGGATCAATCCCGGCTCAAAAAGTTTGATGGATTTTTCCAATTGCCGGTGATAACGAGCCAATTGGTATAAATCAAAGGCGCAAAGAACAGAAATGCCTTGTTGTAAAATATCCAGCACATCCTGAAAGCGTCGTTTGTTGGCCGAATTGGGGGGATTGACCTTGCCCACATCATCCACCACCACCCACTGGGGCGCACGGGCCACAATGGCCGACACATCCAGCACATCCAGACTGAAGCCATGAAAATGACGGGTCTGGGGGGAGACAAACTCCAATCCATAGGGCAGAATATCCGCTGGCAGCAAATGATCCAGACAGGCCACCACCACATCCACCCCCTGCTCTTTCAGCCGACTGGCATCCATCAACAATCGACTGGTTTTGCCCACCCCTGGCGCGTAGCCTAAGCGGATGGCAAGTTGTCCTTTGCCAGAAGAATCCCTGGCGGGAGGGGCAGAATTCATGAGCAATCTTTCCGTAGCGGCTGGTCCGTGGCAATATCTCTACCGGCGAAAATCATTTTAACCAAATGGGTTGCGGAGAGTCACGACATGAATATCCTGATTGTGGACGATGAACCCAATATTCGCAAAACCATGGCCACCCTGCTGGCGGTGGATGGTCACCAGGTAAGCCAGGCAGAAAACAGCAACAAGGCCATGCAACTGGCCCGCAGCAAGGCCTTTGACGTGGCCTTTGTGGATTTGCGCTTAGGATCGGAAAGTGGTCTCGACCTGATCGCCCCCTTGTTGGATGACTCCCCCTGGATGAAGATTGTCATGATCACTGCCTATGGCTCCATCGACAGTGCGGTGGAGGCCATTCGGCGGGGAGCCAGGGATTATCTCACCAAACCCTTTGTTCCCCAACAATTGGTTTTGTTGGTGCAGCGATTGTCGGAATGGCGGGATATGGAAGTCCGCCTGGCCACCCTGGAAGAAAATTTGGATGCGGTAGCCCCTGCCCTGGAGTTTGACAGCACCGCCCCGACGGTGAAACGCACCCTGGAGATGGCCAAACAAGCCGCCAACTCGGATGCCGCCGTCTTGATCACCGGTGAGAGCGGGGTAGGCAAGACTGAACTGGCAAGAGCCATGCATGGTTGGAGCCGACGGGCCAAGCGGCCTTTTTGTGTGGTTTCCTGCCCCACACTGGCGGGTGAATTATTGGAGAGCACCCTGTTTGGTCATGCCAGGGGGGCCTTTACCGGGGCCACCCGGGATCAACCAGGTCGGATTGCCACCTGTGAGGGCGGGGTTTTGCTCTTGGATGAAATTGGCGAACTGCCGTTGACCATCCAGCCCAAACTGTTGCGTTTTTTGCAGGAGAAAAGCTATGAACGGGTGGGCGATCCGGTCACCCGCAAGGCGGATGTGCGCATTATTGCTGCCACCAATGTCTCCCTGGAGCAGGCGGTGAGGGAGCGGAAATTTCGTGAGGATCTCTATTTCCGGTTGAATGTGATTCAAATTCCCATGCCGCCGCTGCGGGAACGCCCGGAGGATATTCAACGGTTGGCCAACAAAATGCTTCTTTCCTTAAGCCGCAACGAAAACAAGCACTATCAGGGTTTCACCCCGCAGGCTTTGGCCTTATTGAAGGGTTATGCCTGGCCGGGCAATTTGCGCGAGCTGCGCAACACCATTGAGCGAGCGGTAATTTTAGGCCGGGGTGAATGGATTGACAGCCCCGACCTGCCCGACTCCATCGCCAGCCGCCCCAGCCAACCCCGTCCTGGCGATTTGGTCTCTCTGGAGACCATCGAAGAGTTGCACATTCGCGGCGTCATCGCCAACACCACCTCCGTCCAGGAAGCCGCCACCGTTTTAGGAATCGATCAAACCACTTTGTGGCGCAGGAGAAAACAGTATGGGCTGTAGTATTCTTGTAGATCTTCCTGCACCTTTGCAGAAATGGGTCGATAGCCAAGTGAACAGCGGCGTTTATGCCAATGCCAATGATTACGTCCTGGATTTAATTCGCCAGGACAAGTATCAAAAGGAAATGCTGAAAATTGCACTCACCGCAGCAGAGGAGAGCGGCATCAGCCATCGCAAGGTTATGGATATTATCCAAGACGTAAAGGGTCGCATGCATGGCGGATGAATGTATTCTTTCCGGCAAGACAGAGGAGAATTTACGCGCGATCTATCTCTATTCTTGCCACCCTTTTAGTGAAGCCCAGGCGAATGCCTATTTGGGGGAATTGGACCATCCCATTGGGGTGATCATTATGCGGGTTCTCCACAATGTTCGGAACTTTCCACCTCTCTTGGAACAGGAGTGATTCCCCTACTCCAACCAAGTGATATGGCCATCTTCAATGTGATAGATAGCCCCGATTATTTTTACCTTGCCTTCGTGAACCATTTCGGCGGTTTCCGGGCTGGCTTCCAGTAGTATGGCAATGGAATGGCGGACATTTTCTTCAATGGTTTTTGCCAAGAGGGCATCACCAGTCAATCCCAGACTGCTGGCCCGCTCCAAAGCTGGCGTAATGTGCTGCACCAACTTGGCAACTGCTCCTCCCACCTCGGCGTGCTGAACCACCGCAGAAACCGCTCCACACTGACTATGCCCCATGACAACCAAAAGGGAGATACCCAAGTGCTCCTCGCTATACTCGGTGCTGCCGATTTCATCCATATCAATGATATTGCCCGCCACCCGAACCACAAATAAATCACCAATCCCTTGATCAAAGATGATTTCCACCGGAACCCGGGAGTCGGAGCAAGAGATAAAAGAGGCAAAAGGGTGCTGCCCCTTGGTTGCAGTCTCCAACAAACGTTCCCGACTGACATGGGGATGAACGGATTTACCCGCTAAAAAACGGGCATGCCCTTCCTTAAGACGCGCCAACGCTTCGTCTGGAGACATGTGACCTGGTCCGGCAATGGTGCGACGGCGATTATGGGGGTGATTGGCATGGTGGTTGTGGTGATTAAGCATGGAGAAATCCTTTTCCGGGATGTTGAATAAAAGCCTTGGAATCCATTCACGCTTCTTGTTCCTGGGCATGAATGACAAACACTAGCAGGCAACCAGCAAAAAGAGCGTACCATACTGGCCAATAGAAAACATAGCAAAGAGTGTCGACTTGGTTAGGAGTTGCGCCACATTGGTACAATGATAATGCAAAATCACAGGATCAGTTCAAACATTTAATCCCATGAACTGTAGTTTGCCCTCCAGTTGGACAATGCCGAAGGCATCATGCGTGAGGAAAGAGATATCCTTTGCAAGTTGGCCAACGAGGATGCTGCATTTGGCTAAAAGAGAAGTGGTTTTGGCCATCCATGAATGTCATTTGCCTAGATACCGGGGATTTAAATGTCTGAGCGATGATGGATTGCTGGTATCCTCACCAGCTCGACCGGCCTACCGACGTGTTGTGGTTTTCTACCGTCTTTCCTGGTGAAATTGGTTGTTTCTTTCAAAAATAAAGTAAATTTTTTTGTCATTTATAATTGGACATCTGAATTTTGGTATATTTAATTCGTATCTCCCCATTCATGCCAAAGTTTTTTTCTCACGTTTGTCACCACTCCTCTAATTTCTTCGCTATGCCTATCGCAATACTTCCTAGGTTTATAAAGCTGATGCCTTACACTATACGAACTTCTAACAACGCTAATTGTTTCAGTTATACAATACACATCAAACAACAACAGAGCAATAAGAAAATGCCCCACACCCAAATCAAGTAATATTAGCTCATTAAGAATGCATTTTATTTTATTATAATCAAGATACAAATATAATAATAAAAGTAATATTGAAGGTACTATTAATAATATTCAAATACTTTTTTCACGAAACAGAATACTATTCTCACGGCTAATTTTAAGACAACAGGAAGCATGCCAAGAAGGGACTATAATATTCTTGCAAATATCCTTTTTTATTATATCAGGAAATTCCCACCCACAATACAACCCTAACCATCCAATCATGGCATTATGATGAGACGCTATAATGGTTGCTCCTAACGCTATGACTGGTATTATTAATAGTACTAGATAATTTACTTCCCTAGCTAATATTGCGGCGATTATTGCACTTACCGCAGCTAAATAATAAAATAATATAAGATATCGTAAACGTATTCGCTCAATAAACTCTTTATATGAATATTCAAATAATACTCTTTTCAAGTCACTTTGCAGAAGAAATTCTCTCTCATTTAGATCTTGCATGTTTTTATTATGATAATTATCATCTTTATCTTGTGACTTATTTTCTTCGATGTCAATAATTCCCCCCTACATCGTTTTATTAACTACATAACGTGCAAACGGTATCGCACAAGTGAAGGCAGGCGAAACTGCATTTAAGATATGAATACTATTTGAACTTTTCTGGATAATAAAATCCATTTCCAGTTTCTTATCTTTTTTATTATAGAGTTGAGCACGTATACCCGGCACCCCCCATTTCCACATCTTGGAAGGCTTATTATCAATAATCAACTCAGATGCATGCTTAACCATTAAATTTTTATTGTATTTTAATACCTCTTGCAATGCCAACCTTCTAAAATTAAATGGATTTTCAATAAACAAATCAAGCTCACGAAATATAATTTTTATAGCCTCTGTGAAAGAAAATCTATCCAAACCAGAATAATGTTCGCGCCAAAACGCCGGAATCGCAGTGGGTCCAATTTCTATTGTTCCATCAACAAGTATTGTAAAATGTACTCCTAAAAATGGGTTTAATAAATTTGGAACCGGATAAACATGCGTTCTCAAGGAACCAATTTCGTCAGGTGAATGAAGGTACAATCCCTTAAATGGTGTTACCTCATAATCACTACCTACCCCATACAATTTTGCTATTTCATCTGCCTATAAATCTGATGCATTAATGACTATACCACATTCTATTTCACCAACAGATGTTACAACACCTTTACTTGAAGGTTCAATAATTTTAGCCTCTGTTAATATTTCGATTTCTCTTTCAATCGCCAGTTTTGTTACAGACTTCATGATAATCTTTGGGTCAATTGAAGATGTCGTAGGAGAAAAAAGAGCATTTTTATAAGTCTTTGCCCTAGGCTCAATTTTTCTTAACTCACCTTCATCTATAACCTGGACGGGAACATCGTTATTAACGCCCCGATTATAAAGCTCACTCAACATATCAAAATATTTGTCATCTTTTGCAACGACAACCTTCCCACATTTATTAATCGGTAATGTGTTTTCTTCACAATAATTATGCCATTCAATATTTCCTTCACGACAGAATTTTGCCTTCAAACTATCTGCCGTATAATAAAACCCAGCATGCAATACCCCAGAATTGCGCCCGCTGGCATGAAAACCTGTGAAAACCTCTTTCTCGATAATTAAAACTTTAAGAGAACTATTCCGCTTTTTTATTTCAAAAACTAAAGTAATTCCAACTATTCCCGCCCCAATAATAACAACATCCGCATGTGTTTGGCGCATTTTTTTCTTGCTCTCGCTTGCCTGCAACCATGACCAAACATCATCAATAACTCACCCTCTGGGAACCACCTTGAACCTGCCCTTGATTCTATCTTTTTTCCCTATCCTGTCAATATTTATTTTATTTTCAATAGACTAAAATATTCTTACAGAATGAAGTGTTTAAATTTAAATAGAAATAAGAATATTAATTTTTATCTAGAATTATCCACCTCTACAACAGATAAATAGAATATTTTAAAAGTTAAATATTACTCATTGATCTAAACTAGCACGATATTCTCTTGGACATCAGAACGAAAATTAACATCTAACACACTTAAATTTTATATTATTTGCGGCAACCCTAGATAGTCCCTCCTCTCATGCCGCCTCCACCGTCAAAACAATACGCTGTCCAAGAACTGCAAGGGCCATTTCAACCTGGTCAAGGCGGGAAGCATGGCGCAGATCCAGCAAACGATCCACCTGAGGCAGGTGCCAGTTGAGACGACGCGCCAGCTCTGCCTTGCGAACACCCTGGGTACGCATGGCCGTGTGAACAGCCAGTTTTGCACAGATCAATGCATCCGGTCTGACCGTGGGCCGCCCATGGGCAGGGGATGGGGTGGGAATGGGCATGCGGCTGTCTACATAAATCTCCAAGGCTGTCTCCAAGGCATCCTTGGCACGCATGATGGCCTCATCTTCATCCTCACCAAAGGTGTGGGCCGCCGGAACATCAGGAAAGGAGACCAAAATCGTCTGGTTGTCGTCCGGGGTAAGCTCTACAGGATAATCCCACATGACCGTCCTCCCTATTTTAAACCAAGATCCTTTTTGATGGCCTGCTCAAGACCCTTTCCGATCTCCCGCGTCCCATGCATAGGCAACACCGAAAAACGACCATTCAAGAAAACCTTCAGGTGGCTTCCTTTACCCGGTTCAAAGGTTGCACCTTGTTGGGCCAACCATTTTTTAAATTCGTTGCTGTTCATGGAATTAAATCCTAACAGATCTGTTGCGACACAGCAATAACGGAAATTTCACATTATTATTGATAATACATTATGGAACAAACCTCTATACAAGCGACCTGCCAGTAACGGTTTCACCTTCCCCCACATCCTCCCCACCATCGTCGAAGCTATCTTGATCAGAGGGTTTTGCACAGTTATTCCCCACATGCTAAGATTGCTCACCAAAGACGATTCAGTCTGTGCATCCATGGCACAGGAGCAGGTTAACTAAAAGCAGATATTCATAACAAAAGGATGAACGATGATGATTCGGATGGCTTCCCGCAAAGGAACCGCTTTGTTGATTTCCTTACTTTTCTGCGTCTCCTACACCTGGGCACAAGAAAATTCCCCTGCCGCCCCAAACCAGGCTCCTCAACATAACCATCCCATGCAACACTCTGGTACACCCTCCCCAGCCGATGCCCGCACCCCCGTTCAACTACCCGGCGAGTTAAAACAGCATATGTTGGCCAACATGCGGGACCATATGTTGGCTTTGCAGGAAATCACCACCGGATTATCCCAATCAGAGTTTGATAAAGTGGCCACCATCGCCGAAGAACGGTTAGGGGTTTCCTCTGGCAAACGACACGGTGCCCACCAGGTGGCGGCCTATATGCCAGCAGGAATGAGCCAAATTGGCGGTGCTACCCATCAGGCAGCCAGTCGGCTGGCTCTCGCAGCCCAGGACGCCGGAGTTACCGGGGATACAAAACCCGTCCTGGCAGCTTTGGCAGAAGTGATGATCGGTTGCGTAGCCTGTCATGGGGCTTACCGATTGGAATAAGACAAAGGGGACCGTGATGGTCCCCTTTGTTTGTCACCTGCAATGGTTTACTAGATGTCCAGATTGGCGGCGTTCAGGGCATTTTCCTGGATGAAGTCACGTCGGGGTTCCACAGCATCCCCCATGAGGGTGGTGAAGACCAGGTCAGCGTTGACCGCATCTTCCACACGAACCTGCAACAGGGTGCGAATCTTGGGATCCATGGTGGTCTCCCACAATTGGGCCGGATTCATCTCACCCAAACCTTTATACCGCTGCATGGTCTGACCCCGACGACCATCTGCCAACAACCACTCCATCATATGCTCTGCACCCCGGACGGCCACCTCACGCTCCCCACGCTTGGCCATGGGGCCACTCCCCAACTTTTTGCGTAAAATTTCCGCCAACCGCAACATTTCCCGAAACTCTACCGACTGCACCAGTTGGGCATTCAACGTGCTCTGATACAACACCCCGCTGGATAAACGCTTGACATGAATCTCCCGCGTCCCACTCTCCACATCCTTGGTGGTCCACAACTCCAAACGATCCTGCGCCCCACAACGCACCCGCAAACGCTCCTCCAGTAAACTACGCGCCTGCTCGGTGGAGACCTCATTTTCCAACACCTGAAGATCCAACGCCACATCCCAAGCCGCCACCGTCAATGCCAACCGATCATAATGACGGGAAAGACGGTCCAAAGAGGCCACATAATGACGCGCCGCCGTCACCACCTGCCCCAAATCCTCACCCCGAAAGACAAACCCCTCCTCACCATGAATCTCCAACCCCTCCATGGCATTACGCAACAGATAATCCTTGAGAGCCTCATCATCCTTCAAATACAACTCACTCTTGCCCCGCGCCACCCGATACAAAGGCGGCTGGGCAATGTAAAGATGCCCCCGCTCGACGATCTCAGGAAATTGCCGATAGAAAAAGGTCAACAACAAGGTGCGAATGTGAGAGCCGTCCACGTCTGCGTCGGTCATGATGATGATGCGATGGTAACGCAATTTGTTGATGTCATACTCCTCCCGCCCAACCCCGGTCCCCAAGGCCGTGATCAAGGTTCCCACCTCGGCTGACGAGAGCATGCGATCAAAACGGGCTTTTTCCACATTGAGAATTTTACCCTTCAGGGGCAACACCGCCTGAAACTTGCGATCCCGCGCCTGCTTGGCCGAACCACCTGCCGAATCCCCCTCCACCAGATACAGTTCACACAAAGAGGGATCCCGCTCCTGGCAGTCTGCCAACTTGCCCGGCAAAGAGGAAATTTCCAAAGCACTCTTACGCCTGGTCAACTCCCGCGCCTTACGCGCCGCCTCACGAGCAACCGCCGCCTCCACCGTCTTGGCGATCACCCGCTTGGCCTCCGCCGGATGCTCTTCAAACCAGGTGGCCATCTTCTCGCCCACAATTCCCTCAACCGCCGTCCGCACCTCGGATGAAACCAACTTTTCCTTGGTCTGGGAGCTGAACTTGGGATCGGGCAACTTGACAGAGATCACCGCCGTCAACCCTTCCCGGCAGTCATCCCCCGTCAAAGCCACCTTCTCCTTCTTCATGATGCCGGTGTCGGTGGCATATTGATTGATGGTACGGGTCATGGCCCCCCGAAAACCAATCAAATGGGTGCCCCCATCCCGCTGGGGAATGTTGTTGGTAAAACAGAACACACTCTCCTGGTAGGAATCATTCCACTGGAGAGATACCTCCACCTGCACATTGTTGCGCTCATCCACAAAATGAATGGGAGGCTCCAACAACGGGGTACGTGCCCGGTTGATGTGCTCCACAAAGGAACGAATGCCACCCTCATAATGGAAATGATGATTCTTGTCGCTGCGCTCATCATGAATAAAAATTTCCACCCCGGAGTTGAGGAAGGAAAGCTCCCGCAACCGCTGGGAAAGAATGTCAAAGGAGTACTCGGTATTGGTGAAAACCTCCCGACTGGGCAAAAAGGTCACCTCGGTACCCGTGGCATGGGTCTCCCCGGTACAACGAATGGGAGCCACCGGATCCCCATCCTTGTACTCCTGCTTCCACACCTTGCCATCCCGCCGAATGAGCAAAGACAATTTTTCCGACAAGGCATTCACCACCGACACACCCACCCCATGCAAACCGCCGGAAACCTTGTAAGAGTTTTGGTCAAACTTGCCACCGGCATGCAGGACCGTCATGATCACCTCAGCGGCAGAACGACCCTCCTCCTTGTGGACCTCGGTGGGAATGCCGCGCCCGTTGTCCTTGACCGTCACCGAACCATCCATGTGGATGATCACTTCGATCCGGTTGCAATATCCTGCCAACGCCTCGTCAATGGCATTATCCACCACCTCGAACACCATGTGATGGAGACCAGTACCATCATCGGTATCCCCAATATACATGCCAGGACGTTTACGAACCGCATCCAGACCCTTTAAGACTTTGATGGAGTCCGCGCCGTAGGAATCGGCTCCATTGGAGACATTGGGATCACTCATGGGGAGATCAACCTTCCTGTTGAAAAACACCGTTACAAACACGAAAACGTTTCGCCGGTTGCCCAGTCCACGCCATCTCCTCAGGACGACAGGAAACAGCCAGGATTTGGCCATCATCGGCAGCCAAAATTTCCCAAAGCAACGAGATGCCCGCTGCATCCAGCTCCGCCATGGGATCATCCAGCAACAAAAGCGGCTTGAAGCCGCGATGGTGTTGCAAAAGGGCTGCTTCCGCCAGCTTGATGGCCAAAACAAAGCGTCGTTGCTGCCCCTGGGAGGCATAGCGGGCCAACGGGTGACCATCCATGAGCAGGCGCAGATCATCCCGGTGTGGACCAACACTGCTCTGGCCCTGCCGCCGGTCCCCCTCCCGCGCCTCCACCAACAGACGACGATAGTGATCCGCCACCTCTTGGGGGGTTAAATCATCTTCCGTCTTGGGCAACTGGGCACCATAGTTTATCCGAAACCGCTCTCCCGGCAAACCCATTTTGACCAGCATTTCCTGCAAAGGAGCCAGCAGTTCGCCCACCGTCTGCCGCCGAATGAGGGCAATGGCCGCCCCCAATACCGCCATGCGATCTTCCCAGGCATCCAACTCCGGGGTTGCATCCCCACGACGTAACAGGGCATTGCGAGAGAGGACCGCCTTCTGGTAATCCCGCATCATGGCCACATGCTGCCGCCGACGCCCGAAGATGAGCCAGTCCAGAAAAGCCCGCCGTTCACCAGGAGAGCCACGCACCAACCGCAAGGTTTCCGGGGCCACCACCACTACGGCCATGGTTTCGCCCAACAGGGAGGCGGCTGCCAGAGGTTTGCCGTTGCACCAAGCCCGCTGTCCTTCTACCTGTCCCACAAAGGCCAGCCGATGACCATCTCCCCGATGCCGAACCAATCCCTCCAAGCGGAAAAATTTACAGCCATTACGCCGCAATAAAGAGGGAGCCGCCTGTCGGAAGGAACGCCCGGTGGCCAGAATGCCAACCGCTTCCAAAAGATTGCTCTTGCCCTGGCCATTATCCCCCACAATCAGGTTGAAGCCGGAATCCAGGGCAAGGGAAGCCTCAGCAATATTGCGAAAATCGTGCAGTTGGATGGTTTCCAGAAAGGACATGGATTATTGCATGGGCATCAGCACGAACATGTAATTTTCGCTGTCGGGATCGGTGACCAGGACAGGAGCCTCCTGCCCCCCCCAGAGAAAAGCGCACCGCATCCCCTTCCACCGCACCAAGAATTTCCAACAAATAACGGGCACTGAAACCGATGGTAACGGGAGGCCCGGAATAGACCACTTCCAACTCTTCTTCCCCGGCCTCTTGCTCTGGATTGTTGGAGTTGACCTGGATGGAATCCTGCATCACCTGAAACTGAATGCTGTGGGATTTTTCGGAGGAGATCACCACCATGCGCCGCAACAAAGAGAGAAATCCCGCCTTTTGAATGGTGAGAAGGTGGTTATTGCCTTCGGGAATGGCACGCTTGTAGTTGGGATACCGCCCGGCCACCAGTTTGGAGATCATGGTAAAGCGGGGTTTGATGATCTGGATGAAATTTTCCCCCAGGATCAACTCCACCTGATCATCCTCCTCCTTGAGCACCTTGTGAATTTCACCCACCGCCTTGCGGGGAATGATGACATCACGGGGCTGATCCAGATAAGGGCTTTCGCTCATGATTTCATACTGGGCGACAGACAGGCGATGGGTATCGGTGGCCACCATGCGCAGCACATGCCGATCCTCAAAGGGTTCCACCCGCAGATAGGCCCCGTTAAGGGTGAAGCGGGTTTCGTCGGTGGACATGGCAAAGTGCACTTTGTCCATCAAACGGGCCACCAGTTGGGAGGAGACCGGGATATGAGGGCCTTCGTCGGGCTGGGGAATTTTGGGAAATTCTTCACCCGGTAGACAAAGCAGGGTAAAACGGGCACGTCCACAGGTGACCAGCATGCGATCCCCGGTTTCGCTTTTCATGCGCACAGGCAGATCAGGCAACTCCCGCACCACATCGTACAGTTTGCGGGCGGGGACCGATAGAATCCCTTCTTCTTCGACCTGGGCATCACAGACCGCCCGCACCGAAAGTTCGGTATCGGTGGCCGAAAGGGTGAGGGTGTCTCCATCCGCCACCATGAGGGCATAGGCCAGAATGGGCATGGTGTTGCGCTTTTCCACCACCGACTGGATGCGGTTTAATATTTTCAGCAGGGGGTCACGGGAAAGGATGAGTTCCACGGGTTTGACCTCATAGAAAGATGGCTTGTGTGGACAGCTTCTTGACTGTCCGGGTTGATATCTATCGACGCAGCATGCTGGCGAGAGTTTCCAAATCCTCGCCCAGGCCGTTGTCTTGATTTTTTGTCTCTTCAATCTTACGTACCGCATGCAGCACGGTGGTATGGTCGCGTCCGCCAAACTGATGGCCGATTTCAGGATAGGATTGATCGGTCAGTCGTTTGCACAGATACATGGCCACCTGCCGGGGATGGCTGAAAATGCGGTTGCGTTTTTCCGATTTCAGATCGGTAAGACGAATTTTAAAATAGGCTGCCACAGTTTTCTGGATGGTTTCCACCGAAATCTGTTTGTCCTGCCCTTTGAATAAATCCCGCAGACACTCCCTGGCCAATCCCATGGAAACAGGCTTGCCGGTCAACGAGGCGTAGGCGGAAATGCGGATCAAGGCACCTTCCAGCTCACGAATATTGTTCTGGATGGAGTTGGCCAGGAAGAAGGCCACATCTCTGGGAAGAGGAAGTCCTTCCAGGGCGGCCTTTTTTTCCAGGATGGCGATGCGGGTTTCCAATTCGGGGGGTTGGATATCAGCCACCAGTCCCCAGGCGAAGCGGGAGCGCAATCTATCTTCCAAATCTTTGATATCATTCGGGTATTGATCGGAGGTGATGATGATTTGTTTGGAAGATTCAAAGAGGGCGTTGAAGGTATGGAAAAACTCTTCCTGGGTACGCTCTTTGCCGGCGATAAACTGGATATCGTCCACCATGAGCATGTCCACGGAGCGGAAATTTTCTTTGAAGTCGAAGACCCGTTTGAAGCGGATGGAGTTGATCAACTGGGTCATGAATTTTTCGGAGGTGGTGTAGAGTACCCGCATATCCGGACGCTGTTGGCGCACCTGGTTGCCGATGGCGTGCAGGATATGGGTTTTACCAAGACCAGTTCCACCATAGATAAAGAGGGGATTATAGGCTTTGGCAGGAAAATCGGCCACTCGTTCGGCAGCGGCACAGACAAACTGATTGCTGGAGCCTACTACAAAATTTTCAAAAGTATACCGTCTTTCCAACTCGGTGAGTTCCACACCGATGGCACGGGCGACGATGGGTTCTTCGACGGTGGTGGTATCCTCATCCCGATCATCATCGGCGTCTGCCAGGGGGGAATCGGGGGTTCCGACGCGAAAATCGATACGCACCGGTTGGCCCATTTCCCCGGTGAGGATATCTTCCAACAGACTGCCATAGCGGGATTGCACCCATTCCACGGTAAAATCGTTGGCAACGAAGACGGTCAACAGGCCATTGTTGGGGGTACCATCCGGACGCAGGGGTTTGATCCAGGCTTCAAAGATTTGACTGGGTAGTTGGTCGCGCAGACGAGCAAGGGTATTGTTCCAATAAGTATCCATCAACAATCCATCGATCACGGTTGGCAAAGCCGCTTCCCCACAGCCTCCAGGAAGTGGAAGACGGTAGAAAGACAGTCAGTTGCTGCGGTTGAAACGGCGCGGCCATCCTGGCAAAGTAATCCGGCAGGCAGTGGAAGGGTTGACCGGTTGGGAACTGGCTAGGGATTCAGCGAACCGTCTTGCTTCCACCTATATTATGGCTGCACCTTAACACACCCCCCGTCAACAGGCAATGGTCGGTCCACGCTTGCAGCGGTAGGGTTTTTTCATAAAACATTGAAAAATCAACAAATAAATATTTCATCCAAAGCCATCAAAGAAATCCATGGAAATCCCTATCCAGGAGTATCCATCCAGACTTGATTCTTGGTGGTCGTTTAGATTAAGATAGTCGTTTGCGGTTGGCGGTCCCCATAGATAACAGCTTGCTGACCCACTGGTAAGCCTCTGCGGAAGGGGTTGTCCAGAGGGTGTGGTCGTGGTCATCAACCGAAGTGAAAAAGTAGTCATGAACCCAAGATACCCAACAGGGGAGTTATCCCATGAAGCAGACCTTTCAACCCAGTGTATTGCGTCACAACCGGACCCACGGTTTTCGCGCCCGCATGAGCACCCCCGACGGTCGCAAAGTATTGGCCCGCAGACGCGCCAAGGGTCGCAAACGGCTGATCCCGTAGTTCAGTCCGCACCGGTTGCCTGCCGGTCCACCTTTGGCAAAGAGGCCAGGCTGCTGGTCAGTGGCGAGTTTCGCAAGGTACTCTCCCAGGGCAGAAAATATGGTGGACCTTATTTTGTGGTTTACTGGAACGCCGCGCCCGCTTGTCGGGTTGGATTGACAGTCAGTCGCAAGGTAGGCAATGCGGTCGCCCGCAACCGGATAAAGCGGTTGGTTCGGGAATATTTCCGGCAAACCGTTCAGCATTGGCCGCAACAGCGGGAGTATGTGGTCATTGCCAAGCCCATGGCTGGCAGCCAGAGCAATCAGGCGTTGCAGTCCGAACTGGAACGGCTGTTCCAGTTCAGTCAAAAGGGCAAGGCAAACCGTGGTGGCATCTCATCCCCTTCTGACCTCCCCGCTGGGAATCTTTAAAGAGAAAGCCATGAGCAAGGTCAACGCCACTTCTTGGATGATGGCTTTGCGGGGACGCTCATGAGGCGGCTGTTGATTTGGCCGATACGAGCCTATCAGTTGCTGATTTCGCCCATATTGCCCAGCAGTTGCCGTTTTTATCCAAGCTGCTCCAGCTATGCCATCACGGCCATCGAGCGTTATGGAGCGGTTAAAGGAGTCTATCTGGCCTTGTCGCGCATTCTGCGATGCCATCCCTTCCATCCGGGGGGAATCGACCCGGTCCCTTGATCTCTTGCCTTGATTTGGTGGTTTCATGGAGCAGCGCACAACCCTCGCCCTGATCCTCTCCTTCCTGGTGATTATGCTCTACCAGGTTTATTTGAGTGTCTTTTTCCCACCGGAAGAAGAGGCTGCTGTGGAGCAAACCCAAAGCAGCACGATCAACCAAGCGGCCCCTGGCGGCAATCCGCCTTCCTTGGCCAATGCACCGGCCAGCCCGGCAGCCCCGGTGGCAGCCCCAGTTGCGGCCCCTGCCGGTCCGCCTGTCACCCCCAAGAATGAAAACAGCAAGGTGGTGACCTTTGCCAACGGGGTGGTGGAAGGCAAAGTCAACACCCTGGGCGGTCGTTTGACCGGCCTGCGCTTTCTTCAGTACAAAGATCACCTGGGTGCCGATGGCAAACCGGTGGTCTTCATGCAGGAGGCGGGGGAAAACTTCTTTGTGGGTGAAAGTGGCTTCATCAGCTTGCCAGGTATTGTGGTTCCCAACCGGGAAACCTTGTGGCAACAAGCAGACTTTCAAGGCAAGGATGGGGAAAACGGTATTCGCCTGGTGTGGGACAACAAGGCGGGCTTGACCTTTGAAAAATCCTTTGTGGTGGCCAAGGGCAGCTATTTGATTACGGTACGGGACCGGGTGGTGAATACAGCCAGCCAGCCCACCCCACTGTATCGCTTCCAGCAGTTGTTGCGCATTCCTCCCAAGGTGGAAGGGGATATGTACGATTTCCAAGGCCCCACCGCCTTCCTGGATGACAACCGCCTGCAACTGCCTTATGACGATATCAAAGCCAAGGAAGTGAGTCAGAACGCCAAGAAGGGATGGGCGGGCTTTAGCGACAAATATTTCCTGGCAGCCATGATTCCCCATAGTGACGGCCAGATCTCCTACAAATATTATTTCGACTATGACGCCCCCACCCATCGCATTGGCGCAGTGAGCCAGCAAATTGCGGTGGCCGCCAATGGTCAGTATGAATCGGTGGAGCAGTGGTATATCGGACCCAAGGCGTTGGAGATTTTGGAATCTCTCAAATTGGGGTTGGAGCGTTCCATCGATTATGGCTGGTTCCACTTCCTGGCGGTGCCGTTGATGGAGTTGTTGCTCTTTTTCTATTCCATCATTGGCAACTATGGGGTGGCCATCACCTTGTTGACCCTTGTGGTGAAGGTTTTGTTCTTCCCTCTGGCGGACAAGAGCTATCGTTCCATGGAGGAGATGAAACAATTGCAGCCCAAGGTGGAAGAGCTGCGTAAAAACTATGGCCACGACAAGCAGTTGATGAATCAGGAGATGATGCGCCTGTATCAGGAGAATAAGGTCAATCCGTTGGGCGGTTGTTTGCCCATGTTGATCCAGATTCCTGTCTTTTTTGCCCTGTACAAAATTTTGTATCTCTCCATCGAAATGCGCCACGCGCCGTTGGCGGGCTGGATTCAGGATTTGTCGGAGATGGATCCTTATTATATCCTGCCCCTGGTGATGGGTGTTTCCATGTATTATCAGACCAAACTCAACCCCACTCCGGCGGACCCGGTTCAGGCCAAGGTGATGCAGTTTTTGCCCATTGTCTTCACCTTCATGTTTCTTACCTTCCCGTCGGGCTTGGTTCTCTACTGGCTGGTCAACAACATTCTCTCCATCGCCCAGCAGTTGCACATCCATAAGAAGTACAAAAAGGCCTAATCCGGCCTTTTCCATCCCCCGATCACCTAAACATTTCCCCCCCTCTCCCGATGAAAGAACATCGGGAGAGGGGGCGGCTTATGTTGGTTTAAAGGCCAGCCTGACAGCTCCCCAATGACGACCATTGATCATGATGGGGGCGGAGACATCCATCATCAGTACCTTTTTTCCGCCACCCATATCCCGACGGTAGGTTTGCACTAAAAAGGGTTCGGTGTTGTTGGCAGCCGCCAAGCCCACCCGGTCGTTAAAAAAACGCCGGTTACGACAGTTGGCATTGTTCCAAACCGGATCCTTCCCTTGGGAATGGGAATATTTGCTGTTGTGGGTCGGCAGATAGCCCTTGCGATCCAGAATACAACAAAAGACCACATTTTCATGAAACTTGAGGGCTTCATCCAGAATGGGTTGGATGGCCTGATCGGTAAAACTCAAGTAGGGTGTGGCGAATTGGGCAGGGTCGGAATCGGGAATGGAAGCATAATCCTGCAGGAAGAAATCTTTTTCCTGGAAGGCCCCCTCTTTGGCCCCACTCGCAAAAATCGTGTTGATCTGTTGAGCAATGGAGAGACACTGGTGGACAAAAGGGGTGTTGCTGGTGGCCACCGGTGAATTGATGGTGATGGCAATCAACCGTTCTCCAGCGGACAATAATTTCTTTAAATTGGCACTGGCTCCCTCCAGATGGTTTGAGGAGGCGTGGACACCTTGGGATGCACTTTGAATAATGCCGCCCAATTGATCGCAGTGATTGTTGATTTCGTCTGCTTCGCCAGTAATACGGGCCGCCTCAGAACCCACTTCCCGAATCATTTGACCAATGGTCTCGATGACGCCACCGATGGCCTCGGCATCACTGCCCACACCTTGGGCGCATTGGGCACTGGTCTCAGTTTGATTACGCAATAAGTCGGCCTGGGAACGCAAAGCGGCCACCGAGTCTTCGATACGCTCGGTGGATTGGGTAGTCTCCTGCGCCAGCGATTTAACCTCAGCGGCTACCACGGCGAAGCCCTTACCCGCATCTCCCGCTTTGGAGGCAATGATGGAGGCATTGAGGGCCAACAGGTTGGTTTGTTTGGCAATGTTGTCGATGGTACGCACCACCTTGGATACTTCGTCCAACGCCTTTTGAAAACCATCCAGCAAAGTACGCCCCTCTGCCACTTGGCTGACCAGCCCTTGAATGTTGACCACCGACTGGGCAAGACGTTTCTGGGAGGTTTCGGTTTCTGCCACCGCCTTGTCCGTTGCCTGCAAGGTGACCTGCACGACCGATTTAATATTTTGATTGCTTAGGGAAAGGGCATTCATACGATCCCGGAATTCATCCAGCATATTGGCCTGTTCCGCCACCTTTCCGCTCACCTCCGCCACATTTTCCGCTATATCGACAATTTGTATGCCAATACCATCGATTTCATGGCTCAAACGCTGGATCACTTCGATAATATCAGAAGAATGCTGTGGTATTTCCATCGAAGTTCCTTTTTTCCATGTTGTTTAAAGAGTAGGCAAACATCAATATTTAACTATAAGTTCAAAGTTACCCAGGGTGGTTTTAAACGCGTGGTCACCCTTGAGCTAAAACAACATAGCATCCTTATAACATTTTGCACACAACGCATGCAATTACTGTATCATCTGGAAGCTAGTTAGAAGCCACTTATCCACAACTGGATGAGTCGAAGTTTTGTTGTCCGGTGGTTTCCTTGCGGCCAGATTAGCGACGGAACAATCCGGGAAGCAGGGGTCGATGTGACCCTTCCGCCTCAGAAAAGACAGAGGCTGCAGGTGGGGGGATGGTTACCCTGTTTCTGTCATCCAAGCCAAGGAAAATACTAGGACAATTTATCCTGTGGATCTTTCATTCCTCCACCGTCAAACCAGTCAATTTTGCGGGTGAGGTACATGACGGCGGACAGGAGCAGGAACAATTCCAGGGTGCCGGTGAGCAGGGCATATTTTTCCAATTGAAGGATAAAATAGAGGGAGAGATAGAGGCCCGTTAGCAGCCCGACAAGGACGAGTGCCAGACGACTGCTTGCCAGGACGGCTTTGGCATAGCCGCCGATGAGCAGGGTGACGGCCAGGGCGGCTACCCCGTAGGCGATATCGAAGGTGCTGTGTTCCGAGATGGCCACCAACAGGGTGTAGAACAACACCAGAGCCATGCCCACCAGCACATATTGCAGGGGATGGAGTCGCCGGTTATGCAACAGTTCCACCAGGAAAAAGGCCACGAAGGTGGTGATGATAAACATCATGGCATATTTGACGGCGCGGGTGGATTGCTGGTAGTTGTCCACGGTTTGCAGCAGGTTGACACCGAACAGGGCATTGTGCAGGGAGTAGCGGTTGCCCACCCATTCCTGGGGATAGTTGCGGTTGAGGTGCAACACCTGCCAGGAGGCGGAGAAGCCTTTGTCATCGATTTGCCGACTGACGGGTAAAAATTCACCGTTAAAATTGGGTGAGGGCCAGGGTGAGGAGAGGTTGACCGTATTTTCCCGTCCCACTGGGGCAAAGGAGATGCCGTTGGTGCCGTTCAACTCCAGGGAGATGGAAAAGTTCCCTCCTTGTTGGACTGTGGCCAGGGGGATGGTGATGCCGGAGGATAGGAGTTCCCCGATGCGGGATCCTGGTTCTGCCTGGATGGATTTTTGGTTCCACAGGGCGGTCACCCCTTTGCGCAAACCTTTGGGGTGGGTGACGCCCAGGGTGAGAAAGGCTTCCTGCCAGAGGATATCTTTGACCTGGTAGCCGGGTGCGGTCAGGTGAATAGGGGAAAACACCCCTTCCAGGCGCAGGGAGGCTTGATAAAGGATAAATTGAAAGATACCCCGATAGCGCAATTCGGGTTGCATTTGACTGGTGACGTTCAGGCGGTCGGGGAGAAAGTGGGCGAACTCCCGCTGTTCCAGAATGCGAATTTCGTTGGTTTTTTCATCTTTATGTCGCACCTGGTGGATGAAGGGTATGGTCAAGACCGGCCCTTGCACCACCTGATCTCCCCCCCAGGATCCTTGCAACTCCCTCGCCGCCTCCCCCTTGCGCGCCTCCCTTTCCCCGATCAACTCCTGCACCAGAGATTGGGGAATGAGCAACAAAAAGGTCAACAGACCAATGGCCAACAAACGGTGCAGGGTACGATCCATGGATGGGCGAAGCATGAGCTATCCCTTGGTAGAGGCAGAAAGAGTGATTCATAGACTGCATGCTAGCCAACATGGGGATAATAATCAACCTTGGGATAATTAATAAAGTAAATCATCTCAATAATTTGATTTGCGTCGTGCCTGCCAAGTCGAAAAACGCATTACAAAACCTTTTAGAGAAATCAGGATAAGGGGAACGCCTTGCCCTTATGGGCAAGTCCAGATCAACAGAGGGAAGAGTGCTAAGGAGATCCGTGCTGGAATGGAAACATTGATCTTTGGAGACGAACCTACTCTCAGTTGGTCACCATGAGCCATCAACCTTTTCCAATTATGGATGGGGGTTCAATGAATACCCTTCCCACAACACCATAGGAAACCCTACAAGATTGATAATCCTCTTTGCAACCATACTGCACCCCCTTGGATCACACACAAGATGTTTTACATCAAATTGTTTACTCCCAGAAAAATCAAACCTTAGAAAAAGAGGAAGTGAAACTCTCCCTCTGGTGTGATATACAGGGGGTTTTCCTCTACCCTCAACAACCAAGGAACCTCCATGGACACCAAAAGCAAACCACCGCCCCCCAAACGCCCCAATCCCATGGCAAGGGTGGTCACCCACATCAAACAGCAGATCATTCCCAACAAAAAGAAACAGCAACCGAAAAGCAAGCCCGACCATACCCTGGATTGGGCTTTTTTTATGTCCTGTTGCTCCCCAAGACCGTTGCTATCTTATTGACAATTCGTGGATTCTATTCTAGTCTTTCCAACGCGAGAATCAACATAACTTGCTCTTTTTCCGACAACATCAACCTTTGACGACGTTTGCAGCCGATCCCACTGGCCCATGAAAGCTGCCGTGGCTTGGCATTACCCGCAGCGCGAAATATGGGAAACGGCTTCATGACATCACCCTCCCCGCCCCCAACCACCCCGCCAACCCCTGGCCCCAAACAAGAACCCGTGCGCATGGATGGCTCCCGTTTGTTCGTCAAATGGTTGCATGCCCAAAATGCCA
>JADFXB010000259.1 GCA_015233935.1 Magnetococcales bacterium | reverse complement strand
CACTATGAAAAAAAATGAATTGGGCCGTTTGCAGTGTCACGTGGTGAGACTTGGGGTGTCGTATGATGCTGGCCATCATCTTCCGACCATCGGATAACAAGGATGCACCATGAACTATAGCGAATTTTTCCAAAAACTAACGGGCGGCACACAGCACCCCTACCCTTACCAGCTTCGACTTGCCAGCGAACCTTGGCCAGATATTTTGGAAATTCCCACCGGTTTGGGAAAGACCCTGGCGGTGGTGGGGGCTTGGCTTTATCGCCGGTTGCAAGAGGATGGGACGACGCCCAGCAGGCTGGTCTATTGCCTGCCCATGCGGGTGCTGGTGGAACAGGTGCATGGCGTTCTGGAAGAATGGCTTGAAAATATCGCGCCTGTTTTCTTGGAACAGGGAAAAAAACTTCCCACCATTCATATGCTTATGGGGGGAATGGTGGATGAAAGCTGGTCCACGACACCGGAACATCCCGCTGTCCTGGTGGGAACCCAGGATATGTTGCTCTCCCGTGCCTTGATGCGTGGTTATGGCATGAAGCGTGCGCATTGGCCGGTTCACTTCGCCTTGTTGCACAATGATGCCTTTTGGGTGTTGGATGAAGTGCAACTCATGGGAACAGGACTTGCGACCTCTCTGCAACTGGAAGCGTTTCGACGTTCTTTTCCCATGGGGATGTCCAGTCGCAGCCTGTGGGTATCCGCCACCATCGACCGTCAACGGTTGGACACCATCGATTTTCGCCCCCATCTTCCCCAACTGGTTTCCCAGGCATTGAATCAAGAGGACCGGAATCATGAGCGGGTTGTCTCTTTGATCCATGCCAGAAAGCGTTTGCTGCGTGCCTCAACCGTTTGGACAGGGGTGGAAAAAGAGTATGTGAACGCCTTGAGCGAGGAGGTGATCAAGACCCATCAGGCGGCAACCAACACCCTTGTCATCCTGAACCAGGTGGAACGGGCACAATCCCTTTATGAAAACGTGAAAAAAAGGGCGGGCAACATTCCCGTTTTGTTGATTCATGGCAGATTTCGCCCGGCGGAACGAAAACAGGTGGAAGAAAAACTGCGAAAGAAACCACCGGAAACAGGAAGCATATGGATTGCCACCCAGGCAGTGGAAGCAGGGGTGGATATGACTTCTGCAACCTTGTTTACAGAGCTTGCCCCCTGGTCTTCCCTGGTACAGCGATTTGGCCGTTGCAACCGGTATGCTGAAAACCAGCAGGGGAATGTTTTCTGGCTGGATATGCAAGGCAAGGATGAACTGGCTTTGCCTTATGAGATGGCTGACTTGCAACGGGCACGGGAGCTGTTGACCACATTGGACGATGTTGGCCCGGCGGCCCTTCCTCCTCTTCCTCCTGCCAACCAACAGGGCGAGATGATTTTACGTCGCCAGGATTTGCTGGATTTATTCAATACCGACCCCGACCTGACCGGCTTTGATGTGGATATTTCCCCCTACATTCGGGATGTGGAACAACCAGGGGTGATGGTCTTCTGGCGTTCGTTTGATGAACAACCCGACGACCAACAGCCCGCACCACAACGACTGGAACTCTGCCCGGTCTCTCTGGGACAACTGGGCAGATATTTGAAAAAGAAAGAACGGCAAGCCTGGAGTTGGAATTTTCTGGCGGGTGAGTGGCAAAAGGTCTCCTCCTCTCTGCGTCCTGGCATGGTGATATTGCTTGCGGCCAAAGAGGGTGGCTATGACAGTCAATTGGGCTTTGCACCCGATATCCTGACCCCCGTGACCGTTATTGAACCCCAAGAGCGCAAGCCAGAGGATGGTTTTGGTAGTGATCCACGCAGTTACATGTCGGAATTTATTCCCCTTGTGGATCACCTGGACCGAACCGTGGCGGCCATGGCGGGATTGCTGAAGGCTTTTTCTCTTACCCCGTTGGATCAACAAAGTTTGATGTTGGCCAGTCGCTGGCATGATGGCGGCAAGGGTCATCCGGTGATGCAAAACACCTTCACCCATTGTCTGGAGGAAGGAGATCCACGCAAGAATCAACTTTGGGGCAAATCCTCCTGTGGTGGCAAACACCAACGCCCCCATTTTCGCCATGAAGTGGCCTCCATGCTGTTGTGGCTGGCCCATGGTGGGAAAAAGGTGGCTGAAGTGGCGGATCTGGTTGCCTATATGATCCTGGCCCACCACGGCAAAGTCAGGATGAGTCTGCGGGCACTGCCCGGTGAACAGGAGCCTTTCCCCCCGGCAGGAGCTTTTGCCCGTGGTGTCTGGCAAGGGGATCAACTGCCTGAAATATTTCTTGGGGATTCCACCACCATTCCGCCCACCACCCTGTCCCTGGCCATTATGGCCCTGGGAGAAGGGCAAGACGGCCCCTCCTGGACCGCCCGTTGCCAACGCTTATTGCAAAACCATGGCCCCTTTCGTCTGGCCTGGCTGGAGACTTTGGTACGTGTGGCCGACTGGCGCGGCTCCTCCCAGGAAACGACTCTTTTCCATGGAGAACAACCATGACTCATACCTTGACCCTGGCCGGTTGCGCTCCCGTCCCCTTATCCCATTATTTGAAAGCCCTGGGTATTTTGCGCCTGGTTGCCGAACAGGTGGATGAAAATGCCCAAGGTTGGTGGCAGGGACAACACTTTGTCCTGAAAAGCACCCTGGATCGGCAGGGGTTGTGCCAGTTTTTCCTGGAAGACTACGTCCCCACCCCAGTGATTGCCCCGTGGAATGGTGGCAGTGGTTTTTATCCAAAGGACAACAAGGATGCCCATGAAGCCCTTTTGAAATCCACCACCTCTCGTTTTGCCCTCCTAAGAGAGGTGATCACTTTAGGGCAAAAGCAGGTTGCTGCATTTGGCTTGCAGGAAAGTTGTAAAGATTTGGATGAAAAGCGGGTTTTTCTTCAAGCCATGCGAGCTTCCCTGCCAGACCAGGCGTTGATGTGGCTGGATGCGGCTGTCCTTCTGACCAACGAGAAGGCCAAATTTCCTCCTCTATTGGGAACCGGTGGCAACGATGGCCGCCTGGATTTTTCCAATAATTTTCTTCAGCGGGTGGTTGAATTGCTCTCGCCAAGCACAGGCAAGGCCACCGTGGCAGGAGAACAATTTTTGGCCAATGCCTTGTTTGGTGAGCCTGTGGCACGTTTGGGAAGTGGTGCCATTGGTCAGTTTGCCCCTGGGGATGTGGGTGGCCCCAACGCCACCAACGGTTTTGAAGGAGAAACCATCGCCAATGCATGGGACTATTTGTTGATGATTGAAGGTGCCATGACCTTTGCTGCTGCCGCCAGCCGACGGTTGCATGGCAGTGAAGAGGCTGTTCTGGCCTATCCGTTTACCGTGCGACCCACAGGATACGGGAGTGGGCAAACCACCTTGGTGGATGAGGAACCTGCCAGGGCTGAAATATGGCTTCCCCTGTGGAACAACCCGACAGGCTACGATGAATTACGCGCCCTGTTTGCCGAAGGCCGGGCAACGGTGGGTAAACGTTCATGCAAAGATGGGTTGGACTTTGCACGGGCCATTGCTTCCCTGGGGGTGGATCGGGGAATTGAGGCTTTTCAACGTTATGGTTTTTTGATGCGTAGCGGTAAAGCCTATCTTGCCACCCCATTGATGAGGATGAAAGTTCAACGAAATCCGGCTGCCGATTTGATCCAGGAGCTGGATCAACAGGGTTGGTTGAGTCGCCTGCAACGGTTGGCCCGTGATAAAGACAAACCCAATCGTTTGAAATGGCTGGTAGGACAGTTGCAGGATGCCCTGTTTACCCTGACCAAACAGGGCAATCCTGATGCACTGCAAAATATATTGATTGCCCTGGGAGGAGTTCACCACTATCTGACCCATGCCCCCAAGGCCAGGGAAGAGCTGCCCCCTGTGCCACGCCTTTCCAAACAGTGGTTTGCTGCCGATGACAACAGCCATGAATTTCGTATTGCCGCCGCCCTGGCCACTTTGCACGCACCTGGCATGGCCATGCGCCATCACCTCTTTCCATTCGATGGAAAATA
>JADFXB010000258.1 GCA_015233935.1 Magnetococcales bacterium | reverse complement strand
TTCTATTAATAGCCGGAGCAGGCTTTGATCCCCGTAGCACCCACATCAGCCAATTGTTGGTACCGCATGCAGGTGACAGGATGGAGGGTATTTTCCTGCGGGAAGAGCGACTTGGCCCCCCTGATCGTACCCTCAAATCCAAGGCAGACGGCAACGAAACCATTCTTCGTCAGATGGTGCCAACTAATACCCAGCTCGAATTAAATATATTCTCCAAGGATCGTGCCGTTATTCTTGGCAGAGAACTGCAAAGATTGGTGACCAAAAAAAATTTGACCGGCATAACAGACGTGGTTCTCGATATCTCGGCCATATCGTCAGGGGTTTGTTTCACACTGACCAAACTATTGCTTGGACAATGCCAAAGAGAGCCTCATCAGCCAAACCTGCATCTTTTTCTATCGTTTCACCCCGGGATTGATGCAGACATTGAAACCGAAGATAATGACAGTATATCTACGCCTTTTGGCTTCCTTTCCCCAGGTGCCTTGGCAGAAGATAGCGATAAAGCCAAATTATGGATTCCAATTTTGAGCAAACGCAAAAGACAAGCCCTGATCCGTATCCGCAATGAATTTTTTCGCGGTGAGGTGGATATCTGTCCCGTTTTGCCTTTTCCAGCCAAAATCCCCAGGACCGGCGACCACTTTACAGAAGAATTTCAATCCGAATTTGAGGGTTCATGGGATGTTGATCCCCGCAACATCATTTATGCTGCGGAGGACGATCCTCTGGATCTCTATGAAACCATCCTGAAATTGCACGACAGACGCAACAAAGCATTTGAACTCAATGGCTCCCAGATCATTCTTTCCCCTGGCGGAAGCAAGGTGTTGACTCTCGGTTCCATGCTGGCAGCCATTGCCCTTGACTTGCCCGTGCTGTATGTCGAGGATGCTTCCTATCGCTTGCGTAACGTGGATGAACTGGATAACCGCTCCCAGCAAGCCAGAATTGTTCATCTTTGGCTATACGGTGATGCCTACCCGACGGAATGAATCCCTATGGAAAATTCAACTACTCGATTTCGGCAACAGATGGACAGTTTGCCCGAAACCATCCGACATGCGGGTGTTACCGATCCTCATCGCCTTTCTTCGGCCCTTAATGGCGGCGGAACTGAGTTGGTTGTGGCGGTTGGTTCTGGTGGTTCCTTGGTTACCTGTGAATTTCTGCGCCTGTGCCGTATCCACCTTCTGGGGGCAGAAACACTTTGCCTGTCCCCCCTCGTATGGATAACACGTTCCAGACTCACAGCACCTCCCCCTCTTTGGCTATTTAGTGCTGGCGGTTCCAACCCAGACATTTTATCTGCCAGTCAGGCAGCTTTTAATTCCGGCTGTCCACGAGTTGATTTGCTCACAGCCAATCCCCACTCTCCTCTTGCCGAGAACCTCAAAAAACATTCAGCTGGAAATATTCATGAACTGAGCGGTCTGACGGAAAAGGATGCTTTTTTGGCAGTACACTCACTTTTAGGCTCTTGCCTGGCTATGGTGAAATGCTTTTCCCCATGGCAAAACAGGTTGGTTTACCAATATCATCTTCTTCATCTGGCCATGGCAATGGAATATGAACATCGCCGCCACCGCACCAACCAAGTCGAGATGTTATTCAACAAGCCTCATTGGCTGGTTTTGTATGATCCCCAACTCCTCCCGTCGGCACTAGCCATGGAAACCAGTTGCCACGAACTTGGGCTGGCTTCGGTGCAACTTGCTGATTTTAGAAATTTTGCCCACGGTCGTCACGTTGGCCTGTTCCGCAACAAACAATCAACCGCCGTTATCGCCCTGACTACCCAACAAACGGAAACTATCTGGCAAAACATCCGGGCCTTGCTGCCTGTTGATATTCAAAGTTTGGCACTCCATTACAAGCCCCCTCTCCCTTGGGCAGCACTTCACGCCATAGGGGATGTCCTGACCATTCTGGAAAGGGTGGGTGAACACCAAAACCTGGATGCTGCCAAACCAGGTGTGCCCGATTTTGGTAAGGCCATTTTTGCGGAACCTTCTGTTCTGAAACTCATCGACGAAGCGGATGCCCCATGGCGAAGAAAAGCCACGGTCAGTCACTCTCCCAATTGGTCTAGTCATCAATGGATTGCTGCCGAGCAAACTTTCCGACGCACCCTGCGCCAAACTGTATTTCAGGGGTTGTTGCTGGATTTTGACGGTACGGTGATTTCTAAGCCAAAACAACCTGCCGAACCATGGGTAAGAGAACTGTTCACCACCCATTTGGAAAACGGCTCTCTCCTGGGAATTGCAACCGGAAGAGGAGACTCTCTGATGGGGGAGTTACGTCCCCTTATCCTGGAACGCTATTGGAACCAGGTTTTGGTAGGATATTATAATGGCGGATTGATTTTACCCTTGTCCGACTCCTTTGACCCTTCAACTTTGTCCACTTCACAGGCACTGCTCAGACTGAAGCCTGCCCTGGACCAAAATAAACAAATCCAAAATTGGGTTGCGAACCCAAGACTGGAACCATTGCAGTTCAGCCTTCGCCCACAGGATACCAGTTGCGTTGATGAATTGGCCAGAATGGTTGCCGAAACTGCAAAAAGCATTGGTATCTTCTCGGAGATAAAAATTTTATGTTCGGGCCACTCGGTAGATATCATCCCGGTGACATCCAGCAAACGAAACGTTCTGGCGAAAATGGTGTCTAAATGCCATGGGGGTACTCCCGCAGCTATCCTGTGCATCGGTGACAAAGGCGGATCGGGCGGCAATGATTGGGAGTTGCTGGGGAGTGCTTTCGGCTTAAGCGTCGCTGATGTCTGTGACCAACCAGACTCATGCTGGAATCTGCTCCCACCAAACCTGTCAGGACCGGAAGGATTGCGTTACTATAGCCAGCAAATCCAGTGGGTGGGAGAGGGGTGTTTTCTTTTTTCCCCTCCCTAAAGGTGAGAAAACAAGGAGTTTTCCTTCAATGGCTGGTGTTGATTCCAAAAACCCCATCATCGCAGGGTCGGGCTTGCTGGCCCTTGATGTTATTTTTGGCGGTCCCAAAGAGCCTGTGGCACTGCCAGGGGGGACGTGCGCCAATGTCTTATTGACTCTTGGGGAGATGGGGCACACCACCATGCCTTTGGCATGTTTGGGTCAGGACCAACCCGGAATCCTGATCAATGAGGAGTTTCGTCGCGTTGGTGCTGTCATGGAAGGCATTCGTCACGATCCTTCAATCAATACCCCCATCATTCTGCAACATTGGCAAAGCACTGCCAATCATGGGGAAGAGCACTCTTTTTCCTTCCACTCGCCGGAGACTGGCAAACGTTTTCCTTCTTATCAAACCATTTCCAACGATTTGGTTGATGAAATGGCTCCCCGTCTCGCCGGTTCTGCGTTTTTCTTTTTTGATCGAGTATCCCCCGCCATTTTGAATGCCGCCAAACTGGCAAAACGCGGCGGAGCAAAAATCATTTTTGAACCTTCCTCCATTGGCGACCCGGAAATGTTTCAACGCGCCATGGAAATCTGCCACATTCTGAAATATTCAGACAGAAGGCTTGGCGAAAAAATGAATTCATGGATGCTGTCAGTCTCAGTGCCTAATGTGATTATCGAAACAAAAGGCCGTTATGGCATGATGGTTATTCTCCGGGGGCCATACGGTGTTGAGCGTATCCACTTGAAAGCACTGGATGCCCCCCGTTTCATTGACTCCTGCGGTTCTGGTGATACAGTTACCGCAACCCTAATCCACTTATTGTTGACTTGGCGAGACGACAGCCACCGTGCAATCCTGGAGTATCTGAAACACGGGCAGGAAATGGCGGCAGTCAATTGCGGATTTTTAGGAGCACGAGGAGCCTTTCTCTCGCTGGGATGGTCTTCGTTGGCGTGCAACAATCCTTTATACACCAACGATTTGCGTAAGATGATTCTCAATACAAACCCCTTCGCCGGGTTGGAGAAGGGACAACCGGGGCATCTTTTTTTATCCTGATGCTACGAGTTGACCACCTCTTTTTCTCTGTACTGCAATGGATCATCAATCATAAACAAGCATTCCTTGTTAGTACATATTG
>JADFXB010000257.1 GCA_015233935.1 Magnetococcales bacterium | reverse complement strand
ACCCATGAGGGCGCGGTTGGCGTCGTCATTTTCCAAGAAGGGAATCAGGGCGGCAGCCACTGAGACGATCTGCTTGGGGGAAACGTCCATGTATTGGATGCGGTCAGGGGTGGCAATGGTAAACTCCAGCCGATGCCGACATTGCACCAACTCGTCGGTCAACTCACCCTGTTTGTTGAGGGTGGCGTTGGCCTGGGCGATGATATAGTTTTCTTCCTCGATGGCCGACAAATATTCCACTTCGTCGATCACCGCGCCGTTGGACACCTTGCGATAAGGGCTGTCAATGAAACCGAATTCATTGATACGGGCATAGGTGGACAAGCTGTTGATCAAACCAATGTTCGGACCTTCAGGGGTCTCGATGGGGCAGATACGGCCATAATGGGTGGGATGAACGTCACGCACCTCAAAGCCTGCCCGCTCCCTGGTCATACCACCCGGTCCCAATGCGGAGAGACGCCGCTTGTGGGTGATTTCCGACAAAGGATTGGTTTGATCCATAAACTGGGAAAGCTGGCTGGAGCCGAAGAATTCCCGGATCACTGCTGCGAAGGGTTTGGAGTTCAGGATATCGTAAGGCATCTTGTCATCCGCTTCGGCGGAGGACATGCGCTCACGAATGGCCCGCTCCATGCGCACCAGACCGATGCGTACCTGATTTTCCAGCAGTTCGCCCACGGAGCGCACACGACGGTTGCCCAAGTGGTCGATATCGTCCACCTTGCCCTGGCCATCTTTCAGTTGATGGAGGGTACGCACCACGCCCAGGATATCTTCCTGGCGCAGAACCCGCACATCCAACGGACACTCAATGTTAAGCCGCTTGTTGATCTTCAGACGCCCCACCGGGGAAAGATCATAGCGTTCTGCATTGAAGAACAGATTGCCAAACAGGGTGCGGGCGGCCTCGATGGTGGGAGGCTCGCCGGGACGCATCATGCGATAGATTTCAATCAGGGCCTCATCCTGGGTACGGTTTTTATCCAGGGAGAGGGTGGTACGAATGTAGGGACCGACGGTGATGTAGTCGATGAACAGAACCCGAATTTCCTGATAGCCTGCATCTTCAAACAGGTTGAGGGACTCTTCGGTGATCTCTGCACCAGGTTCCGCCAGCACGGTTCCGTCGTGGGCCACCATTTGTTCGGCCACAAAGCGGCCCACCAGCTCTTCAATGGGCACCTGGATCCAGTCCAGACCCAAGGTTTGCAGCTTACGAATAGAGCGGGCGGAAATTTTCCGTTTGGGACGGATGATCTCTTCGCCGGTCTTGGGATCCACAATGCTGTAATTGAGGCGGCTGCCCAGCAGTTGATCCGGATCCAGCTTTTTCTCCCAAATGATGCCACTCTTGCGGTAGGTTTCCTTCTGGTAAAATTCATCCAGAATTTCCACCGAACTCATGCCCATGGCCCGCAACAGGGTGGTCACCGGCAATTTGCGGCGACGGTCGATACGGGCAAAGAGGATGTCTTTGGGATCAAACTCAAAGTCCAGCCACGATCCCCGGTAGGGAATGATGCGGGCGGAAAAGAGCAGCTTACCCGAACTGTGGGTCTTGCCTTTATCATGGTCAAAGAAGACGCCGGGGGAGCGATGCATCTGAGAGACGATCACCCGTTCGGTTCCATTGACAATGAAGGTGCCGGTGCGGGTCATCATGGGCATTTCGCCCAGATAGACATCCTGCTCCTTTACCTCTTGAATGCTTTTGGAACCGGTTTCCTCATTCTCGTCCCACACCACCATTCGGAAGGTGACTTTCAGGGGAACGGAAAAGGTCATACCCCGTTGTAAACACTCATCCACATCATATTTGGGTTCACCAAGGGCATAGCGCACATACTCCAAACTGACAGTGCCCGTATAGTCCTTGATGGGGAAAATGGAACGAAATACCCCTTCCAAACCAACGTCTCGACGTTGATCGAAATCCAAATCCGACTGCAAGAAGCGGTCGAAGGATTCTTTTTGGACGGATATCAGGTTGGGGATATCGATGATGGTGGGGATGCGTCCGAAATTTTTCCGTAAACGCTTCTTCTCGGTGAAGGTGAGAGCCATCGGATCTCCTCTACCTCGCGGGGTTGTCATGCGGTCTTGGCGGGGTTACAAACCTTATTTTCTTAAGGCGCGCCATAAACGACTTACGGAGGTGTACCCGTGGGTACACCTCCGATAGCGAATTGGGTGGGTCAAAGGCCCAACCCAGGGAAGGCCAGGTTATTTGACTTCCACCTTGGCACCGGCCTCTTCCAACATTTTCTTGAATTTGGCGGCATCTTCCTTGGAAACCCCTTCTTTAACCACTTTGGGGGCACCTTCCACCAAATCCTTGGCTTCTTTGAGGCCGAGGGCGGTGATGGTACGGACTTCTTTGATCACGTTGATCTTCTTGTCACCGGAATCCACCAACACCACGGTGAACTCGGTCTGCTCTTCCACGGGGGCGGCTTCAGCGGCGGCGGCGGGGCCAGCGGCAGCGGCAACGGCCACGGGGGCAGCAGCGGAAACACCGAAGCGGGCTTCGATGGCTTTTACCAGATCAGCCAGTTGCAAAACGGGCATCTTCTCAATGGCGGCAATGATTTCGTCATTGGTCAGGGACATGGGCTTTTCTCCAGAACGCTTATACAAGCAAGTTGTTCGATTGATATTCGGTTAAGTGCACCATCAGGATTCGCTGGCGGACCGCTGCTCGCGGACCTGTTCCAGGGCACGGGCCAGACCAGCTGGCAGAGCACCCAGGACGCTTGCGATATCCTGCATGGGACGTTTCATGGCACCCAGCATACGGGAGAGCAACACTTCCCGTGGCGGCAACTGGGAGAGGGCCTGAATGTCGGCAACACCCAACAATTGGCCTTCCATCACCGCGCCCCGCAGTTCCAGATTGGGATGGCTCTTGACGAAATCCATCATAATCTTGGCCGGTCCTACCGGATCGGGGGAGAGGGTGAGGGCGGTTGGCCCTGTCAGCAGTTCGCTCACCTTTTCAAATTGAGTACCGACCACGGCCCGCCGGGCCAGGGTGTTTTTAACCACCCGGTACTCGGCACCCACCGTTCTGAACTTGCGTCGCAGATCAGTGAGCTGAGCCACGGTCATGCCACGATAGTGGGAGACAATGGCCACCTGGGAGCGTTTCAGGCTCTCTTGCAATTCACCAACAATTTTAGATTTCTCTTCCTGGTTCACTCAATACGCCTCCTTTCCACTTCCAAAGGGTCGTCCTTGGGCAAAGGGGCTTAAGAGCAACCTTTGTCTCGGCGGGCGGTCGTAAGACCATTAAGGGAGGGAATCCCACCTGCTGTCTAGGACGTGCAACAACCAACCTACCCTGGGGTTTAACCGGCCAGGGAGGCCATTTCAAGCCGAACACCGGGGCCTTGGCTGGTGGAAAGGGTCACCTTTTTCATGTAGGTTCCTTTGATCACCGCCGGTTTGAGCTTGTTCAACTGCTCAATGAAGGCCTTGAGGTTTTCGGTAATCGCTTGGTCACCGAAGGAAATCTTGCCAATGCCGGCATGGACGATACCCGCTTTTTCCACCCGGAAGGCCACCTGACCAGCTTTGATCTCTTTGACCATTTTGGCCACGTCGAAGGTAACGGTTCCCAGCTTGGGGTTAGGCATCAAGCCACGGGGACCCAGGACACGCCCCAAACGGCCCACCACACCCATGACATCGGGAGTAGCCACCACCCGGTCGAAGTCCAACCAGCCACCCTGGATTTTTTCCACCAAATCTTCTGCGCCCACAAAATCGGCACCGGCGGCCAGGGCTTCATTGGCCTTTTCGCCCTTGGCAAAGACCAGCACCCGCACCACTTTACCCAAACCGTTGGGCAGAGCTACCGTACCACGGACCATCTGGTCGGCATGGCGGGGATCCACACCCAGACTGACCGAGACATCCCCGGTCTGGTCCACCTTGTTGTAGATGCCAGCCCACTCTTTCAGCACTTTGATGGCAGCCACCACAGGCAGGCTTTGGGTACGACTCACCTTGGAGGCGAAAAATTTTTCACGCTTGGTATACTTGGCCATGGG
>JADFXB010000256.1 GCA_015233935.1 Magnetococcales bacterium | reverse complement strand
TGAAGCGAAGGAGGAAAAAGCCCCCTCCTGGACCGATAGAATCACCTTGAGTGGAACGGTGGAGGTTGACGCCTTTACCATGAAAGATTTTGCCCGCAATCGCACCAGTGACATCAATCTGTCCACGGTGGAACTTGGATTGGAGATGAAGATCAATGATTGGGTGAAGAGCAAAGTGGTGTTGCTCTATGAAGATCCTGCCACCGATCCCATCAATGTGGATCATGGGACCATCACCCTGGGCAATGCGGAAAAAACCCCCTTCTATTTGACCACTGGTTTAATGACGGTTCCCTTTGGTGTCTTCAACACCAACATGGTTTCCGATCCCTTACCTTTGAACCTGGCGGAAAACAAGCGGGAGGGAACCGTTTTGCTGGGCTTTGAGAAGGATGGATTTTATGGCTCGGTCTATGCGTTCAACGGTAGCGTAAATAAAGGTTCCGATGCCATCCATCAGGGTGGTGGACAACTGGGCTACAAGCTGGACAAAGATGGTCTGAAGCTGGATGTGGGGGTGGATTACACCAACAGTCTGGACGATTCGGATGGTCTCACCGGTTTTGTCCAGGCTTACAGTGCCCCCAGCACCATTCCTGAACATGTGGCCGCTGTGGGTGTGCACGGTATGGTCCAATATGCGGGGGTAACTGCCATTGGGGAGTACATTGCCGCCCAGGATACCCTGCAATTGGGACCGGCGGTATGGAATGGACAGCGGGCCAAACCCCGTGCCTGGCAGACCGAGTTGGGATATACCTTTGAGATGATGGAAAAGGAGACCACCGTCTCAGTGGGTTGGCAAGGCAGTGATGAAGCCTTTGATGCGGCTTTGGCCATTCCCAAAGATCGTAAAATGTGTGCCATCAAAGTGGGTATTTTGGAAAACACCACCATCGGCCTGGAATATGCACGGGATAAGGATTATCCGGTGGTCAATGGTGGCACAGACAACAGTGGCCATACCACAACCGGTCACCTGGCCGTTACCTTCTAAGATTTCTTTCTGGCGGGGGCATGTGCTCCCGCCAGAAAATTTTCCTTTCTGGATGGTCCATGAGCCGTCGGCAGGCATCTTTATTGATCCTCATTTTAGTGCTGCTGCCGTTGTTTCCTTACGGGCAGGTTTGGCATTTTTCTTTTCTCAATCTGGATGATGATTCCTATATCAGCAAAGTCCCCCAACTGTTGCAGGGTTATAGTTGGGAGAGTTGGCGGTGGGCCTGGACCACGGCGGATCCCTTTATCATGCCGGTGGTGCGTCTGGCCTTGATCGGTGAAATTGCCTTGTTTGGTTTGGACAGTGGTTGGATCCATGGGATCAATCTTTTCTACCACATGGCCAATGTGTTTTTACTTTTTGCCCTCCTCCATCGTTTGACGGGAGATTTCTGGCCCAGTTGGCTGGCGGCGGCCTGGTTTGCCCTGCATCCCCAGCATGTGGAAGCGGTGGCCTGGGCCGCTGAGCGCAAAGAGGTGATGAGTGCCTTTTTCGGGTTGCTCTCTTTGTGGTGTTATGTTTCCTACTGTCAAACTTCCCACCATCCCCGTCGTTGGTATGGGTTTTCTCTCCTGTTTTTATTGTTGAGCCTGTTGTGCAAACCCATGTGGGTGACCATGCCGGTCTTGCTCTTGTGGTTGGATTATTATCCTTTGCAACGGTATGGATTGGGAATGGTTCCCTTGTTGCGGGAGAAGCTGCCCTTTTTGCTGGTGGGCATGCTGGTTTCATTCCTCACCTTGTTCACCTTCCATCAGGGTGGCCATTTGACATCTCTGCATGTCCTGCCCCTGGTCAACCGATTGAGCAACGTGTTGGCCGGTTATATGGGATATGTATTCAATACCCTGTGGCCGGTGCATCTTGGTCTGCCCTATCGGGCTTCGCCTGATCTGCCGGAGTGGACGACGATTGCGGGTCAATTGCTCTTCTTGGCAACTCTTTCCTGGCTGGCCTGGCACAATCGACAGAAGCATCCCATGCTATTGGTGGGATGGGGCTGGTTTTTAGTGGCCATATTGCCGGTGAGTGGATTATTGGAGGGTGGGCAACCCCTATTGATGGCCGACCGGCGCAGTTATGTTCCCCATATGTTGTTGTTGCCTGCCCTGGTATGGCTATTGCCCATGCGTAAGGCAGTCTTGGCCGGGGCGATGGTGTTTTTGCTCATTTCTGGTTGGCTGACCGCCGACTATGCCAGCCGCTGGCGGGATTCCATCACCTTGTGGAGCACCTTTATCTCCCAAAATTTTGATGCCAACTTTGCCCGTTGGGCCTTATCCATGGCCTTGGCGGAAGAAAACCGGCTGGAGGAGGCCATCACCACGGTCCATGAGGCCCACCGTCAGGACCCCCAGGAGGCGGTCTATATACGCACCTTGGCGGATTTCTTGGAAAAATCTGGCAAGATTAACCAGGCTTGGCAGGTACGCCAGTTTTTGACCCAAACCAACTCCCCCACCACCTTGCAAACTTTAAAGGAGACCGGTTTGGCTGCCTTTACAGCCAACCGCCACCAGGATGCCATTCTGTTATTGGGTTCGTACTGGCAAAAAGTCCAGGTGCACGATCTTTTAGCGGCCTATGCTTTGGGGGTTTCCCTCCATGAGGATGGTCAATCCAAATCCGCCTTGGATCTTTGGCAAGATTATCTACGGGAAGAGCCGGTCCACCGCATGGAAAAATGCCGTCTTTTCTTGGAATTATCAGGCCACCCCACCCCACCCCAACCGGCCTGGGCCAAGGAGCAATGGACCCGGTTGTGTGGGAAATAATCGTAGGAGAGTTTTTAAAAATACTGGAACTTTGGGGGGAGAAGTGCTATCCTACGAAATGAGGTGAAACAGGCAGTACCTGATACAGGGCAACGCCAATGACGCTTTCAATTCAAAGTATTCGCTCATTCCTGGCCAACCAATCCTCTTCTCCCACGTTGCAAAGTGGCGGGAACACCCCCGCTGTGTCTTCGGCCAATCAAGTCCAGGATACCTACAGTTTCAGCGTCGTCGGTACCAGTCGCGCAGTCGGAGCCAAAGAAGGTACAGGCTCCCTCGAACTGCTGCGCGCACGTTACGCCGCCTTCCAGGATAGCCTGCCTGCCCTGCAAGACAGCGCGGTTCTCGAATCCAACCGCACCAACTTCAACATCTTCCGCAACACCGTCGAACGACTGAAAGAGGCTGAAAAAGAGTCACAAGCCACACGACAGGAAACGACTGCCCTTCCCCAGCCCCAGGAATTTGAACCCAAGCTGGTGGAAAAGATTGCCGGTATCCCCATTCCGTCCACCGCAAGACGGCAATTGGACCCGGCTTCTCTCTTGAAGTATTCCTTCGGGGAGTCTACCACCAACACCATCGTGTCCACCTTTGACGTTCAGCCTCCCCCTGCACCACAACCAGTCACTCGTTCTCTTACAGCGGAAGAAATCGCCGCCCCGGTGTACACCCCTTTACTCCCCCCGCAACCGGACACCACCCAAATCGGAGTCCGCGACCGGGAACAACAAGGGGGGTTCATCCCAACGCCTCGGCAAAACAGGCTCCAGGAAGACGTGTCAACAGTCGCCACAGGGCTGGTCCCCCCCAACCAGACGACTGGCTTGTTCCCCACAACGACACCAAGCATCCCGGCTGCCAATGCCAGGCGTTCCCTCGCGATTGATGGTGAAGAAAACAACAATGCACTCCTGCAACCACCCGGTCGTGATAACAACGACCGGGTGGCCTTGCCCGAACGCCGCACCACAGAACAACGGCAAAACCGACTGGGAATAACCACAGAACAGGAACAAACCCCTGTGGGTGCCCCCGTCCCGCCAGCCAACGTGGCCCCTGCCAATAATCCCACCGCAGAAACCACCCTGGCCGGGGCTACCACCGGTGTCAATAACCTGTTCTCCCTGCGAGGAACCCTGGTTCGTACCCCCACGGAACTTCGGCAACAAGCCATCGCCAAACAGGAAGCCACCACCCCCAACGCCGACCTCCCCTTGGCCGGACGGGTTGCCAACACCCGCGCCCAAACAGCTACCGGGGCTACCCAAGGAACCACCGAAGAGCCGAAGAATACCACCC
>JADFXB010000255.1 GCA_015233935.1 Magnetococcales bacterium | reverse complement strand
ATTTGCTCTTTTTGTCTGGTCAGATTCCTCTCGACCCCGCCACTGGTACCCTGGTGGATGGGGATATCTCTTTGCAAACCCGCCAGGTGATGCATAATTTATTGGCTGTTTTGCAAGAGGCAGGGGTGGACTTTTCCAAGGTGGTGCGCACCACCCTTTATCTGACCGATATGAATGATTTCGCCCTGGTGAATGAGGTCTACGGCAGTTTTTTACAGGCACCCTTTCCGGCAAGAGCCACCGTTCAGGTGGCGGCCTTGCCCAAGGGAGCTAAAGTGGAAATCGATGCTGTGGCCTGGTTGGGAGAGTAAAACAATAGGAGGAAGCCATGAGAAAAGGTGCCTTTTGGTTGCTTTTGGCCCTCTCTCTTCCCTTATCCGCTCATGCGGAGTTGTATTGTGCTGTTAATTTTGCTGGGAAAAACTGCTGGTATAACGACATGGCCTCCTGTCGCAAAGCAGCTGGTCCCCAGGGGGATTGTGTCCTCAATTCCGACAAGATGCAGGCCCCGGTAGGGGGTGCCCCCATTTGTATGGTGGAGAGCTGGCAGACCCAGTGTATTTATCAGGATCTGGCCAGTTGTGGTAAGGTGGCTGTTTCTCGGCGGGCCGAGTGCATACGTAATCCCAATTATCGCTAGAGAGCGTCTTACAAAGGGAATAGATGTCTCTGTTAATATGATGAAAGTAAAGATACCTTTCTTATAAATAACCAGCCATGGATGGTTGAGGAAAAGTTTAGAAATGAAGACAATAAAACGAATCGCATGGGCCACCGATCTTCACCTGGATTTTCTACCAAGAGATGAAAGGAATGCTTATATTGCCGGGTTGGCTTCCCTTCCAATAGACTTATTATTGTTGGGTGGTGATACAATTAATGGTATGCTGCTCGACGAATGTTTTGGTGAAATGGCCCGCTGCCTGCCTTTCAAAATATGTTTTGTTTTAGGAAACCATGACTACTATGGCAGCTCCATTGCCAAGGTGAAGGGGTGGGCAAAAGAGATTACCCACGCTTCAGATAATCTGTTTTGGATGCCAGAAATGGGGATGTTGGAATTAAATCCTTCCACTGTTCTCATCGGTCATGACGGTTGGGCGGATGGTAGGTTGGGAGATTATGCCAACTCTATGGTGATATTAAATGATTATTTTCATATTTCTGAACTTAAAGGGTTGGACAAAAAGCACCGACTGGAGGTGATCCATCAATTGGGGGATGAAGCCGCCCACTTTGTTGCCCACTGGCTGAACAAAGTGTTAAAAACGTATCAACAAGTGATTTTTCTTACCCATGTCCCCCCTTTTCACCATGTGTGTCGTCACAGCCACAACATTGCCAAGGATGATCACCTGCCCTTTTTGACTTGCAAAGCCGTGGGGGATGTTTTGCTCTCGGTGATGAAACATCATGCGCAACATAAAATTTTGGTTTTAAGCGGACATACCCATCGCAACAGTGTGCGTCATATCCTGCCAAATTTAACCATCGTCACTGGCGGGGCCGATTATGGCACGCCCAAAGTCCAGAAAATATGGTCTGGAGAGATGGATGGCTTCTCCTTTTCGGAAGAGATTCCAATGCTTCCATTGACTTCAGCAAAACTGGAGTTCATCAAAAAGCGCGCCTGATATCCCTCCTTACGTCTACCCTTGCAACAACCTGTTCAGTAAGCAAAAATTGTTTATTGAATGAATAATATGGGGTTGCCATTGGCTGGGAACATTGTAAAATCAATTTTCATCACCCTTTGATGAACGAAAGGATCTTAACTTTGTCCCAATGCTCCTCCAAAACATCCCTCCTCCCGTTGGTGCTGGTTATTCCTCTCTTATGGGCTTCCCAAGGCGTGGGAGCACAAAAGTCAGGATTTCGTCAGTTTACCACGGGTGGTTATGAAACCTCCTGCATTGTCCCTTTGACAGACAAACGCTACCTGGTCCTGGAAGATGAAGAAGATTTTCCCATAACCATGGTGACTATGAATCCAGATCATACCCTCACCGCCAAGGAAGGGGATGCCAGTGGTTTGATTAAGGTAGTGGGAGGATTGGATGATCTGGAAGGATGTGCCATGGATGGCAAGGAACGCATCTACGCCATCACCTCCCACTCCCGTAGCAGCAAAGGGAAGGCGGAGTTTAAAAGGGAAAAACTGGTGCGTTTTTCAATGCAGGGGGAGCAGTTTATCCAACCCAAGGTGTTTCCATATCTTAAAATGGTAATCTTGGAACAGTTTCCCTTCTTGCAGGAAGCGGCTGAAGTGGAAGATGTGAAAAACATGGGTGGATTCAATATCGAAGGGTTTGCCTTGGATAGAGAAAACCATCATCTGCTCATTGGTTTTCGCAGTCCTCTGGAAAAGGGCAAAGCCCTGATTTTACGCCTGACCAATCCCGATGATGTCTTTGATAAAGGCGTGGACCCGGTGTTTGCCAAGGAGCCGGTGTGGCTTGACTTGCAGGAGTTTGGCATTCGGGCCATGACCTATGATACGACCAAAAAAGGGTTCTGGATCATCAGTGGCCCAGTGGCCAAACGGGATGATGTTCCCTTCCAGTTGTGGTTTTGGAATGGCAAAAACGACTCCCCTGCAAAACATGCCACCATCGGCACTCTGGAAGGAGTAAAAAGGGGGGAGGGGATTACCTTGAGTCGTGATGGCAAATGGCTCATCATCGTCAGTGATGACGGTAATCGATTGGAAAAAAGATTCAGCCACTATCTGGTGGTGGATGCAAATCTTGTTAAGGTTCACTAAACGTTACCTCTTTAAGAAGGCAATCGAGGTCAGATCATGTTTCCCTTGAATATGATGCAAAGCTGGAACCGCATGTGCGACAGTCAGTTTTACGATGTGTCTGCCTTGACGGGGGAAGAAAGAAAGGATCTCTCGGTGATCGAAAACCCGGAAGGGGCCATAATCGTGGTCTATCCGGCCAAGGATAAGAGGAATATTCTTCATTATCAACTAGATGACTTTATCAGCGAACTGGTGGACGGCCAGTTGCCAGTACGTACCATTGCCATTGCCGGAGTGGGAAGTTCTGCCCTGGGAACAGCGGCTTTGTCACGCAATATCGCTGATTATATTGGTGAACCTGTTTGCGGCATCATATCCGGCATGGGCATGGTAGATCTGCTCACGGAAGGGTTGGGCGGCTGGTATGTCCTGGGAGCGCGAAATATGATCCGTGACTGGGTTTCTCGCTCCTTCTCCATGAGTGGTATTCCTTTAGAATCAAGCAAATCCACTACTGACGGGGATCCTTTTCCTGAACATTTTGTCCCTGGCTCCCCCGACTCCCTTGCCTTGTTGAAAATTCTTCTGGTTGCTGCCCACAAGCTGCGCCTCATCGTCGGACACAGTAAAGGAAACTATATTATCGAAAATGCCATGGAGGGTTACGTAGCCTTCTGTCGGCAACAGGCCAAGGCCATCAGTGACTTCCAAATTGTCACCCTGAGTGCTTTAGTAAGATTTCCTAGCGAAATCAAAAGTGTGAAACAGGTCATCGGCGGCATGGACTTTTTTGGGGCCATGAACTCCCGCCCCTTCCTGGACGCCAAGACCCTTCCTTTGGCCACCCATACCACCAATCCCGAACGACCTTTTCCCCTGATTGTGGCCAAAGCACTGGAAGTAGCTGGCATTGCGAAAAAAAATTAATCCCGAACCTCTAGATGGCATTGTGTCAAACGGTGAGACAATAGTGTCTCAAAGTGTCTCACCGTTTCTTAATGAAACCCCTTTGAATCCTTGGCGCGTCTCTGATGTTGTCTAGTAATATCAATAGAATAAGAAAAATAGTTGATTTGGCATGCCTTCTGCTTTGTTCTTATTCGGGTGTCGAATGGTTTGCCCCTTTTTTTTGTGTGCGATATCGAGGGTAGGGTGAATACCGGATAGGTGGAAAAATGCTAACTTTTTCCCACTATTTGTGCTACAGTTTCGCCATCAAATAACCGGGTAAAAATTCGACTAAACACGACAAGAACCAAGAGCGTCGGAATGAACTCTGAGGGTTCGTTTCAACCAAGAGAGGTTAACGAAATGAAAGACAATATGGTTTCTGGTGTAGCTCTGGCCTT
>JADFXB010000254.1 GCA_015233935.1 Magnetococcales bacterium | reverse complement strand
AACCGCTGACTTCCGGATGTTTAAGCACCCATTTGAGGGCGGCCTGTTCAAAGACAGCCCCATCCGCCACCAACCCCGACTCCTTGGCTCCCGCCTGGGTCTTCATGGCAATAACACCCATGCCTTTTTGATGGGCGGCTTTCATGACTTCCGGCAGTTTGGGAAATTTCATAAAGTTGAAGGCCACCATCATCAGGTCATAGTGACCACATTCCACCGCATCCGCCATCAATTTTTCCATATTGTGGGGACCATGGGAGGAGATAGCCAAATATTTGGCCTTGCCTGCCTGTTTAAGACTTTGAAAGGCCGACAACATGTTTTCATCCAGCAATCTGGCCTTTTCCTTGTCGTAATCGGTCAATTCGCCAATGGCGTGGACAAAGACCACATCCAGATAGTCCAGATTCATGCGTTTGAGGCTGTTGTCCACAGCGGCAATATAGTCTTCCTTGCTGCTGCCCACCTGCAAATGGCTCTTGCCCGCCTGGAAAGGAATGGGCTGGCAAAATTTGGAGGCGATATGGACCTTATCCCGATTTGGGTACCCCTTCATGGCCTCGCCAAGAAAATCTTCGCTGGGACCATAATCAGGAGCGGTGTCGAAATAGTTGATTCCCCGATCGATAGCCCGATGCACCATGGCGGCGGAGGGTAATTTACCTGCCCCAAAGGAGACATCGGACATTTTAATGCCGGTTTTTCCCAATAGACGATAACCCTGTACCGTTGCCTTTTCCCCTTCCGCAGCACGGGCCACCTGGGGAAGCTGACCAGATACTCCCAACCCTGCCGCCATGGCCAGGGAACCTTTAATAAAATTGCGGCGATCCATGGTAACGTCTCCTTGAAGATTCCAGGGTGAATTTATCCTTCCGAGAGGGAGGTCATCTCCCGCAAGCGATCCATATCCAGTATGTGCACCTCCTGCTCAAAAACCTGGATGATTCCATCCTTGACCAGACTTTGCAACAGGCGTGAAAAAGTTTCCGGCTGTACCGAAAGACGACTGGCAATAACCCGTTTTGGCACCGGCAATTGCACCACCACTGGTTTACTTTTACCAGTCGCAGGGGCAAGCTGCAATAGATAGCCACACAAGCGTAACATGGCACTTTGCAGGGTCAAGCGGTCGATTTCCATCACCTGACGGTGCAACCAGCGACTCATGCTGGCCAACAGGATGAAACAGGTTTCTGGCGACTGCTGGAGGATTTCCATGTAAACCCGATTGTCGAACCCGATCAATCGACAATCACCAATGGCCTCGGCGTTGACGGGGTAGCGTTTTTGTTCCATGAACATCACCGCCTCCCCGAAGGTCAGACCAGGGGTGATGATTTCAATTACTTTTTCATGCCCCTCCTCCGACAAGCGAAACAGTTTGATGCGTCCGGTACGCAAGACGAAAAACTGGGCAGCGGCATCCCCCTGATGAAATAATGCCTGTCCAGAAGTCAGGCGAATATCTCTACTGGATTTCCCCAAATTATCCAACTGCTCTGAGGATAAGTCGGCAAACAAGGGGATCTGCCGAAGCAGGAATTCCTCATTTTTGATAGAAAAAAGTGTCGTTTTTTTTACGTTTTCCCCGCTATCCACCGAATTTTCTCCCCTGGCGTTCTATCGAAACCATGAATGGAAATGTTGATTTGCGAAATTGTATTGATTTATTGTCGAAATCATGTATAGTTCTGGGTATCAAATTCTCATCTGAAAGACATTTGCAAAGTATAGTCAACCTGGCGGCTGACGACAGGATTATTTTATCATTTTCAACCCTTACCGCCGCGTTGAAGCCTAACTCATGCAAACCATCAGTGAATTGTCCCTGGAGGAAATTCAAACCATCCTGGATGCCCTGGAGCGGGCGTTGCGGGACCACAACCAATGGTTGATGGCCTGGCATCGCTCGTTGATCTGCAAAATTCCTCCCTCGGCCAACGAGTTACAGGATAATGCCCATCGTCGGTGCAACTTTGGCAAGTGGTATTATCAACAAGCCCATCCTGTTTTGAAAAATTTTCCGGTTTTTGTGCAAATGGAGTTGGTGCATGCCACCATGCATGCCTCTGCCCAGGCACTTTTGATCAAATCGTTGCAAGAAGACAAGTTAAGCATTGATGAATACGACGCCTTTCTTTCCTATCGCAATGAATTCAGGGAGATGGTCAATAAACTGGAGACCACCCTCCTCTCCTCCCTGCACGATATAGATCCTCTTACCCGTTTGCTGAACCGTTTGTCCATGATTCCCAAATTGCGCCAGGTTTGGGAAAAAGGCCGACATGGGGAAACCTCCATTCTGTGCATGAGCGATCTGGACCATTTTAAAATAATCAATGACACTTACGGCCATCCAGCAGGCGACAAAGTTCTGGTGGACGTGGCCAGCTTTCTCTCTGCCCATTTACGCCCCAATGATCTTATTTTCCGCTATGGCGGGGAAGAATTTCTCATCTGTCTGCAAAACACCACCCTGACCACCGGATTAAAAATCGTTGAACGGGTGAGGGAAACTTTGGTACAACAATCCATCGTTCTGCCGGATGGCCAAGCCATACAGGTGACCTGCTCTTTTGGCATGGCCCCCGTCAGTCCTGAAAAACCCATGGAAGAGGTGGTCAACCTGGCAGACAAGGCCCTGTATACGGCCAAACATGCAGGACGCAACCAGGTAGTTGCCTGGTTGGATCAAGACCACTACCTCTCTCCCCATGGAGTCCTCTCCTCCTGATTGATTTGACCATAAAACCATGACCATTCCAGCACAAACTCCCCCTACCGCCACCGGTGTGGTGGTGTTGCAACCCGATGAATCCCGCCGTTTGCTTGGCCGTGCCGTTGCCCGCCTGCCACAGGTGGAAAAGGCCGTGCAACACGGGCGTGCCGTGGTGGTGGGCGGAACCACCACCCGCTTTGTCGCCTGGGAGTTGACCGGGGAGGATCCTGGTCTGGAATCTTTTGCCGTGGGCTGGATCCACCAGGGGGAACTGGGCGAAACCCCCAAAGAGGGAAGAGGAGCCGGTCCCTTGCTGTATGAAGAGGGAAACATGAGCCGTGGTTGGCCTGGCTCTCTCCTGGAGCGTTTTCAGCCAGGAGATGTCTATATCAAGGGAGCCAATGCCCTGGATCCGGCAGGCAACGCCGCCATTTTGCTGGGTTCTCCCACCGGGGGAACCATCGGAGCCGCCATGGCCATCCTCATGGCCAGAGGTGGTGAACTGATTATGCCCGTCTCCCGGCGCAAACTCATCCCTAGTGTTACTGCGGCCCTGGGCCTGTTGGGACAAGGAAAAGTCCAACATACCATGGGTGGCCCGGTGGGCTATTTTCCCATTCCCGCTGGCAGTGCCACTGTCATCACCGAAGTGGAAGCCTTTCAGCTGCTCTTTGATTTGCAAGCGGTGCAAGTTGCAGCCGGAGGCGTGGGAGATTCGGAAGGTGCCCTGGTCTTTCACTTGTCCGGTAGCAGCGAAGACATGGATGCCGCCTGGCAATTTATTACCACGCAAAGAAGTTAAAGAAAAATTGATCTGAATCAATTTTTCCGCATTCCATTCCTTGACTGTCACCCCCCCTGGAGTTCTACTGGTAGAATAATCAATTTTTCTGGGGGGTAGTCTCATGCAAGATGGCAATTTTATTGACGAAGCCATGCGGCGTACCAATCTGGCCTTCAGCAACCAGATGGAAATGTTGACCTTTTTCCTCTCGGATCAACAACAGTATGGCATCAATGTTTTCAAGATCATCGAAGTCATTGAAACCCCCTCCACCATCACCAAAATACCCCAGGCCCATCCCGCCATGGTGGGAAGTATTAATTTTCGTGACCGGGTGGTAACGGTCATCGACCTCTCCTTTGGTCTGGGTATGCAACCGGTGGACCGCAAAGGATTCAGCTACATTATTATTTGCGAGTACAGCAATTCGGTGCAGGGACTTCTTATTTCCCACCCCAATAAATTGATCAATAAAGGTTGGGACGAGATAAAAAAACCCGGCAACTCCTGGCAGTCGGGTTATCTCACCGCCCTCACCTATGATGAAGACGGCAACGCCATCCAAATTCTGGATGTGGAAAAAATATTGGGA
>JADFXB010000253.1 GCA_015233935.1 Magnetococcales bacterium | reverse complement strand
CCATCAGGGTAGACTCTTCCAGCCGTGCTGTAACACTCGCAGAGATGCGATTTTTGAGAATATAGTCATTGATTCGGCGATAGGGTGCATCATAGCGTGCCCGGTCGTAATACAATGTCTCCAGATTAAGATTGGGAACCACCTCCTGGCGCACCAACTGGTGGGGCCAACGCCTGTTCCAAACGGCCAAGAAGTTGTGATTAAATTTGGGTTGTTTTGCACCATCCCTGATCCGTCTCAGCAGACGCAAGGATCGGGTCAGGAGGTTGCCTGGGAGTATCTCCCACAGAGCGCGGAAGTTTCCTGTATCCAGCAACTCCAAGGTCAGAAGGTGGCCAGGGTTGGTGACGGCGTTGTCACCACCAAAACCGCATAACAGGGTTCGAACTCCCCGCAATTGGCACTCTTGGAGAAAAGGGGAAAAATAAAATGTACTACTTACGGTGAGAGGTGGGTAACCAGCAATTTTGATATACCTATCCACCAGGGAATCGTCATATTCGGGATGGGAGGCCACCACATAATTATTCCGCAGTTGGTAGTGCATGCTGGTGGCGAGGATGAGGGCTGGTTCCTGCTGATACATGGCCAAACCGAAGGTATGCAGGCGATTAGCAGAATCATCCAGAAGTCGCGCAGCAAAAGCGGTGATGGTGGCCGAATCCAATCCGCCTGAATTGGTTGTGGCCAGGGGGTAGAGGCTGTTCAAGCGGCAACGGATAGACTCTTCCAAAATTTCTCGATAGGCAGCCACCCAGCGGGTATCCCTTTGCCGGGCTGGCGGGGGATTGTCCTTCCATGCGAACCAGGGCTGTGGCTTTACGGAATCCGGTCCATTCACCAGCAAAAGGTGACCGGGAGGAACTTTGTATACATTGGCATAAGCAGTGGCACTGTTATCCTTGGCTGTTTCCACTAGGCACAGAGCCACCCAATCGGTATTGACAACCAGGGGTGGAATTTTGAGGGTATGCAGCAAAGCCAGGGATGTGGCAAAAACAAAGTAGCGACTGGTGGCATGATAGTAGAGCGGAATGGCTCCCAGGGGATCACGGGCCAGGAAGGCAAGCCTTTTGGGGCTGTCTATGACTGCCAGGGCGAAATCCCCCAGCAAATGTTCAGGCAAATTGGCTTGCCACTTTTGCCACCCCAGCAGCACCAGTTGGCTATCTGCCATGCGCGAGGCTTGCACTTTATCCAAGGCCAGAGATTGTATCAGATCGCCTCGGTTATCCAGCCTTCCCCAAAAAGCCACGGCCACCTTTGTCAGTGGGCAGTGACACACGGGGGGGGAACATTGGGAGCAGAAGGCATTCGATCTGCTGCTTGTCAGCAGCAAACTCCCCTCCTCCTCCCACATCCCGTTTTGCTCATAATCTACCAAGTTTTGCAGACGTGCTTGGCAAAGTTCCCCGCCAACGATATTCCTGGGTCGCACACCCATGGAAAACGACAGCATTCCTAGAAACACGATCTGGTCCTGTCCATAGAGTCACGACATATTCGCATAGGCATCGACAAACGTAATCAGGTGCCGCCCAATAGGCACATCTTTACGGAAAAAGGCTCAACTACCAAAGGGACCGGCTTCTGTACTTGAGGTACTTTTCACACCAGAGGTCAATCCAACCTGCATCAAATGGGTGACCGTGGGGGATACGTAAGTCTTGCGCTTGGCTTGCATAACTTCGGCTTCCATATCCACTGCAGACTGATTTTGCTCGCTACCGTTCATTCGCTATCCCTTTGTTTTTTTTCTTTACTTGAGTATATCCACGGGCTGATCCAGCGGCCCCCCATAACATTTCCCTTAAGTCAGTCTATACCAAAAAAAATTCAAAATGCAAGAAAAATTGCGGAACCATTTCGCCATTCCAGCTTGCAAAATGTAGCACTATACCAAAGCAGTAGCAGTAGCTTCCAACTGGGATTATTTCAACGCGACAATACAGGACAACCAAGTAAAATTACACAAAGAATAATGTAAATTAATCACTAATAATATGGGTAGCATCCTGTTTATAAAAGTCGGAAATGGTTATTATATCTAAAGAATTTTTCTAGACACAACCCTTCGCCAATGCGTACTATAAAATGTAATAATTGACCAATCGAATAGAATACTTTTTATTTTTCCCTAGTTGATAAATTTTTGTTGACACCTTCCAATATATTTCTCATGATTTCCCAAATTCATGTATGCTCTGGAGGTTTTGCATTACACCCCTATTTGGTCTGCCTATTGTTTATTTTTGTTCACACACACAGGAGGATGCCGATGTCAGACTATTTCTTGGGAGAAATTCGAATATTTTCCTTCAGTTTCGCGCCGGTGGATTGGGCACTCTGCAATGGTGCCTCATTACCACAAGCGCAGAACCAAGCCCTCTTTTCCCTGCTGGGCACCAGATACAACAACAGTCAGACCAAAACTGGCTATTTCGGCCTGCCCAACTTTATCGGTCGCACCCCGGTAGGCGTGGGAACTGCAGCAAGCGGCACCGTCTACAACGATGGCGTTGCTGGCGGTGCGCAAAACGTCACCCTTACCACATCTACCATGCCACCGCATACCCACAATATGGTGGGCACCACTAACAACGCGACCAAAAGCAATCCCACGAACAATATGCTTGCAGACTCCAGGCCAACAACCGCTGGGGTAACGGATGAGCCTACCTATGTCACCGTTACAAACAATCTGGTGCAACTCTCCCCCCCAGCATTGCTCTCAACACCACCGCAAATCAGGGCCATAACAATATGCAACCCAGTCTGGTGTTGAACTATTGTATCGCCACCAGTGGACTTTATCCCTCACGGGACTAAGCACACCTTGCAACATGTTTGACCTGGAGAGGAGCATCTTATGGACAGTTATCTTGGTGAAATTCGTCTATTTCCTGGCAGAAACACCCCACCCTCTGACTGGGCACTTTGCAACGGACAGAGTTTGAACATCAATGGCAACGAGGCACTCTTTGCCCTTATCGGTGTAACTTACGGCGGTGACGGCGTTACAAACTTCAATCTGCCGGACCTGCGTGGTCGCCTGCCCATTTCTGCGGGTGTCGATTCCCAATTGGGAACTTATGTACTTGGAAAAGTCATTGGTGCCACAGACGTTACCCTGACTGCCAATCAAATTCCCCCCCACTCCCATGCTCTCATGGCCTCCCCTTCACCCGCTACTTCGGACGACCCTGGCCCGACCGTTGTCCCAGGAACGACCAAAACAGCCATGTATGGCGCATTGCCCGCTGGGACGAATCCCGTGGCCATGGCTGATGGGGCATTGACTGACACTCAGCTTAACCAATCCCATCCAAACATTATGCCGTGTCTGGGAATGAATTTCATCATCTCCCTGAGAGGCATCTTCCCCAGTAAACCATAAGGAGTCAATCTATGGATGCCTTTATTGGTGAAATCAGAATGTTTCCCTACACATTCAATCCCGAAGGCTGGCTGTATTGCAACGGGAATCCAGTCCTTATAACACAATATCCGGCTCTGTACACCGTCATCGGCATCACCTTTGGGGGGGATGGCAAAACCACCTTTAATCTGCCCAAATTTGCGGGTTTGGCCCCCATTGGAGCTGGCGCGACGGTTCGTTACACAAGAGTACTGACCGGTACCACCTTGGGTGCTGAAACTGCGGCCTTGAACAATACCAACACCCCTACCCATGACCATACCCTGAATGCTGCGACTGTTGTAGGAACCAGCACTAGCCCAGGCAACACCTACCTGCTCGCTGGTAGAGGAACCGCACCGAACACAATCCAAACCTATACCCCCAATGTTTCTGGCCTGCCGTTAACCAATTTTTCATCCCAAATGGTCGGGGTTGCAGGTGTGGGAACTCCCCACGAAAACCGGCAGCCCTACCTGCCCGTTCCCTTCTTCATCTGCTACAATGGCAACTACCCCCCACCACCGGACTGATCGCCGGGTTGTACAACCATTGAAGTTTGTTCCTTGCCCTGCCGGACGCCAGAAGGCCTCCGGCAGGGCCGGGTTATTGCCAATTCCAGATTGGCCTCCCAATCAAGGGCGACGGTCTTCTCCTGTTGCCGAACTGAATGGTTCAAGGATTGTGGGTCA
>JADFXB010000252.1 GCA_015233935.1 Magnetococcales bacterium | reverse complement strand
CACTCAACATCCAACAACCAAATTCAAAATCAACTTTATATTTTTTTGTTTTATGTCGACGTCACATGAATTGGACGCCAACCCCTTTTGGTGTTATTCTTAAAATTCTTCCTTTATAATATATTCTAGAAAGTTTTGAGAAATCCTGAGATGTCAGATAGACGTCTGCATCCACGGGATAGACCATCTCCGGAAACGGATCGATCAACTCCACCAGGCATCCGCCCGTGGAAAAGTCCTTTATGCGGCCACGAAGAGATATGTCTTGGCCGATCTTTATTATGACGGATCCATGGTTTGAAAAGGATTCAGACCGGACATGACGGCGCTGGCTGAATTCGTTGAACAATTCGTCGTCGCTGGCCAATAGGACCCTCCTCTTCAGTAATCGGAAACGATATCCATGGAATTCATGGCCCGCATTTCCAGCAAGGTGAACAGCAGGTTTTCGGTGGTGATGCGCTCCATGGCAAAATCCAGGGTAGATGCCGTATCCGACAGGAAACCCGAACCATCTGCCATCACCGCCTCCAAGGTCCAATGCCGGATGAATTTGTTCATGACAAACCCGATGACGTTAGATTTTTTCTGCATGGCAGCCACGATGCCTTGGATCTGCTCGTCACCCTCCTCGGACATCATGGGGTAAAATTCGTTATCCTCCTGAATGATATGCTCCATTCCCATGGCATGAAATTCCGTCATTTTTTCAAGCACCCAGGCCAAGTTCACCGCACCATCGTCTGCCAGGACGTTCTTGATCTGATGGGCGGCGGCCATCATGCAGTCGTGAGCAGTGCGAAATTTATCAAGTGATAACATGATATTGACCTATTTATCGCAAAATAGACAGAGGAAACGCCCCGTTGTTGTGATTCTACATTTTCTGAGAAATTATGGCTATAACTCAACAATGTCAACAATGTCATTCATTAAATTCAAGATATCATCCGCCTTGAGTTGGTACATTTGCAAGAGGCTCGCTGTGAAACCCACGGCCTCCAGTCCCTGGTTTTCAAAGGATTCCAGGGATTCTTGTTTCTTGTCAACGAGGATGGTATCCAGCAGATATTCGGCCAAACGGAGCACGAACCACAATTCCGCGTCATCCGACTTTTGGCTCGTGGGGGGGAAGTGGTTATGATGATGGCGGATGGCGGTGTAGACCGCTTTGGGCTGCCCCCATTCCTTGCCCATCCAACCCCCGATTACCGCGTGGTTGTTGCCGATGAAATCCATTTCCGTGGCCAGGATATTCTGGTGGGAGCATTTCAATTCTTCCAGGATGATCTTCCGGTACCCGGCCTTTTTGGACAGGAGAAAGCACATTGAACTGTCGTGAAAGAGCCCGGTCAAATAGGCCTGTTCCGGGGAGACGCTGGTCCGCATCCAGATGGCAATGAATTCCGACACCCTGGCGACCATAAGCATGTGGTTCCACATCTTCTCGAAGTCCTTGGCATCCATCCCCTTGGACATCAACTCCCGCAACGAAGCGGTGAGCACGACCTTGTAGAAATTATTGATCCCCAGGGTAGTCAGGGCATGGGTGATGGATTTGACCGGTGTGGGTCGGCCATAGTAGGGGGAATTGACGATTCGAATGATGCGGGCGGCCAGTCCGGCGTCCTGGGAAACCAGGTTGGCAATGACCGAAAAAGACGGTTCCTTCTTTTTGATCTCCCGATAGATATCCATGACCAGTTTGGGCTGGGAAGGGATCTGAATCTCCTTGACCAACTTCAAGACCATTTCCTCTTCCCGACCCTTGTCCTCTTCAACACTCACGGAGCACGTGCCGGGCTTGACGGGTTTTTCAGCCATTTTCTGGGCGGGCACCTCCTGGCTTTTGTTCCGTTGCCGATACAGTTCCACAGCGGCGGTCAGGATCCTGGTCAGTTCGGGATGTTCAATGTTTTTTTTCAGGATAGGGATGTCACCCGCCATTTCCTTGGCCTGGGCAAGGGCATCGGGGTTTTTCTCCCCCGTCAGCAGCATGGCAACGATGTTTGGCATGAGGCTCTGCATCTTCAGGAGAAAACTGATGCCATTGATCTCATCCAGGTTAATCTCGCTGACAATGATACCAGGACGCACCCGCTTGATGATGCGCACCGCCATGTAAATGTCCTGGGCGGTATAGATCTCGAAGCGATTGCCCAGGCGGAACAAAATCTCTTCCGTCATGGCGCGATCGCGGTCGAGGAATAAAATTCGAACAACACATGGTTCATGGTTCATGGCGAAGAAGGGACTGCGAATAATAATTGATTGAATAGGGGCCGCCCTTGCGACCCCAGTTTTCAAAAAACCCGTGTTAAGGCCAAACCAGCCAGAGACAAGAAGAAAATTCCTGCCACCTTGTGAACCACTTTGATTGGGATACGCTGCAGGAGTTGACGTCCCACTACCACACCCAATGCCGATGAAAGAACAAGAGCGATGGTGGCTCCGACCCACACAGGACCTGCTGGTTGAGTTACCGCCATGCCCGCCACGGCAATTTGGGTTTTGTCTCCCAATTCAGCGACAAAAATCATCAAGAAGGCAGTAAGCATAATGCCGTGTCCACTTTTCTCATGCACATCCTCTTCTTCATCATTTTTTCCTGCCGAGCGCAAAGATTGGATTCCGAAGAAGGCGAATAATGCAGCAACGACAGCTGCCAACACCTTTTCTGGCACCCATTGGGATAAGGCAGCGCCAAACACCACAGCCAAAATGTTTAGAAAGACAAAAGCCAATGCTGCGCCAAGAAAAACCGGCTGTCCTCGATATCGGGCGGCAAGAGTCATGCAGACTAACTGTGTTTTATCACCCAGTTCGGCAAGGAAAATGATCAGGAAGGTTGCGGTGGAAGTAGTAAGCCAAGCGGTTAAATCAGAGGGAAAAGCGTCAGCAAGCGAGATTGTCATGGTAGATCCTTTCGAGGGGCGATTTGATAAAGGCTCAAGGCAAATACCAACCCCGCCCCTTTATGGGCTGGCATTGCCTCAAAGTCTCGTCAAGTCACCAGACTGTGTGTACCATGGGTATCAGGATGGCCCTTTTCCCCAAGCATGTTGATACACACTCCGCTTGCTTTATGACACATCAAGCGGCTGACTACTCCCCTTCAGGTTTCATGGAGATGGTAGAAATTCATTTCTCCAAAGTCAAGGAAGGGTGATCGTCTGCATCAATTTCTTGTAAAAGGCCAAATCTTTTGATTTTCCTGCTTGCGCTTATATGCGTACCAAGCCAGTGCGGCCCCACCCACCACGAGCACTGGCCCCCATGCACCGAGACCAAGACCGAGTCCCAGACTGAGCCCTTTTCCGGTCCAGATTGTTCCCACTGCCGATGTATTAGTTGCTGCTGCGGCAACGGTGGCTGACGTGCCGGGAGGAGGTACAATACCAACAATACCTCCGGTTTTTGCTGCACCAGCGGTCTTTCCTGCTACAGCAGCATTGGTCGCTGCCGTAGCGGTTTTGCCGACAGCGGCTTCGGCTACTTTTGTAGCACTGAATTCCACTTTCCCGGGGCCAGCAATTTTGATGATCTCTCCGGGTTGCAACGTAGCGTTAAAGCTGCCCAAGGCCATCTTTCATCTCCTTATTTTGTTTGTCATAGCATTGGGTTGGGAACTAAACAAAAAGGAAATTTTACTATTTCTGCAGATAGAATGCACATAGACGCAAAAATGTCATGAAAAAATTGCAAAATTGTAAGTTGCAGGAGATTATATGTTCGTGCAATAGTATATTATTGTCCCTATTGCTAAATATTTGTTCCAAGAAGAATTGGATTTGCTATACCCCTGCTATACCAGATCCTTTATCTACAATTTCTCGTCAAGTTCTGGCTGTTGACCCCGTCGTGATGAACAAGGCCCCCTTCAGGCTCTCACCTTCCGGGGGCTTTCACATCAATGCACCATCTCCAGGATGCTCCCACCCACCCGTTGCAGCCGGTACCTGGACTCCACCCCCAGGGGAGGATGCTGGGCTCCCTTGGTATAGGCGTTGACGATGTGGAAGAGGGTGCCCCCGGGCTCATACTCGAACCCCCATTCCACGGCCTCCTGTTCCGGCCCTGAGAGCAGGAACTGCCGGTTCAGGGTCTTGAAGGTA
>JADFXB010000251.1 GCA_015233935.1 Magnetococcales bacterium | reverse complement strand
TATGTCACTCGATGATATCAAACTTTGCGTGATTGGACTTGGTTATGTTGGGCTCCCCCTTGCCGTCGAGTTTGGCCGTAAACGCCCCGTTATCGGTTTCGATATCAACACAAAACGCATTGACAATCTTAAGGTTGGCAGGGATGTTACTCTGGAAGTATCTTCTGAAGAGATATTTGCAGCCAAATATCTGACCTGTACGACCGATATAAATGATCTGCGGGGCTGTAACTGTTTTATCGTAACGGTCCCCACGCCCATTGATAAATACAAAAACCCGGACCTGACCCCGCTTAAACAGGCCAGTCAAACGGTAGGCCAGGTGCTGAAGCCGGGTGGCATCGTCATCTATGAATCCACCGTTTATCCGGGAGCTACCGAAGAAGAGTGCGTTCCTATTCTGGAAGAGTTCTCCGGGCTTAAGTTTAATCAGGACTTTTTTTGCGGATACAGTCCAGAGCGAGTCAATCCAGGTGACAAGGAACGGCGCGTCCCCAACATTAAAAAAGTCACCTCCGGGTCCACTCCTGAAGTGGCCGACTTGATTGACGCACTCTATAACGAAATCATCCTGGTCGGTACCCATCGGGCAGAAAGCATCAAGGTCGCAGAAGCCTCCAAAGTGATTGAAAACACCCAACGGGATCTCAATATCGCCCTGGTCAACGAACTGGCCTTGATCTTCAACAAAATGAACATCGATACCGAATCGGTATTGAATGCAGCGGGCAGCAAATGGAACTTTCTTCCCTTTCGCCCTGGTTTGGTAGGTGGCCATTGTATCGGTGTGGACCCCTATTATTTGACCCATAAGGCTCAGGCTCTGGGATACCATCCCGAACTCATCCTGGCTGGCAGACGTTTGAATGACCGCATGGGGGCCTATGTGGTCTCCCAACTGGTCAAAGCCATGACCAAACGCCAAATCCAGATTGAAGGGGCTAAAATTTTGGTGATGGGGCTGACCTTCAAGGAAAATTGCCCGGATTTGCGCAATTCAAGGGTGATCGATATCATTTCAGAGTTGAAAGATTATAACCTTGAAGTGGACGTGTTCGACCCCTGGGTGATTGCCGAGGATGCCCAACGCGAGTATGGTATCTCCCCAATCAACCAGCCCGAACCAGGTTCCTACAGCGGCATCATTCTGGCCGTCGCTCATCGTCAGTTCAAAGAGATGGGGGCCACCATGATTCGGCAATTTGGCAAACCCGTACATATTCTATACGACATCAAGTATCTGCTGGCGGTGGATGAGTCGGATTTAAGACTGTAACCCGGCGTGTGGGGTTACTTGAGCAAGGTTCCAACTGCCATGGCCCCCACGCCCTTACCAATACATGCAGCACTGCAGGTGATCAAACCGTGAAAACTGAAATTAAGGATCGCAAAATCCGAATGGCCATCGTGGGGTGTGGGCGTATCTCGAAAAACCACTTCGGCTCCATTGAAAAACATGCTGACAACCTTGAACTCGTCGCGGTTTGCGATAATGCCTCCTCCGTGCTGGATGACCATGCCAAGAAATACCAGGTACCCGGCTACAAACATCTTGAAAAAATGCTTAAAAGTGAAAAGCTCGATTTGATCGTGCTTTGCACACCAAGTGGTATCCATGCAGACCAAGCCGTATTGTCCGCCAAATATGGCGTGCATGTGATGACCGAAAAACCCATGGCCACCCGATGGCAGGATGGGGTACGCATGGTCCGGGCTTGTGACGAAGCCAATGTGCATCTTTTCGTGGTCAAACAAAACCGGCGTAACACCACACTGCAACTCCTCAAGCGCGCCACCGAAGAAAAACGCTTCGGCAAAATCCATATGGTGCATCTCAACATTTTTTGGAACCGCCCCCAGTCCTACTATGACCAGGCTAAATGGCGGGGAACCTGGGAGTTTGACGGCGGGGCCTTCATGAACCAGGCCAGCCATTATGTGGATCTGCTTGATTGGTTGATCGGGCCGGTGGATAAAGTTCAGGCAATGATCAGCACCACACGGGATATCGAAGTAGAAGACACCGGCGTTCTCAATGTCCGCTGGCGCAACGGCGCATTGGGTTCCATGAGCGTAACCATGCTCACCTATCCAAAAAATCTTGAAGGCAGTATCACCATTCTGGGGGAAAAAGGGACGGTTCGCATAGGTGGAGTGGCAGTCAACGATATTCAAATTTGGCAGTTTGAAGATACCAGAGATTACGATGAGCAAATCAGGACCGCCAACTATGAAACCACATCGGTTTATGGTTTTGGCCACCCCCTTTATTATAATAATATTATAGATGTCTTGCGTGGCCGGGCAGAGCCGGAGACGGATGGGCGGGAAGGACTAAAATCACTGGAAATCCTTATTGCAGCCTACCTGTCTGCCAGGGATGGCAAAACCATTTCCCTGCCTTTGGAATATTGAGACAGTACCCCAGGGTCTGCTTAAATCAACGCCATACCTTTCCACGCTTTACAAACTCAATGTTTGGTATTGCAACTGGAGCAGGGATATCAAATATTGGCCATAAATGTTTTTGGCCAGCGGGGCGGCAAGGGCTTCAAGCTGCTCCGACGAAATCCATTTCTTACGCCAGGCAATCTCCTCCGGGCAGGCAATTTTAAGCCCCTGACGCTTCTCCAGGGTGGCGATAAACTGCCCGGCTTCCAATAAAGACTCGTGTGTTCCCGTATCCAACCAGGCAATTCCCCGCCCCATAATTTCCACATCAAGTTGTTTTTTAACAAGATAAGCCATATTCAAATCGGTAATTTCCAGCTCACTGCGGGCAGAAGGCTTGAGACTGGCAGCAATGTCACAGGCTTGTCCATCATAAAAATACAGCCCGGTTACCGCATAAGGTGATTTTGGCTGAGCAGGTTTTTCTTCCAGACTGATGGCTTTTCCCTGACTGTCAAAGGCTACCACCCCATAGCGTTCAGGATCTTGGACGTGATAGGCAAAAATGGTCGCCCCCGATTCCTGTTTATTGGTGGTGATCAGCTGCTTATGAAATGAGGCACCATAAAAAATATTATCCCCCAAAATGAGGGCAGAAGGGTGCTCCTCAACAAAATCCCGACCAATAATGAAGGCTTGAGCAATACCGCCAGGATGCGGTTGCACGGCATAGCTTAGCTTGATCCCCCATTGACTGCCATCCCCCAGCAATTTTTGAAACAGCGGGGTATCATGGGGAGTGGAGATGAGCAAAATTTCCCGAATCCCCGCCATCATAAGGATGGAAAGGGGGTAGTAGATCATTGGCTTGTCGTACACGGGCAGAAGCTGCTTGGACACCACAAGTGTTACCGGGTGCAGTCGGGTGCCTGCCCCCCCGGCAAGAATGATCCCCTTGCGCTTCATCGTGCAGCTCCCTCTTCCATCTTGCCACGATTGGCATAGTTTTTCTCGATCCATGCCCGGTAGGCCCCGCTTTTCACCCCGGCTACCCAATCGGAATGATCCAGATACCAGCGTATGGTTTTTTCCATACCGGTAAGAAAAGACTCTTGCGGCTGCCAACCCAACTCGTGGGCGATGCGTGTGTCATTGATGGCATAGCGACGGTCATGACCAGGTCGGTCGGTAACATAACGGATAAGCGAGTCATGCCGGAAGGTGGTCTCTCCAGGCACCAGTTGGTCCAGGCGGGCACAGATCAGTTTGACAACATCTATATTCCGTTTTTCACTACGCCCGCCAATGTTGTAGGTGCGCCCCACCTGCCCCTTTTCCAACACCAGGCGCAACCCCCGTGCATGGTCTTCCACAAAAAGCCAATCCCGAACATTTTCCCCATTGCCATATACCGGCAATGGCTTTTTTTCCAGAGCATTGAGAATGATCAGGGGGATGAGCTTTTCTGGAAATTGGTATGGCCCATAGTTGTTGGAACAGTTGGTAATCAATACCGGCAGACCGTAGGTTCGGTGCCAGGCCCGCACCAGGTGATCGCTGGCTGCCTTGCTCGCCGAATAGGGCGAACTGGGGGCATAGGGGGTCTCTTCGGTAAAGGCAGGATCGTCCGGCCCAAGGTCGCCATAAACTTCATCGGTAGAGACGTGATGAAAGCGGAAACCCTGCCTGGCATGGTCGGAAAGTTCCCGCCAGTAGCCACGGGCCACTTCCAGGAGAACACTGGTGCCGAAA
>JADFXB010000250.1 GCA_015233935.1 Magnetococcales bacterium | reverse complement strand
TAGCAGAACCGGTGGCTGCCAAACCGCCACCACCACCCGCAGCCACACCGACCCCGGTTGCGCCTGTGGCACCTGTTGCGGTCCCATCGCCACCACTGCCACCCCCACCTCCTCCGGCCACGTCGCCGGTAGTGGCCAAGGCTGCCCCTGCTCCAACGCCTGTTCCGCCCGCGCCCCAGCCAGCGACCAAACCGACAGTTACCACACCACCAGTGGTTGCGACACCCCCATCTCCAGTGGCGGCACCTCCGGTGGTGACACCGCCTGCGCCAGCGGTAGCCTCCGTTCCCGCCGAACCACCGCCACCACCGGTGGACAAACCGGCCATTGCGGTGACCCACCGTTCCACGCCTACCCTGGCAAAAAAATCTGACCAACCAGTGGGTAAGGTGGTGGGGGTGCATTATGGTTGTGGGGTGGAGATCAAGGAAGAGGATGGCACCCTCCATCGGATTCATTTGGGAGGGATTGGTTGTACCGAGAGTGACAACACCTTTGGCAAACATGTGCGCCGCTCCCTGGCGGCCATGGTTTTTACCAAACAGGTGCGGGTGAAAAAAATGGGTGCGGAGCCAGACGGCAAACCCTCCTGGGAGGTGTTCGACCCGGACAACTCCAGCGTCAACGCTGCCATGGTGCGGGGTGGTCTGGCCATGGCCCTGGATCCCCGTTTTACCGAAATGGAAGAGATGGCACGGCGTGAGCGTCAAGGCATGTGGGCCGACCTTCCCGCCCCGAGGCGGTGAGGAATCCACAGGGGCAGAAAGGTTCGTGTTGACTTCCCTTTTCGCCCTCTGTTAGCCTGAACCATGGATTTTGACGGAACTTTTTTCTTTTACTGCCGGAAGGAAGGCCCCATGGCAACGCGACATACTCCCAGTAAAGGGTTCACCCTGGTGGAACTGATGGTGGTGATTGCCATCATCGGCATCCTGGCAGCCATTGCGGTTCCCAAGATTCAAAGCCAAATTCTGGTCAGTCGCCTGGAAAACGCCAAACCCTATATGGCTTCCATTGCGGCACGGTTGAAAGAGACCAGGAATCAGTATGGGAGTTTTTTGGCAGGAAATGAAAACACCTACCGGAATGGAGGAAATTTTAACGGTCAAGCCTATTCTGCTGGTGATGAACAGTTGCTGGAAGATATCCTGGGCGTCAACCTCAAAGATGCGTCAGACTTTTGTTTTCGCGTACAGCTAGGTACAACGGTCTCTCCTGATAAAGGTGGTAGCCTCTTTGATCTTACAGGTGATAATGACAATTTTGAAGTTTGGGCAGTGTTACGAGATACTGCCCTGTCCAGCACCTCCGAGGATGACGTTGTGACTTTAACGGATGGTTTGGGCACGTGTCAAACCGCAGGAACAGGGGCTGGAACCAGTACGGATGAAAAGGTGGCTCCTGTGGGCTGGTTTGATGGTTATGAGGGGCAAATCGTTGTTTATAAATATCCACCGCCTGCCAATAATCTTTATTGGACAGATGGTTATCGTATGGACAATCCGTTAGGTGAACCCTTGGGTTCAGCAACTTGGTAATTCAATGTATCCTTTCTTGAACACATGGAAGAAGGCAAGGCAGCGTGGTTTCACTCTGGTGGAAATCATGGTTGCCATGGTGTTGGCAGGTATTCTTGCCATTGGTATGCAAAGCTTTTTTGCCATGTTGGGTGAGGAGGTGCAGGAATTTACCCTGCGCCAGAAGGCAGTCTTTTTATTGAATGGGGAAATGGAGAAGTTGTATTTTTTGTTTCAAAATCCAACTAACGATGTAATCGGGGCTGGGGGTTTTTCAACACAAACCCTTGATAGTGGCTACGCCCCAACCTTTCCAGCCCATTGGCGTACCGGGGGGAGCAATCATCGAATTTTGAATGCTACCACTATAGCTGGGATTGTAACCAACGCGGAGGCAACGTTTTCTCAAGTAGATGCCAATGGTCAACCCGCCAACGAACAATTAATATTTTTTTATACCCCTCCTGCTGGGGACCCGCGTAATGTGATTTGGCTGGATTTTGAAAAAAGGATCACGGCCAGGGTAAGCTGGGTGGCGGATGAAATGCCTGGTGATAATTGTTATCAAAACGGTAGTGCCAACCAGAACTGTTTATTGATTACCCTCTATCTGGATTATCCTTTCCGCTATCAGACCACGCCTACCTTTAACCCTCTGGAACCTTCCATGGGACGCATCAATACCCTTGTATTGCGAACCATTGTCGGGGATTGGAGGAAATGATGGCTATCTCTTCCAACAGAGAGTCGGGTTATACCCTGGTGGAGTTGATGGTCTCCCTGACCTTGAGTGCCATCCTGGTGATTATCGTCTTTCAAATGGTGGTGCAGGCCCAGGATATGGCGGATACCATGTGGCAGAGAATCCGTTTCAATCAGGAAGCCAGGCAAGTGTTTGAACTGACCGCCAATGGTGCCTTTGTGGATTTTCCCCCTCTGGGAACGCTCAATGCGGCAGTTCCAGAAGAACGCATATCTGGAATCAGAGGGGGCAATGATCTTAACTTTCCAATCGCCAACCAGATAAATTACAGAAATATTTACTGGAATGGGACAGCGGATTCGCAAGCTACTGTTGCACTGGCTACCAATTTCAACCGTCTCCGTCTTATGGATGGTAGGGCACCAGCCGGTCCATGGGCAAGCAGCAGTGCATTTATGAAGTTGCAGTGTACAGGTGCCAACACGCCCCATGCCCAGTGCACTGGGGCTGGGGAAGTGGATATAGGGGCATTTTATAATGGTGGAGTCAATAATGGTTTCCATATTTCAAATCTACAGGATTCTTTTAATGGTAGAAAATACTATGTAAATCTCAGGTTTCAGATGGTGGACCCGGATTTTATGATTGAAAATACACTTTATAATGATCCCAATCCTGCTACACCTGCCACCAGATACAGTGCTGTTCCCTGGTCCAGGAAAGAAAGTTATCGTACTGGTTTCTTTCTGGCGGGAGATCAATAACATGGCCAAAACCCGTTCCCAAAAAAATCAAAAGGGGAATGCCATTCTGGTGGTCATGCTGGCCATGGTAATGCTCATGGCTATTGCTGGAGCATTGACAGAACATATGGCGGCCAGTGAATCCCAGGCTATTGATGAAAGCCTTGCCAAAATTCAAATTTACTGGGCCATGCGGGGGCAGCTTGATTTTGTTGTGAGTAGAGCAGGGCATGATGGAGCCACTTCAGCAGCTCCATGGAATGGTAATATGGATGACACCGCTTTGGCCAATACCATGTCGGGCTTTTTATCGACCTATTTTGGATCGGTGGCTTGGACAACATCTAATTCCAACTCCTCAGTTATTCAGGCCATATCAGCCAGTCCGCCAACACTTCGGTGGAATTATCCAGAATATGGAACTAACTATAATTTTGAAATAGACACTAACAATACGAATGCCTCAAAGGGATATACGCCAGGGTTTGATACTTTATCCGGTGGAAGCCCTCCTGATGCCGGGGTTATTGCGACGGATAACGACGGTCGCCTCTATTTTCTTTTCTCAGTTACAAACCCTGCCACAAATAGTTTAACAACAACACCGCTCCTTCGGAATTTTTATCTTAATTATCCAAACATGAAAGCAGATCTTTGTGTTGGTGATGTTACGATTGCCATGGGGGTTGGAAGCTGTGACACAGTTCCAGCGACGGAAGATGGCTTTGCCACACTGGAAAAACTCAATATGGTTTGGCGTGCGCCCTGATAATTGATTTTTTGAGCAAAACAGTCTGCGTAAAGATTGCCAGGATATTCCCATGGCTGTCTGCTATCCAGTTATCCACGAAAAAGGTGAATCATCTTGTTGGAAAGACGGCCCATGGCAGAAGAGCAGATCGAGCAAGTAGAAGATTCCTTTGATACCCCCTGGAAGGAAATTCTGGAAGATTATTTTAAGGATTTTCTGGCCTTTTTTTTGCCAGTGGCCCATGATGGCATTGATTGGGAAAAAGGGTATGAGTTTCTCGACAAGGAGGTGCTTCGCATCACCCGTGAGGCGGAGTTGGGGACGCGCCACATGGACCGGTTGGTTAAGGTCTGGCAAAAGGATGGTCAACAGCGGTGGATTTTGATCCATGTGGACGTGCAGGGGGATGGCCAAAAGGAGTTCCCGGTGC
>JADFXB010000024.1 GCA_015233935.1 Magnetococcales bacterium | reverse complement strand
CCCTACCCTCTCGCAAAGAGATAGATCCTTGACAAATGAGGGAAAAATCGTTAGCCTTCACCATCGAAAGGTGGGAAAAGTGGTGTCCACACCCCTATTCACCCCCACCTCTCGCAAAACACCCTCCCAACCCTACTGCTTCAAGGCCCCTGGGAGGAGCCGTTATCCGCAGCTAACCGCTGCGGCCTCATTGAAGCTGCAAACTGACGGGAGAGTTCCAGTTCTATGTCCCTGGAGGTTATCCGCAGCTAACCGCTGCGGCCTCATTGAAGCTGCAATGATGACGGCCAACAACGAAGGTGGCCTTGCCGGTGTTATCCGCAGCTAACCGCTGCGGCCTCATTGAAGCTAAATAAAGAATTTACCCATGAGAGTGGGATTAGAATGTTATCCGCAGCTAACCGCTGCGGCCTCATTGAAGCATTAACAATGGTGCAATTCAAAATGGGTTTGTCGATGGGAAGTTATCCGCAGCTAACCGCTGCGGCCTCATTGAAGCGTGTAACCATAGGCCTCATTGAAATCATGGATGACTTGGTTATCCGCAGCTAACCGCTGCGGCCTCATTGAAGCAATTACTGTTTGGCCAAGATAATCGGCACCTGTAACGTTATCCGCAGCTAACCGCTGCGGCCTCATTGAAGCTGTTGCTCATATAACACCTACCCCCGCAGCAAATACCCGTTATCCGCAGCTAACCGCTGCGGCCTCATTGAAGCGTGCTGGCAGCCCGAAGGAAATCAATGGCCGTGCCTGTTATCCGCAGCTAACCGCTGCGGCCTCATTGAAGCTGGTACAGCATGTATGGCCTATGGCGGAGGTGGGGGAAGCGTTATCCGCAGCTAACCGCTGCGGCCTCATTGAAGCAAGCGCGAAACCGACAAACACGTCGCCGGCCACAAAAGGCGTTATCCGCAGCTAACCGCTGCGGCCTCATTGAAGCTCAATGAACAGAAATTCTCTTTGCTCGGCAGGCATAGAGTTATCCGCAGCTAACCGCTGCGGCCTCATTGAAGCTCACCTTCTCGTTGTTGTAGTAGCTGCGAAGCCAATCGTTATCCGCAGCTAACCGCTGCGGCCTCATTGAAGCCATGAAGATTTCGCGGTTTGGTTTCATTGTTCCTCCTCGTTATCCGCAGCTAACCGCTGCGGCCTCATTGAAGCATGTTCCTGACTGCTTGTTCTATAATCGCAGGCCACCGTTATCCGCAGCTAACCGCTGCGGCCTCATTGAAGCATTTCCGAGGCCATTTGACGCATCTGCTCGGAGAGGGCGTTATCCGCAGCTAACCGCTGCGGCCTCATTGAAGCAAGGTAGTGGTTCCCTCGGAGTACGAACTACCGCTGATGTTATCCGCAGCTAACCGCTGCGGCCTCATTGAAGCTCAAGCCGCCTTGCGACGGTTTGGATAGACACTACCTGAAGTTATCCGCAGCTAACCGCTGCGGCCTCATTGAAGCTATTCTGAACCCTGTGCTTTATGTGTTGTTATTGCAGTTATCCGCAGCTAACCGCTGCGGCCTCATTGAAGCGTGTCTGTATAGATAATGCGCCCTGGTCAACACAGGTGTTATCCGCAGCTAACCGCTGCGGCCTCATTGAAGCAAGATACCATCAGCATCAAGTGTGCTAGGAGCACCGAGTTATCCGCAGCTAACCGCTGCGGCCTCATTGAAGCTATATCGACGGTGGAGGTTTACCGGATGATACGGAGGTTGTTATCCGCAGCTAACCGCTGCGGCCTCATTGAAGCTGATCCGCTTGGGTGGGAAGAGTGTCCAGCTTGTTTTTAAGTTATCCGCAGCTAACCGCTGCGGCCTCATTGAAGCGGTTGTCCCACCCGACACTCCCACCAGGGCCTTACCTGTTATCCGCAGCTAACCGCTGCGGCCTCATTGAAGCCTCAGGAATATTCTGCCACATATTGCCTCAAGTTAGCCGTTATCCGCAGCTAACCGCTGCGGCCTCATTGAAGCAGAGGAGCACGTTGCTGTTTTTCCTTGGCAACTTCAGGGGCGTTATCCGCAGCTAACCGCTACGGCCTCATTGAAGCGTCGGAAAGCCGTGCCGAAAGGTGTTGCCAGCATGATGTTATCCGCAGCTAACCGCTGCGGCCTCATTGAAGCAGCCAGAACGGGACTGTGGCCGCATGAGTTTTAAAGTTATCCGCATCTAACCGCTGCGGCCTCATTGAAGTGCCTCAAAGTAGGTCACCCTCTCCTCGGTTACATAGTTGTTATCTGCAGCTAACCGCTGCGGCCTCATTGAAGTGGAGTACCCGAAGTTTGTTGTTCATGCCTTTCAGCACAACAAAAAGGCCACTGGCGGTTATCCCGGTTGGGATGGTTGGGGATTTTGCAACGGATTGTTGCCATCATGTGGGCCATGGCCTATACTGGTTTCACATCCGCCCCTTGGCAGTAAGCCACGCACCTTAGAAATCCTGGGCTGGCCGAACCCCTGGGGCTTTTTCTTTTGTGGCATGTTACCGGTCGCTGTTTTTTCTGTGAGGAGTTCAATCATGGGATACGCCAACCTGTTGACAAAATTGCAATCCCTTCCTCCTGAGAAGCAAGCCGAGGTGTTCGATTTTGTTGAATTCCTTGCCAGCCAATCCCCCACAGCAACCAATGCACAACCTTCCCTTGACGCAGAAAAAGCCCAAGAGAAACCTACTGAAACATTTTCCGGCCCGTTGGCCGCATTGCGTGCCCGTGTTGCCACCCAATATGGTGATATGCAACCCATGAGTCGGAAGGAACTTTATGACCGTCCGTAAATAGCTCATAGAAATAAATATGAAATTACGGATAAAAAAACAGGATAGTTGCATTGGCCCCCATGGAAAGAAAACGTCGCCCTATCTTCCGACGCTTCATCATGCTCCCCTCCTTCGCCTTCTTCACCCGTGCAAGCCATCGTCTGGGGGGAAGGGTGACTGGGAGTGGGCGGGTGGTGGTGTTGGGTTTGCTGGCCTGCGGACTGTTCAGCGTGGATACCACCCGCACCCAAGCCTACCAACTGTTCTCCCTGCTGTGCGGACTCATGCTGCTGGCCATGCTTTTTTCCTGGCGGTTCAAAAGTCAGGTGCACCTGATCCGCCGGGTGCCCCCCCACGCCACCCTGGGCTTGCCCTTTCCCTGCGTGGTGGAGGTGGTCAATCATGGCAATCAGGAACAACGAGAACTGACCCTGGGGGAAACCCCTCCCCATTCCACCCCCACCCTGCTGGAATTTCTCCACTACCGGCAACCAGGGGAAGAAAAACGCAACTGGTTCGACCGCCATGTGGCCTTTGAACGCTTTGTCTGGCTCTCCCGCCAAAAACAAGGCTTTCACGCCCAAACCACCCCACTCCCACCCCTCCCCAGCCAAGGACGCTGCCAGGTCACCCTGGAAATAACCCCCCACCGGCGGGGCAGGGTGCAATTGCCCGGCCCCCACCTGCTGCGCCCCGATCCCCTGGGACTCTTCCTGGCGCGGGAAAACCATCCCCAATCCGCTTCCATATTGGTGTTGCCTAAACGCTACCGATTGCCCGCCGGCTTTACCATGCCCGGCCACCGCCGCCATCAACCCGGCGGTCTCTCCCTGGTCTCCACCGTGGGAGAGGCCGAAGAGTTCATCGGTCTGCGAGAATACCGACCAGGGGATACCCTGCGCCGCATCCACTGGCCCGGCCTGGCTCGGCATGGTCAACTGCTGGTGCGGGAGTACCAGGAAGAATATTTCACCCGCTACGGCTTGATCCTGGACACCTTCACCCATACTGGCGAAGACCCCGCCCGCTTTGAAGAAGCCGTCTCCCTGGCCGCCAGTTTTTCCGCCGTGGTGGAAGCCGGAGACGCCCTGCTGGAATTGTTGTTTGTGGGCCAAACCGCCTATCACTTCACCGCCGGACGGGGCATCGCCCACGCAGCGCAAATATTGGAAATTCTCGCCTGCGTGGAGGAAACACCCCAACACCCCTTCCAACAATTAAGCCATCTGGTGGTCAGTCAGGCCTCCCTATTGGGAGGATGCGTCCTCATCCTCCTGCACTGGGATGAAGAGCGGGAAAAGCTGGTGGAAAAACTCTCCCAATGGAACCTGCCCTTGTTGATTTTAAGAATTGCAGAAAACACCCACCTGCCCTTCCCTCCCCCCCTGCACCACCCCGCCTCCCGTTGCTATACCGTTGCCCCCGGCCAAGGCGGTGAAATATTGGCGGGAATCCTGCCATGAAGATACCCTTTCCCATGTTCACCATCGTCCTGCTCTTCTGGGGCTGGCAAACCAACCAGTGGCAGGCAGCCGCCGTCATGGCCCTCCTGGTGGAAGCCCGCTATCTCACCACCTGGCGTTGGCAGGCAGAGGATAAAGATTTTTACCGCCTGTCCGATCTGGCCACCCTCCTGTTGGTGGGACTGCTCCTCTACCCCCACATCACCGGTAGCCGACAAATTCCATCGGTCACCTACGAATTGCAAGTCCTCCCCTACGCCCTGCTCCCCATTCTATTGGGACAACTCTACTCCACCCGACAAACCATTCCCCTGGCCGCCCTTTTTTATACCCTGCGTCACTCCACCATAAAAAAACCAGATATTTCAGTCGATTATCTCTTCATCGGCGGTTGCCTCACCTCGGCCTCCGCCTCCCCGCTGCCCAATCCCTGGTATGCCCCTGGGGTTGCCCTGCTGGTCCTGTTTTTCCTCTGGCAACACCGACCACACCGTTATCCACGCTTCTACTGGCTCCTGATCGTCCTGGCATCCACTGGTTTCGCTTATATGCAACAACATGGAATGGTCATTTTGCAGCAGCAGGTGGGGGAAAAGGCGGTGCAATGGCTGCACAAATGGTGGGGACCGCCCCAGGATCCCTTCCATCGTACCACCGCGTTGGGGGATGTGGGGCCGTTGAAAATGTCCAGCAGCATTCTGTTTCGGGTGGATCAACCCCACCCCTGGACCATGCCCTTGTTGTTGCGGGAGTCCTCCTACAACACTTTTTTGGGCAAAACCTGGTTGGGCAGTCACAATCAATTGCAGGAAATTCCCCTGTCCACCCAGGTGGGATGGTGGCCGCTCCATGGCGACCAACCCCAGGGAGAGGCCATCACCGTCTATCGCTCCTTTGGCAAAGGCTCCTCCATGATTGCCACCCCCCAGGGAACCACCCTGCTGGCAGGACTCCCAGCCATGGCCATGGAAGCCAACGCCTTTGGGGCCATCAAGATCAAGGATCCCCCGCCCTTCGCCCGTTTCAACGTCTACTATAATTCCCAACAAACCCACGACAGACCACCGGATGAAACCGACCTGTCCATCCCCGTCAAGGAGCAAGCCGCCATTGCCCAAACAGCCCACCAATTGGGTCTGACCGGCTTGCCCCCCCATACGGTGATTCAACGGATAAGCGACTATTTCAACCAGCACTTTCGCTATACCGTCTTGCTGGATGGCTCCGCAAGCGGTGAGAGTCCCATCAGCCGATTTCTACTAACCGGTCGTGCGGGCCATTGTGAATATTTCGCCACCTCCACCGTTCTTTTGTTGCGGCAGGCAGGTATTCCCACCCGGTATGTGTTCGGCTATTCGGTGCATGAACCGGAGGGCAAGGTGCGGGTGGTGCGACAACGCCACGCCCACGCCTGGGCCTCCGCCTATGTGGAAGGTCGCTGGCTGGATGTGGACACCACCCCGCCCGATTGGCAGGAATCGGAAGCCCAAGCGGTTTCCCTTTGGTCCCAAATGGGGGATCTATGGTCACGGGCCATGTTCGAGTTGAATAAATGGCGCAATCAGGAGCAAAATGAACGCGCCACTTGGCCCTGGCTGCTCATGTTGGCCCTCCTGCTGGCCTATCTGGGCTGGCGGTTGGTGCGGGGCAAGGGGGTGTTGGATCGTTCATCCAAACCCAAACCAGGCCAGGAAATCCCTCTCCTCCCCTTTGAACAGGTGGAAAAGACCCTCATCCAACAAGGCTGGCCCCCCTTGGCAGGAGAAAGCTGGCGAAATTGGCTGCATCGGGTGGAACGGCTGGAACTCCTCCCCCTCTTGGACTTACACTATCGGCAACGGTTCGATCCTTTGGGATTGCCACCTGCCCAACAAGAAAAACTCGCGCACCAAGTGACGGAATGGCTCAAGGAGCAAAGGCAGCATGACCCTCACTGAATCCCAAATTCAACGCTACAGCCGTCAGATTATCCTGCGGGAGATCGGTGGGGTTGGGCAGGAAACCTTATCCCAATCCACCGTGCTGGTGGTGGGCGCAGGTGCCCTCGCCTCCCCCTTGGCCGCCTATCTGGTGGCCGCCGGGGTGGGACATCTTATCCTCATGGATGGGGATAAGGTGGAACTTTCCAATCTGCAACGTCAATTTCTGCATACCACCCAACGGGTGGGCATGGCCAAGGCCACGTCCGCAGCCACCGCCCTTTCCCAACTCAACCCGGAGGTGAAAATCACCGCCGTGGAAGAGCGTCTCACCGCTGACAACGCCCCCCAATGGCTCCCCCAATGCCAGGTGCTGGCCGATGCCACCGATAATTTTGCCAGTCGCTACCTCATGAACGATCTGGCCCGTCACTATGCCATCCCCCTGGTCTCTGGAGCCGTCTTGGCCTTTGATGGTCAAGTGACTGTTTTTCGCCACGGGATGGACCCAAAGGCCCCCTGTTATCGCTGCCTCTATCCCCAGCCCCCCGATCCTGCCGCCACCCCCACCTGTGCCACCGCCGGGGTATTGGGACCGCTGGCGGGAATGATCGGCTCCCTGCAAGCCTTGGAAGTGATCAAGTGCCTGTTAAACATCGGGGATTCCCTGGCTGGCAACCTGCTTTTGGTCAGCGGTTTGTATGGTCTTTTTCACAAAGTGACCGTGGATAAAAATCCCCACTGTCCAGCCTGTTGTTGATCCTGGCATCTGGGATATCATAAAAACCAGAAAAGAAGATTGGCGTTCTACACTCGCCCCAAGTCAAGGATATGGCCCATGGTTCGGTTTGTGCTGATTGTTTGTTGTGGCATGATCGCCTCCGCCCTGGCAGGAGAAGAGAAAACCATTATCTATACCCCCACAGAGCCGGAATCGATCAGTCGGCTGCCTCTCGCTCCCCATGTCAAATTGATTCGCGCTCGCCCCGCCGATGAGATGATCAAAAGCAATCAAGGCAAAAAAATGCGCTTTCGCATTTTGGACAAACGCACCATGCAGACCAAACTCATGGAGCTGGCGGTGGGTCTGCCGGTGGAAGGCCCCTGGGGAGGAACCTTACAGGTTGCCGCTTACGTCCCGGACCTCCTGCTGCAAGACGGCAAGGCCATTCATGGCCCGGAAGGTCACGTCAACCCGGCAGTTTGGGTGGTGATCAACGATGCCGAAGGGGTGCCCCTGCACGAAAGCTGGTTGTTCGCCCGGGACAGCGCCCAAACCGCCTGGGATCATCCCCGTTTTGATCTCAGCTTTATCGGCCCGGTGCAACTTCCACCCCCGGAAGTATCCAAGCCCACCCAAACAGGCAAAGGCTCCAAAAAGGGCAAAGGCCGTCCTCCCCGTGCAGAGGAAATGGTGGATGAAGCCCCCGCCAACGACTGATTCCCCAACCGAGTGGCTGTCTCCCCAGGCGGGATATATGCTCCTGGCCCTCATGGAAGCCACCGAAGCCGCCAACAGAGGAGAGGTTCCCATTGGGGCCGTGGTTAGCGATGCACAAGGGCGTATTCTAGCCCAAGGCGGCAACCAAACCCGTTCTGATCTGGACCCCACCGCCCATGCGGAGGTGGTGGTCCTGCGCCAGGCCGCCCGTCGCCGGGGTGATCACCGCTTGTTGGACACCCAGCTCCATGTCACCTTGCAACCTTGTCCCATGTGTCTGGAAGCGTTGCGACAGGCGCGGGTGACCACGGTGGTCTATGCAGGCCAACGCCTTTGGGAACATTCTCCCCTGCCCCCCTGTTCTTTACAGCAAGAAAAGGCCAGCGAAGAAGTGGCTGTGGGGCTATTAAGCCAATTTTTCCAACAAAAAAGGGCATAATATTATATTTCCTCTAAGGCTATATCATTCTGCGGAATGGGGTAGAGAAGTAGAAAAATTTATTTTATTTATAGCCTTAGTTATATAATCATTTCCTTAAATTTGTTATAGACATATCTATTCCGATTTTATTATTTATAATCATAATATTTAAATATTTTCATTATTATAAATTTATTTTTATTTTCAAACCAGCGGGACAGACAGGCTTGCAGGTTTGTGCAACCTTGACACCCCTCTCGCCACAGATTATACATGCTACGTCCTCAAAGGGATCACACTAACTCTTGACTTTGGAGTGTACAATGTCAGACCAGACCGCAAATGTGCAGCCGGATATTATCTACACCAAAGTGGATGAGGCCCCTGAACTCGCCAGTGGTTCTTTTCTACCCATCATCCAGGCTTTCACAAAAGTGGCGGGCATTCATGTTGGGGTTAAGGATATCTCCTTGGCTGGTCGTATCATCGCCTCCTTCCCGGAAAATCTGACCGCTGAACAAAAACAAGCGGACGATTTGGCGGAATTGGGCGAATTGGTGACGACCCCGGAAGCCAATGTGATCAAGCTGCCCAACGTCAGTGCCTCGGTTCCCCAGCTCAAGGCAGCCATCAAGGAATTGCAGGAACAAGGCTACAACCTGCCTGAATATCCTGAATCTCCTCAAACCCCTGCCGAAGTCGAAGCCAAATCCAGATACGACAAAATCAAGGGTAGTGCAGTGAATCCCGTGTTGCGCGAAGGCAACTCGGATCGTCGTCCCCCCAATGCGGTGAAAGCCTACGCCCGCAAAAATCCCCACAAAATGGGTGCCTGGAGTCCCGATTCCAAAACCTCCGTGGCCACCATGTCTTCTGGGGACTTTGCCTCCAACGAAAAATCCATAACCGTGGCAGCCCCCACCACCGCCCGCATCGAATTTGTGGATGCTGCTGGCACGGTGAAGGTGCTCAAAGAAAAACTGCCCCTTGTGGCCGGTGAAGTGGTGGATTCCACCGCCATGAACGTCAAAGCCTTGCGTGCCTTCCTGGCCCAACAGATTGAAGCGGCCAAACAGCAGGGTGTGCTCTTCTCGGTGCATCTGAAGGCCACCATGATGAAGGTGTCCGATCCCATTCTCTTTGGTCATGTGGTTTCGGTCTTCTTCAAAGATGTCTTTGAAAAACACGCCGCCACCTTTGCCCAACTGGGTGTGGACCCCAACAATGGTCTGGGTGATCTCTACATCAAAATTGCCTCCCTGCCGGAAGACAAGAAGGCAGAGATTGAAGCCGACATCAAGGCTTGCATGGCCTCCCAGCCCGAGCTTTACATGGTGGATTCCGGTCGTGGCATCACCAACCTGCATGTCCCCAGCGACATCATCATCGACGCCTCCATGCCTGCCATGATTCGCAATGGTGGTAAAGGTTGGGGTCCCGATGGCAAGGAAAAAGACACCCTGGCCGTGATCCCCGATCACAGCTATGCCGGTGTCTATGCCGCCACCGTGGACTTCTGCAAAAAGAATGGTGCCTTCAATCCTGCCACCATGGGTAGCATTCCCAACGTGGGTCTCATGGCGCAAAAAGCCGAAGAGTACGGCTCCCACAACCAAACCTTCAAAGCCCCCGGTGACGGCAAAATTCGTGTGGTGGATGCCGCCGGTCATACCTTGTTGGAAAATGATGTGGAAAACGGCGATGTCTGGCGTCTTTGCCAGGCCAAAGATGCGGCCATCCAGGACTGGGTGAAACTGGCGGTCAATCGTGCCCGTCTGTCCAACACCCCCGCCGTCTTCTGGCTGGACCAAAACCGTCCCCACGATGCCCAATTGATTGCCAAGGTGGAGCGTTATCTCAAGGATCATGACACCAGCGGTCTGGAGCTGCATGTCATGTCCCCCAACGATGCCACCAACTTCTCCCTGCAACGGATGAAGGATGGCAAGGACACCATTTCCGTGACGGGTAACGTGTTGCGTGACTATCTCACCGACCTCTTCCCCATCATGGAGCTGGGCACCAGTGCCAAAATGCTCTCCATCGTTCCCCTCATGAATGGTGGTGGCTTGTTTGAGACCGGTGCCGGTGGTTCCGCCCCCAAACATGTGCAGCAATTCATGGAAGAGGGTCACTTGCGTTGGGACTCCCTGGGTGAATTTGCCGCCCTGGGTGCCTCCCTGGAGCATTTGAGCCAAACCCGCAACAATCCCAAAGCCGCCGTGCTGGCCAAAGGGTTGGATGCGGCCATTGGTCAGTTGTTGGACAACAACAACTCTCCCGGTCGTGGTGTGCCCGATCTGGACAACAAGGGCAGCCACTTCTACATCGCCATGTACTGGGCCGAAGCCTTGGCCGCCCAGAACGATGACCAGGAGATCAAAGCCCACTTCACCCCCATCGCCCAGCAGTTGACCAGCAACAAGGATAAAATCCTTGCCGAACTGGCCTCCAACAAAGGGCGTCCCTTGGATCTGGGTGGCTACTACCACACGGATCCCGCCAAAGTGGCGGCTGCCCAACGTCCCAGCCCGACGTTGAACGCCATCATCGGCTGATGATTCACACCGGAGGGATCCCCACAAGGGTTCCCTCCGGTTTTGTTGGTTTTCTATAAATTTAAACCATTAAAACAGATCATCCAATTTGTCGGCATGGATGATTTTTTTGTTCAAGCTTTTCAAAGTGTCCAAATCAGCGTGGAAAACTTTATTCCGTGCCCATTCGGGCAGGGAACCAAAACGCTCTTCCATCTGTTCCAGGATCGATTCTTTTCTTTGTGCCAACCGCCCTTTCTGCTCCCCTTCTTCACGCGCCAAGTCCAGGCGACCACGGGCATCGGCAATGGCGATTCCTGCCTTGTCGTAGAGTTCCAGTTCGTCTGGGGTCATATTGGCAACCCTGGCTTTTTCAAAGGCGTGCCGAATGGGTGCTGCTGTCATGTTGGGGGGAACGTCTTCGATGGAACCGGCATATTTGATGAAATAGATCCATTGATCCATACCATCCTTGCAGCTATCCAACGCCTTGGTAAATTTGGGTAGTTCAACAAAATAGTGTAAAATATCCATCAGATGGGCCTGTCCCGTCAGGGTTTCACAGGATTCATGAACCGAGACACAGTGGTCAAAGCCGTCAAACAGCACAAAATCGGTGATGGTAATGGCAATCACCTGCTTAAGCTTACTGTAATCCTCACCTTTGCCAATTTGTCCAACATAGGCTTTGGCACTGTTGTACTGAATGCGTTTCAGCATGGCTGCCACCTTTTCCACCTGCATTTCCACCACATAGGAAATGCCCCGATGGTCTTTGCAGCGTACATCCAGCACGGTGGATTTCAGTTCTTTGAGCCGTGGGGCAAGGAAGGGATCCAGGATGGTCAACTCTGCAATACGTCGCTCCCCCTCCAACCCCAGGAGGCTTTCCAAAAACGAGATCAAAATATCCTTGGCATCTTCGCTACCGAAGATTTTTTTGAACGCAAAATCAATGCGTGGGTCGATAAATTTCATGACGTTTGACCTCTGACCTTAAGACAATGACCGGCCCTCTTCATTGTACCTTTGGAGAAGAGAGAAAGCCATTTCAATTTCAGAAAACCTGGTCCCGTATTCCATTCCTTTCTGATAAAACAGCCCCTTAAACCACGCCACGGTGCGGAGCCTGAGAAATAAAGGGAACACCGAAGAAGACCACATAGGCCAAACAAAATAAAAAGATGGCCAATAGTCCATTGAGCCAGGGTGGCGGACGCCAGGCCACCCGCAGATGAAGCACCAACGCCAGAGAAAGCCAGTTCACCAGAGACCAGGCTTCCAGGGAGTCCCAATCCCAATACCGTCCCCAGGCATCCTGCGCCCAAATCGCCCCGGCAATCAGCATGAAGCTGTCAAATACCAATCCCAGGGATAAAAAACGAAAGGCCAGTTCATCCAGGGCCACATCACTTGGCAAACTGGCCAGGCGAGCCTGAAACAACCCCCAGCGACGCAGGTTGACCACCCCGCCAATGCCTGCCGCCACCAAAAGCAAACCCATGAAAATTTTGCCAAAGGTGACATGAATATAAAGCCAGGAGGTGGTATAGGTGGCGGGTAGTTGGGAATCCTTGGGATCGGTGGACAACAGCCAGACCATCATCACCGTCATCACCGGCAACACCACCGCCGCTGTCAAACGCACGGAGGCCACCCGCCAGATGGCCAGGGTATAGGCCAACAACAAACTCCACAGATTGCTGGTCAAAATTTCAAACAGGGTGACAAAGGGACCATGGCCCAGACGCTGCCAACGCAGGCCGATGGCAGCGGCATGCAAGACCACCCCCACCGCCAGGCAGGTCAAGATCAAACCATAAAACCGCTGTCCCACCACCAGGAAGGAAAAGGCCAGACCGGTTGCCACCAGATAACAGCCAACCGCCAGCCATAATAATTGGGATTCCAGCACAGGATCGCTCACCGGCCTTCTCCCCAATGTCGATGCCAGGGATCCCGGGCAAAACGACCAACCAGATAAACCAATAGTCCCAAAGTGGCCACCAATGCCGCCGCCAGCAACCAGGGCATGGTCCAGTCATACCAAACCCGATATCCCATCCAACTTCCCAAGCCCTGATAGAGCAATACCCCCTGGGGCAAGGTTCGCCGCTCTCCCGGACGCATCTCCCAACTCTCCCCCGCCAGGGTCATCACCAAATGGTGACGAGGGGCACCGGGAAATTGCCAGGATTTATCCGGGTTGGGAAAGGGTTCATCAAATTGCAGGAGAGTCAATATTTTGAGTTCGGTATCTGGAATCTGCCAATGGTTGGATTGGCCATCAAAAAGAGGAAAGCTGGGCAAGTGGATGCCCCCCATCACCGCCTCACCTCCCTGGGCAGGCAGCCACATAAACATGGGGGCATAGCCTTTGTTACTGCTGGTGGAAAAACGAAAATTGGCCAACACCAAAGGATGGCCTTCCCCAATTTCAAGAATGACCGACTGCCCCGAAGCATCCAGCCATTCCACCCGATTGCGGGTTTTCAAAGGGCGCAAGTCAGGGCCAAAATCCACCACAAAGCCCAGATTGCGAAAACGGGCATGATCCAGATTCCCCCCGTGCCATGGCCCCTTTTCTTCGCCCATGAGCGGGCCATCAAACCAACCGCCGGTGGGAACTTCCACCCAACCCTGCAAATAAGTCATGCGCCCCAAGCCAATGAGGATGATCATGACCAATAGGGAAAAATGGCAGATGGCCAACCCTCCCCTGCCCGGTCCCCCTTCTTCCCTGCGCCCTAAAAGTACCAACAGGGCGAAGGCTGCCACGCCAAAGGGAACCACCAAAATAGGCAAAGCCCCGGAGGGATTTTTATGGGCCAGCAAGGTTGCCAGCAACACCAAGAGCAACGCCACCACCGCAAACCATGGCGAATAAAACCGGCCATCCCGTCTACCCGGACTCCTTTGCTCCTTGACCGACATTTCCATCAGGGACAGTTACTTTTCATCCAGTCTCTACCCGCTGTCCCCGAGGTGGGACCACAACTTGCTGCTGTCCAGTTGCCACTGGTACGCCAGGTTTTTACCCGCAAACGGGCACCCATATAATAGGGGGCCTGCGTGTACACACTACCAGAAATATTGGTCCCTTCCGTTTGCCCGGCTTCGGCTCCCACTGAGTTTAAATTCACCAGAAAGGCCTTATTCTTCCACCCATGCGGAACTGCGGCATGACACCTTGAACAGTTCAATACCGCCTTGTCCGAATGATAAGCGTGGAGATTGGTGTCTTTCTCGCAACAGAAACCGCTGGTTCCCCCACCATCTCTGGTGGCATAGCGGGTTGAACTGTGACACTTGAAGCATAGACCGGTAGTGGTCTGCCCTTCCCCCGTATTCACATCCCAGGTTCCCTTGAGAATAAAATTGTTGGTGGAACCGTGGGGCCCCCAGGCCTTTCCTGTGCCAGGTGTGGAACTCCCCTCTGCCGTGGAAGAACCATGGCAGTCGGAACAATACATGGTCTGGTTGCCAATATAGGAATCAGCACCGTTCCAGGGGGCAGTCCACATATTGGTCATACCACCACGGGCCGTCAGGGTGCGCCCGGTGGGATAGATCACCGGATGCCAGGAACGATGGGTTGCCGTAGATTCTCCCTGGTCAGAACCCGTCAGGGAATCATTGGCATTGGCATTAAACTCCATGGCCTGGTTGGTGTATTGGGTCAAACCATTGGTATTGCTGGCCGTGCCATTGTTAAAACTGCCCAGGTTGGGACGGTTGCCAGCGGGATAGGTTCCGTTGTCATCATAGCCATAATCCGAATGGCATTTGAGGCAAATTTGGTATTCACGGGTCACATAACTGCTGGAACGGGCAGTACTGGCAGAGGGTTCACCCTTTTTCACCGTATAGGCACTGGGCATGGCCAGCCAGGTGGTGGTGGTGAAGGTGGGTTCCACCCCCCATTGGCCACGCAGGGCACCGGAAATAATGTTGCTGTGCTGGGTGCCCGTATCATGCAAATGGGTGGCTGCCGTGGTGGCCCCCGTACCATTGAAAAGACGGTTTTTCAGAGCACGATGGGGATTGTGGCAGTCGGTGCACTCCACATGACGATTGTCCAGGTTGCCCTTGCCAAGAGCTGCTTGGGTTTCCTGGAAGTCCGCATTGGTAATATCATGCAGCTCTTTATTCTGCGTGTTGGTCTGGTCAGAAGTGGTAATAGGCATGCGCACCGTGCTGGTAAAATCGCTATAGATATCCGGCACACTATTGCTGGTGCTGCTCAGAATGCTGTTGGTAGAGGTGGTGTGACACTGATAACAGGTCTCCTCAATGGCAGCCTTGCCACCCGATTTGGGGGTAGCGGTACTGTCCGTTCCTTCTCTTAGCAAACGGCGGGAACCGGCAACCGTGTGGGAATCGTGACAGTTGAGGCAGGCGGCCTGCCAGACTTGGATATTGCTGGGAAACTCCCGCAACTCTGCCGCACTTCCTACACCCGATTTATAGGTTTCGTTGGCATCGGTACTGTTGGCATGCACCGAATTGGACCAGGAACTCCCCCCTTTGTCGTGGCAGGCCAGACAAATAATGTCGTTGCTCACGTTATAGGAAGCACTGGGTTGGGTGTTGGTCTGAAAACGGTTTAGGCGCAAAAACTTAATACTGGCGGTCTCCGCCGTGTCCTTGATATGGGGATCGTGGCAGGTGGAACATTGCAGCTTGTCGGTATCCAACGGCAACTTGGGTTTGTTGGAAACATCCCGATTGCCCATAATGAGGGTACCACTACTGGAAAAGGGAGGTGAACGCAACTCACCATCCGCCGAGGCAACCGTGGTGGTATAGTCAAAGGAAATGGGATGGTCGTTGCTCAAGTCCACCCCCAGGTTGCGGGTAAAACCCGTGCTGGCCCCACTCCCGGAGGGCATCACCCCACCCGTGCCCGTGCCCGTCATATTGATGCTGACCGATTGATTGCCCCCCAAAACATTGACCGAACCAATGGCCAAGGTGCCATCATGACAAGAAAGGCACAACTTGGAAGTTCCTCCCGGCCCCGCCGCCAGTTGGTTGACATCCGCCTGAATGGAGGAGGAAGAATAGCCCGTATAGGTCTGGGTGGAGAGGGTGCGGTTCCACAAAGGGGCCTTGACCCCACTTTGCAAGGTAGCTCCGTGGGGGGTATGGCAGAAGACACAAATCTGGGTTTCGGTGGATGCCTTCACCGTGCGGGTGGGACCACCTGCATAGTTGTTCACCGACAAATTATGTTTGGTGGCCCGCACATCCGATTGCCGTGCCCCGTAACTTAAAGCAGGCACCAGCAAAATCAACAGCCAGGCCAGGTTGGCAATACCTCCATGGTTCATGTCAACCTCCTCCCAAATATTGAAAAATCATGACTCTGCCATTGAACATGTCGGAGACATAGATTTTCTTCCCACGATCTGTCCACACCCCGCTGGGCAGAAAGAAAGAACCAACTTCCTTGCCAGTTCCTCCTATGGGCAGTAAAAATTCTCCATTGGCATCATAGACCAGAAGATGGTCATGCAAGGATTCCACCACATAAATGTTGCCATCGATATCGGCGGCAACCCCTTTGGGGCGAACCATATTGCCGACAAAATTGCCTCGCTTGCCCAACATTTTAAGAAAACGCCCTTCTTGATCAAAAATTTGCACACGGGCATTCAGGGTATCGGTCACATAAAGTTTGTCTCTGAAAAAGGCCATATGGGTTGGGGCATTGAACTCCCCTTCCTCTTCACCTGCCACGCCGATGGTTTTAATTAATTCGCCATTTTCATCAAAGACTTTGACATCGTGGGCACGGGTGTCCGCCACAAACAGCCAACCAGAACGGGGATCCCTCGCCATGCCAGTAGGACGGGAAAGGATACCATGGCCAAAACTGCCCAAGGGTCTTCCCTCCCGACTTAAGCGAAAGATCAACGCCAATTCCGAATCACTCACCAGGACCTCACCAGGTTTGCCCATGACAATGCCCACCGGTGAGGAAAAATTAATTCCCGCTTCCGCCTCGGCCCACACCCGCAAAGTTCCCTTGACGCTGTCAAACAGAAAAACCGCCGAACGACTGCTATCTGTAACATAAATACGTCCCAGTTCATCCACGGCCCCGGTCTGGGGACGCTGCAAGACCCCTTCAATGCCACGCCGACGGAATCCGGTGGCAGGGTCCACGCCAGCCAGCCACATGAGGGCTTTTTCTGTTCCCTGGGGACCTTCCTGCCCTTCCGCAATTTTAAAATTATGCATGCCGGTCAATTCGCCAATAAAGGCATAGCGGGGTTTTTCAGGCGGACCAGGCCAAACCCGCAGGGGTTCATGGGTCAACTCCTGGGGCATGGACTGCATTTCATACTTGATATCAGTACAGGAAGCCAACAACCAGGTGAGGGTTGAGAGAATGAGAACAGCCGTTTTGTTCATGGTCGTTCTCCTGCCTTGTCAAGAGACGGATCACCACTGACCGGGGCCAGTTGTTGCGTGTCCACCCTGGATACCCGTTTCCAGACCGGGGTATCCCGAATGGCAGCGATCACAATGTTCAGCACTCCAGGCCACATTTCCATTATGGCACATGCCGCAAAATTTACCATCCATGATATCGGCCATGGTCACATCGTTACTGCCCACCCGCATGTTAAATCCCAACTCTTTATGGCAAACCTTGCAACGAAAGCGTATACGGTGGAACCAGTGGGGATAGATAACCGGGCGCATGCCTGCCAGTTCAGCCCTTTTATTCAGGACCACGTCGGCATATTCCCCTTGCACGGGTGCAACCAGGGTAACCAGTACCACGCCCAGAATGGCTCTCTTCCAACGCATGCCCACGATTCATTACTCCCATGCCTATTTCTGTACGCCCAGACTCCCCTTGAACGATTCAGGATTGACACTATGACAACGATTGCATTCACTCAAGGGAAAGGCGACAGCTCCATGACATTGGCCACAATATTTTCCATCCAGGATGGCCATCATGGTAAAGGGGGTGCTACCAAATTTTTGTTTAAAAATGCGATCATGGCAATTGGTGCAGTCCAACCATTCGGTGTGGGCACGGTGGGGAAAGCGCACGTAAAAATTATCACCGGTTTTGCCATAGATGAGATCCAGGTCCAAAACCTGGATTTTAGTATCGGGTAAAATATTGGTGCGGGGTTTGATCAAGCCATCTCGCAGTGCCTTCACCCACAAAACCTTATTGCCTGCTGTATCGGCGGGGAGAACACTCAAGGCTTCCCGTGGTTGTTGCAAATCTTTCAGGCCGGGATTTTCGGGATCATGAAGGCCATCATCAAACAGGCTGTCCCATTTACGGGTATCGGCGGCATGGGATAAATCATTTGACCAACCCAACCAACAGGCCGTGAGGACCACCAGGGGAACCAGAATTTTCTTGAATTGGGCCATGGAATGGAATCCTCGCCTGTTTGCCAACCTTTCGGATTGAGGGGAAATCCCCTCAATCCGAAGGATCAACTCAAAAGGTGCAAGTCATCAACCGGGGATGAAGATACCACCGGCACGAATCGCCTTGATCAGCTCCTGGGTGGACTGTTCCAGGATGGCGATGGCTCCGGCATGGTCACCACCACCGGCTTTGCGTTCGGCATCTTTACGCAAATTGTCAGCTTTCTCAAGATTGGGAGCCACCATGGCCTCCATTTCGGGACCTTTGTTGCTGACCAGCATCTTAACCAGCATTTTATGGGTGTCGTTGCGGTCGATTTCGTAGTGGTACTCCTCCTCCTTGCTATTAAAATGCAAGGAACGGACCAAAGTATCACCCCGACGCATTTTTTCGATGGACAGCTTGGCAATGACATAGGCTTCGTCCAACGTCTTGCGCCCTTCTACCACCTTGCCACCATCCTTTTGCGAAACGGCCTGGTCCATCAAATTCTTGATTTTGTCACCTGTCTGGGTGGCCGCACTGTTGTTTTTTTCTTTGGCAATCCGCTGATGGGCATCATACAACACCTTGACGCTCTCCAGACGACGACCAAAATCAGCCTGTGCCTTTTCACCCTTCACCGATTCGGAATCGGAAGCCCGCACACCCTGGAACATGGTATTGCTGGCCTGGCTCAACAGTTCGTTGGCCTCAACATTTTTGTTCTTGGCATGCAATCCTTCCGCCTGTTTCAGGAGACTACGGGCCTTTTCCCGCATGGCAATGGCATCAGGGGTTCCCTTGGCCTCAATTTGTTTGGCCGCAGAAGAGCTTTCCACCAGGGTACGAACAAAATCGATACGGCGGGAGACCGATTCGGCATCGTTGTTAAACTTGGAACCTTTACCAGCCTGCACCTGAACATTTTCCGCCGCAGCCATATCGGTGGCTTTGCCGGTGGAAGCCGGTGCGGCTTTGGTTTCCGCCTTGGCAGGCGGTGGGGCAGCCGCCTCCGCCTTGGGTGGCGGGGCTTCCTGACTCACGGGGGGTGCGCTCTGATTACAACCGGCGGCCAACAAGGTGGCCAACATCAACGCATAAACTGCTGCATGCTTTTTCATCAGCTATTCATCCTTCTCGCTAAAACGAGTTTAATGTTCCAGGTTGAACCTTCCCGACTAGAATACCGGCATACCTGCCGCACGCAAAGCCTGAATCAGCAATTCGTTGGATTTCTCCATCACACTGATGGCCCCTTTGTAATCCTGGGAGGCGGCCAAGGAACGTCCCTGCAGGTTCATTTCCTGACTCTTGGCGGTCAACTCCATCACCCGCTTTTGATCAGGTCCACTCACCTTTCCTCCGGTCAGTGCCATACGAACCAAGGATTCCAAACTGGCAGCCCGGTCCAGTTCATATTTATATTCATCGGCGGGGGTGGCAAACTTTAAATCGTAGACCAGGGTTTTGGCATTGAGCATGCCTTTTAACCCTTTGACCAGCATATCCCTTGCCTGGGCCAGGAGGGGATTGGCCTTTTCATAATTCTGGCTGGCTGCCAACTCCTTGGCTTGATTGACCAAACCGTGCACCTTGTCCAGATCAACGCTACCCTTTTCTTTTCCATCGGTGGCCTGCTGATGACGAAGATACGACTGTTCAAAAGCCGCCACCCCTTCCTGCAAATCCTCATAATGGGCCTTGTGCAACCAGGCTTGCTTGGCAGGATCCGCCAACTGGCGCGAGAGGGTCAACACCGAGGAAACGGCTTTGTCCAAAAGTGCCTGCGCCTTGGCAAGGTCATTGGCCTGCCGTGCTGCCTGGGCATCCTTATGCAACTGGCGAATCCGTTCCACTTCCTTCTGAACCGATTCAGAACGGGCCTTATCCTGCTGCAAAGTCTCTGAACGCTGCAAAAACCGTTCAACCACCCCTGACTTTTGATCCAGCAACCCGGCAGCCGGGGCCGTTTTGGCAGCGTTTTCTGCCGAAATAACAGGAGTAGTTAACAAAGCCAAACCCAAACAAAGGAGCATGGCACCTTTCTTCATCACCATCCCGCTCAAAGGCGGGGAAGAATCACACATCCTTCTTCTCCTGCCAGACAAAATGAATCCGAACAAAATAAAGGGCAGACCTGTTCATCTTATGGCAGGTCTGCCCTTTACGGAATCATTTTTTGGTTTTGGAATGACACAGACGGCATTCAGACACCGGGAAAGCCACCTTGCCATGGCAAACACCACATTTTTGCCCCATGATAATCTGGGCCATGCTGATCTGGTTTTTCCCTTTTTCCGGGATGAAAATATCGGGATGGCAGTTGGAGCAATCCAGCCACTGGGTATGACGGTCATGGGGATAAACCACATCCGGCATGGTTCCCTTCACTTCCCGCACAATGTCCAGGTCGAAGACCACAGCCTCTTCCGTGGGATCATCCTTGTTGTAGCGGGGATTGATGGAGCCTTTTTTCAAGGATTCCACCCAGTTGACATAGTTGCCGCCATTGCTGGGGGCCATGGTCCCGAAGGCATCCTTGGGACGTTGCAACATGGCGGTGCCCTCGTTGGCGGGATCGTGAATCCCATCTTCCATGGGGGGCAGATTGCGTTGCAGCTTGTTGGTCATCAAGCGGTTGAAGGTGTTGACCGTGTTGGGTGCCGCAGCGGGATCAGCCGCTGGAGCCAAGGCAACGGAATAGGTGAGCATCAAGGCCATAAGGCCAATCATTCCTCTCATGTGCCCCTCCTGTTATTTGGCTGGGCTGGCGGGCGTGCCAGCGGGCGGCGCGGTCACCAACCGCTGAACAGTACTGCCATGCACCTGGGTGGGGGTATTGGGCTTTCCTGAATGACACAGGTTGCAGTTTTCCACCGACCAGGCAATGTTGCCATTGTGACAAGCTCCACAAAACTCGCCATCAATGATTTTCAACATGCTGATATTGTTACCACCAGCCTGGAATTTAAATCCCAAGTCAGCATGACAAACCTTGCAACGGAAACGAATACGGTGAAACCAGTGGGGAAAGATGGCGGGCCGCATGCCTGCCCCATCCGAATGGTTATTGATCACCACATCCGCATACTCAGCAAGGGCCGGCTCCGGGCCGGACACCACGATTGCGGTCAGCAAAGCTAAGCCCGCCAACCATTTCTTCATGCCGGTTCCGCTCACTTTTTCCAACCCTCCCTTCAAAATTTGATATCGAAGTAGCGTCTCAACTCAAACAACACCAACCCTTCGGTTTTGCTTTTATCCGTCGGGGTGGAATTATCCTGCAACATACCGGTCAGACTTACCACAATTTTACCAATCTGATAGTCTACCCGGTTGAACCAACTGCGACTTTCATAGCCAGCGAACCTGCCCAGTGGCAACATGGCAGGGGCACCAAAACGTATCATGGAGCTATAGCGTAATCCTGGCAGGTCAAAAATTTCTGAATCGGTAAAATTGATATCAATGGCTGAATACCGATTATACATGGGCATCACCATGCTTTCATTGCTGACCCGCCCCCACTGATTGGTCATGTTACCTGTAATGGTCCGCCCCTCACCAGAATCCATGCTGTGGGAAATTTGGACATTCATATTCTGGGTGTTGCCAATCTGGTTCCCCATGGTTCGGTTATCCATGAGACCCAGACTGCCAAAGCTGCGATTACGCCCTTCACTCCGATCCAGTTGGGTAGAGACCATATGATTGATGGTCCACAACGGGGCAAAACCCGACTGCTGGAAGGAGGTAATCCCTTCTGAAATACTGGAATTCAAATTGCTGCTGTAGGGCATGGGCATGGTATGACCAATACCATGACCCAATCGTTGGGTAGTCACCCGCAGAGGCTTACTGCCATCTGCAAAGTTATTGACCACCCCCACGCCACCAAACCAGCGATAGTTGAACGGTCCCAGCTCCACCCCTTGGGGATCATAGGAGATGTTGGTATTACCACTTCCTCGATAAAACCGGTCCTGGGCTTCTTTATTTTTGGCATCGATAAAGGTGCCATTCATATCTGAGTTGACCGATACTGTCGGCATCAACATATAGTTCAAGCCGACACGAGCATCATGGGTCTTTTGCAACCGTCCTACACTTCCCACGCTATCCTTCTGCGGGATGGGACGCGTTGGATCCCGTATTCCATCCGGCAACTGGTCTTGGCAACTGGCGGTATTGGACAGGGACCCCTGCCAGTCATGGGTGCGATTATAGCGGGTACTGGCATTCATGCTAAACGGCGTTTCCTGCGCCCGCCAGAACAAGGTATTGGTGATCTGATGGGTGAGAAAGTCGGCATCATTCCAATAAGGCATGTTATTGGTCTGACAGCCTGGCGGCGGGACGCCGGGATTCACGGTATTACGGACAAAGCTTTCCGTATAGTTCCACATCCGGCTGACATCACCCACCGAGGTCAAATTCCAACCATCTTCCCCAGCCATATCATGGTTTACCACCACGCCAGTTTCATGGTTACGATTGAGGGCGTCCTGCTGAACCGACTCACTGCGTACCCGTCGTGCCACCATGTCCAGCAATTGACTTTCAAATCGGGAGGTGCTGCGTAAAGATATGGAATCTCCCCGGCTCCTGCTCTCTAACCAGTTGACCGAAGGTAGCGACGCTCCCATATAACCTGAATGGTTTTTGGTCCCCATATAGTCGCGGTAGCCATCGAAAAGCAAGGCAACGCTATTCTTACCATCTTCGGTTTGATATTTTTGGGAAATACCGTACCGTCTGCGCATATTCCCGGTTCCGGTAAATCCTTTTCCTTCCGAGGAGTCGGTTTGATTCTGCTGAACGTAGCCCCTGAGTGGAAAACGGCTGCGTGGCAGCACATTCAGGTTTAAATTTCCCATGACCCGGCGGTTCAGGGTATCGCTGTTATCCAGGTTGGTGTTGGCGGTTTGCTGTATCACCCGTTGGGCGGAGGAAAAGCCCACTTGAATTTCCCCATCCCACAGGGCCATCCAAGGTTTCCAGATATAGCCTGCCACACTGCGGCCAACCATAATGTTGATGCCGGTTCGATATTCCGCTTCCGGCTTAATGTTGGCCACCATGCTACGGGTATAGCCAAACCCCACATCCCCCTGAATCCGAATGGGTGACAGATAGAGCCACTTGGGACGGGATCGACTGCTGGAGGTGCTTTCTTCCGCTTCCGCCTCCGCCTCTTCTTCAGCAGCATTTGCCGCGCAATACCAGACCGCAGCCAGCGACACCATCGCCAGCATCCATCTACTGCCCCTGTTTGGACTGCCCCTCACGCCACCCGCCGACGCAATAGCAACGAACCAGGACTATTTGACTGGTCCCTCTTTCTTCTTCTGCCCGTTGTCCGACTGTTCCGGCGGCATGGGGGCATAGTAGTCCTTTTCGTTGATCTGGATGGATGCTTCATTGCGTAAACGTGTTTTCAGTCCCTGCCAGGCTTGATCGGACCGTTCTTCCAGAATATGTTTGGTCGAACGTTTGCGTGCATCATCGTCATAGTCCATCAGGGTAGGAGGCACCTTTTTATCCAGGCGAATGATGACCACCCCTTCCAGAACGGTGATAGGCTCAGATATTTCCCCCACTTTCATCTTGTCAACAGCCGCTTCTACAGACGGAGCCAACATGCCTTTGTGGGTTTTTTTCATTTGTCCACCCTTTTCGGCGGACTCGGTATCACCGGAATGAATGCGGGCCATTTCCGCAAAATCGGAACCACCCCGCAATTTTTTCACCAAATCTTTGGCTTCTTCCTGCGCCTTGCTCCAGGCTTCTGAGCCAGCACTGGGGTCAACCCTTAACAAAATCACGGAAATTTTACGATCTTCCGGTTCAGTAAACCGTTCAGGACGGGCGCGATAATAAGCTTCCACCTCAGCCGGGGTTGGATCGGCAACCTTGCGAACTTCCTGCTCCAATTGTTTCAGGACACTACGGGCGGTCAGTTCTTCAACCACGGTTGCCAGCATTTTTTCCCGATTTTCTTTCCAAACCGGCGAATTGGCATAGCGTTGATCATATTGGGCAGTGGCTTTGCTGATTTCCTCTTGATCGGCTTTAAGGCCCCGCTTTTCAGCCTCTTTGAGCAAGAGTAACCGATCAATCAGTTGATTGCCAACATCTCGCTGTGTTTTCGCCAGTTCGCCTGCTGGAATTTGACCGTGATAATATTTCTGTTGCATGCCTTGCTGCAACGCCATACGGTAGCGTTCACCAGAAATTTCTTGGCCATCCACCACGGCAAAGGGAGGTGCTTTGGGAGCAGTGGCAGCCGCAGCCGGGGTATTTTCTGAAGCCGGGGCTTCGCCAGCCTGTGCCATGCCTGCTGACAGGGTAAGGGCGAGAAGGGAGATTCCAACCAGTTTCCAGGAGTGTGCTTGCATTCTGTCCTCATATAGGCGGCCAGGAGGGGGAGTAAGATGAAAGGAGGATATTCTACTGCAACCTGACCTGCTTTACCAAGATCAACACAAATAACCCTAAAAAAAATGTGGGCATTCCGCTCTAAAAAAAATTTAAGGAAGGTGAAACCATTGTCTCACCCTCCTTAAAAAACATCAGACCGGAGGGGAACCCCTCCGGTCTGGAGAATCGGACTTACTTGTTGTGGCAGGCCAAGCAGACTGCGCTGTTGGCATTGCTGGTGCGGAGGAAGGCCACAGAGCTGGTGCCGGCAGTGGTTTCGTTATGAGGATCGTGGCAGCTGGCACATTCCACGTAGGGCTGGGTGGTGCCACCCACGGTACGGGTGTAGAGGATCATGTCGTTCTTGTCACGGGTGTTGCTGGTATTGGCGTCCACGTACCAGATGGGATTGCCGTTGACGGCATCGGTCTTGGGCGTGGCAAAGTCAGAATCTTTCTTGGTGCCGCCGAAGGAGCCGCCACTGTAGGAGAGACCACCACCAGCGTACTGGATGGAGATGGGATGGTCGTTGGACAGATCGGTTCCCAGGTTGGGCAGAGGAGAGCCGGTCATGGCACCGATGGCACCACTGTCGAACTCAGCACCGCCAGCACTGTAGAGACCGCTACCGGGACGGTTGATCATAACGTCCATGGCCTGGGAGCCGTCATGGCAGGAAAGACAGGCCAGGGAGACGGAACCCACGGCAGCTTCAGTACCATCCAGGGTAGAGGTCTTCAAAGAAGAGTACCGGGTATAGGTGGAGCTGGGCAGGCTTTTGTTCCACAAGGGGGCACCCTGCACATTACCATCGGAGTCGGTGGGATTGTTTGCACCGTGTGGGGTGTGGCAGAACACGCACACTTCGGTGGTATTGCTGGAGGTCGCTTGGGCAGTACCACCGGATCCCAGGTCATGTTTGCTACCTTTGATACCGGCATAGGCATTCAGTCCCATAACAACCGCCGCGCCCATCAGGCCGGCTAAAGCCAGTTTGGAAAAGTTTTTAGCGACGGTGGTGTTCATCTTTCAGGCTCCTTTGGAATTAAGACGCATAATCTTGCGGTGATGGTTTCGTATGGTTCAATGAACTGCTTTGTCTTCCATGTTGCATTCTCTGTGCCAATTTTCAAAATTCAAACGCCATTTTTAAAATTCACTATTTTTCAAAGCTTTACATACTAACTGACAAAAATCCCATTTTTCCACCCCTGCCAACTTAGAGAAAACCCCCCATTCCCCCTTCCCATTTCCAAGAATTGAGAAGGAGCACCTTCCCACTTTCAAGAACCCCCGTAAAAAACCGAAGGCCGGGTTTCCCCGGCCTTCTTGTACCACCCTTCAATATGGATCATTCCTTAGGAAGATCAACGCTTTTTCTTGCTATCCGCCGGTTTGGCCGCCGGTTTGGCAGCAGGCTTGGCCTCCGCCTTGGGAGCCGCCTTACTCTCCTGCTTGGCAGCAGGCGGGGCCGCTTCATCGGGAATGGGAGGACCCTCTTCTTCATCGTCATCCTGCTCCGCCACCGGTGCAGCAGGCTTGGCAGGTTTCTCTTCCTCCTTGGAAGCAGGCTTTTTCGTATCTTTGGGAATGTCGCCACTCTTCAGCTTCTGGAAGCCAACCCCCAAAGCACCCTCATCCTCCTTGATGGTGGCAGGACGGAAAATATCCACCTTCTTGAGGGCCTGGTCCACAATGTAGATACGCCCATCCTCATCCAAGGTCAGCATGGCAGGTAAGGTATAACTGCCAGGTGCATCATCCTTGCCCCGCCCACCAATGAACATCAACAACTGCCCCTTGGGATTGAAAATCTGGAAGTTGCCATGGGAAGCATCGGAGACATACAGGTTGCCTTCGTTATCCATGGAAATTCCCTTGGGACGGGCAAATTGACCCAACCGTCTGCCCACCGTACCAAATCCACGAACAAACTTGCCATCCTGGTTAAACACCTGAATACGGAAGTTGCCCCCATCCACCACATAGAGCAGTCCATCTGGACCAATCACCGCATCCCTGGCCAAATTCAACTGTCCGTTTTCTGCCCCACGCCTGCCAATATCAAACAGGTGAGAACCACTGGCACCGTCATACACACGCACCCGATGAAATTCAGGCTTACCCTGGGAACGCCCCGTATCCACCACATAGATACGACTGCCATCCGGGGTAACCGCCACCCCCGACGGATGCTCAAAATCTTCCTTTTGGCCATAGGAGCGAATAAATTTACCATCCGGATCATAAGCCATCACCCGCTTGTTGGTGGAGTCCACCACATACAGGTTGCCCTTGGCATCGGTACGCATACCCAACGGCTTGGCAAGGGCACCAGGATCGCTCTTGCCATACTCGGTAAACTTACCCTTGCCTGGCTCAAAAACCATCACGCTACGCCGCAAGGTATCCCCCACAAAAACCTTCCCCTTGTGGGCGGCAATACCAAATGGCTTGCCAAATCCCTTGCCTCCCCCAGCTCCTTCCTGCCCTGTCATCAAGGCCGATATGTCCATGGAAGACTCTTTTTCCCCCAATTCCACATCGCCGCTACTGCGCAAGGTGCGCTCATAGAAAAAGCGCGGCGGGTCCGGTGGGGCCGGATAAGCCAGTTCTTCCTTTTTGCCCGCTTTTTTGACCGGCTCCTGAGTGACACAACCACCCAGCATCAACAGCGCACCAAACGCCAGCAGGGCACCCGTCTTGAACATCCATTGCCCAGTCCTCATGGTCCCATGGTCTCCCTTGATAAAGTAGAATTCCCGAATAACCAAAAGCTCTTTTATAGCTCCAACACCCCCGCCAAGACAATCCTGCACGAGAATGAAACAGGAGCATGGACGAATCAAAAATTCTATTTTATCTTGGCACAGGCTAACGCGAAAAGCGAGACTTTGCCGGAAGTCAAGGCAAAGTAGGTCAATGTTTTGATTTTAATCAAAAATTAACTCATGGAAGGAAAAAAAGCTTCCCATGTCACGCCCAACCATCCTGTTTTCCATCTTTCTGGCAACTGCTGGTCTCGTGCTCCCCGCTACACTGCAAGCCGGGGATGGCTCCCCTTCCCCCCGCGAACTCTTTCGGAAAAATTGTAGCGTCTGCCATGGCGTCAATGGTGATGCCAAAAGCATGGCCAGCAAGGGTATGGTCCCTCCCCCCACCGATTTTACCGCCGCCCCCTCTCTTGTCACCCTTACCCGTGAACGCATGATCCAATCGGTGACCGAAGGACGGCAAGGCACCGCCATGATCTCCTGGAAAGATATTTTGACCAAGGAGCAGATCGAAGGGGTGGTGGACTACATCAGGGACGCCTTGATGCTCTCCAGCCGGGATGCAGACGCCAGCCCCGGTCGCCGTCTCTTCGCCGCCAACTGCTCGGTCTGCCATGGCGATAAAGGGGATACCGCCGTCTGGGCACGGAGCGGTCTTACGCCACCTCCCCGTGACTTTACCTCAGACAAGGCCAAACAGGAACTGGCGCGAGATCGAATCCTTTTCTCCATCACCTACGGGCGTCCCAACACCGCCATGCCTGCCTGGGGTGGTCGTTTGAAAGAAGAGGAGATCCAACAACTGGCGGATTACATTCTTCATGCCTTCATCCGCCCCCAGGAAAAGAGTGAGCCGGTCGATCTCTCCAATGATCCCCATGCCGCTCATAACCATGGCAAATCCGCCGATCTCACCGCCCCCTATCCCAACAATATGGTGGGCGATATTGCCTGGGGTAAAACCTTTTTCAACAACAACTGCGCCACCTGCCATGGGGAAAAAGGGGATGGTCAAGGCCCCCGCGCCTTCTTCATCTTCCCCAAACCACGGGATTTCACCCACCCGGCCTTCCAACATGAGCTGAACCGTCCCAAACTCTACCAGCGCATTTCCGAAGGAACCCGTGGCAGTGAAATGCCCGCCTGGAACAAGGTGCTCACCCCCCAAGAATTGGCCAACGTCTCCGAATATGTCTTCCAATCCTTTGTGATACCCGGCAGAAAAGGGGAGGAAGAGCATCAGCATGGGGATGATCACCATGCGGCTCCGGCTGCCACCCAACACCAGGACCATCAACAACAGGCTCCTGCTGCCCAGCCTTCCGGCCATGATCACCAGCATCCTGCACCGGCTGCTCCGGCTCCGGCTGCTCAGGGTCATCAACACCATGACCATGCACCAGCGGCTCCGGCTCCGGCTGCTCCTGCTGCCCCGGCTGCTCAGGATCATCAACACCATGACCATGCACCAGCGGCTCCTGCTCCTGCTGCTCCTGCTGCCCCGGCTGCACAGGATCATCAACACCATGACCATGCACCAGCCGCTCCTGCTCCGGCCCCAGCTCCGGCTGCCCCGGCTGCACAGGATCATCAGCACCATGACCATGCACCAGCCGCTCCTGCTCCGGCCCCAGCTCCGGCTGCCCATGATCATCAGCATGGCGGAGCAGGCCATTGAAACTCGGCTGGCTGATGCGGCTTGAAATGGGATTGGGATTTCTGTTTGCCCTTGGTGTGGCCGATGGTCACACCAAGGCAACAGAAGAGATCCTGGAACTGGGCCGCAAAGTATATAATTTTCGCTGCTACTACTGCCACGGCTATTCAGGCAACGCCAAAACCCTGGCCGCTACCTTCCTGGACCCACCCCCCAGAGATTTCACCCGCGCCGTTGAATTGAGCCAGAGCGATATTCGCACCGTGGTGGAAGAGGGAAAACGGGGAACCGGCATGGTCTCCTTTGCCTCCGTCCTCTCCCCCGAAGAGATGGATGCGGTGAGTGCCTTTGTTCATGAAGAATTCATCACCCGGCAAGCGGTCAATTTGCGTTATCATGACCCGGCCAACGGTTGGGAAGAGGTCAACCAGGACAATCCCGCCCGCCCCTTTGCCCTGGGTGAACTGGCCCTGGATACCCCGGATGATCAACTGACGGCCCCCCAACGCCAGGGTAAAGCCCTCTTTCTCACCACCTGCATCTCCTGCCATGATCGCAGCCGGGTGAAAGAGGAGGGTTTGGTGTGGGAGGAGCAGGCGGTTTCCTATCCCCGCCTCCACTACTCCCATCGCAATCCCGATGCCCTGACCGGGGCCACCCCATACGCCGTCCACGATGTCAAACCCGTTATAGCCAACCTCACACCAGAAGAACAAAAAGGAGAGACCCTTTTTCAACAAAATTGTGCCTTTTGCCATGGTGCGGATGGAACAGGAAAAAACTGGATCGGGACCTTTCTTGAACCCCATCCCAGAAATTTAACCGACCCTGCCTTCATGAGCCATTTGACAGAAGGACAATTGAAACATACCATTCGGGTGGGCATACCCGAAACCTCCATGCCAGCCTGGGGAAGTGTGCTTAGTGAAGCCGACATCCAAGCGGTCGTCCGCTACATCGGCAAAGCCTTCCATCCCCTGGGCAAGGATGCTTCACCGCAATAATTAAAGGAAAAGTTACCATGAGGACTCGTTTGCTGCCATTAATGGCCCTTCTTCCCCTACCCTTTCTGACCATGACCAGCACCGCCTCGGAAATGAGTATGGAGCTGTTTTACCTGCAAGCGGCTAAAAAGGGGAATACCGCATCAGTGGAGATGATGCTCCACCGCAAAATGCCGGTGGACACCAAGGTCAAGGAAGAAGAAAAACATGAGGAAAAGGACCACCACGAAGAGGAGGAACTGGCCGAGGATGCGGGGGGAGCTACCGCCCTCATGCTCACCGTCTACGAAGGTCGTTCTGAAACTGCCAAATCCCTGATCAAACATGGGGCCAACGTCAATGCCAAGGATGACCATGGCGCAACCCCTCTGATTTGGGCCACCAAATCGGGCCGTAACGACGAAATCAAACTCCTCCTGGATCACAAGGCCGACATCAACCAGGGCGACAAGGATGGTCGCACCCCCCTGATGTGGGCTGCCATCAAAGGTTACAGCCACACCGTTGAATATCTCCTCAACCATGGGGCCAAGCAGGAACTGGCCGACAAGGACGGCAATACCGCCTTGTTGCTGGCTTCCGCTGAAGGACGTACCCATGCGGTGCAATTGTTGATCAAACATGGGGCCGACGTGGAACATGGTGACAAGGACAAGGTCACCCCTCTGATGAAGGCCACGGAAAATGGCCACAAGGAGACCATGGAAATGCTCCTGCGCCATAAAGCCAATGTCAACGCCAGAGATGCCAAAAATCGCACCGCCCTTATCCGCTCTTCCGAAAGCCTCTACTCCGGCTTAAGCGACATTCTCCAACAAGCTGGTGCAAAATAATCCACTACCGGGATCAGCCAAGCCTATTGGTTGATCCCGGTAAAATTTTTTAATTAATTCAAATATTAACCACATCCTAACTCCTCTTTCAAACGTTAATTTTTTCTTTCAATGCGGCCTACTTCGTGCAATAATGGCCGTTAAGCAAGTTTTCATATTTCCACCTCCATTGTGCTTCTAGGAGATTGCCTGATGAAGAGGATGTCCTGCAAAAGTCTGTTCATCGCTGCGGCATTGCTGGTTCCCGGCTTGGCCATGGCCTTTGATCCCGTAGCGGATGGTCCGGAAGTCGTCAAAAATGCCGATTGGAAGGCCATGCAGACCATTACCGTTAATCTGGATGAGCACTCCTATGAACCCAAAAACCTCACCCTCAAAGTGGGGCAGCCTTACAAACTGGTGATGAAGGATGTGGGGGAGAAAAAGCATTATTACACCGCTCCCGAATTTTACAAATCCATCGCCACCCGCAAGGCGGAATCCGCCAAAGATGGTGAGATCAAAGCCCCCTACTTCAATGCCTTCGAAATGATGCCGGGCGGTGGCACCCTCGCCCTCTATTTCGTACCCATGGTGAAGGGCACCTATCCGGTCTACTGCACGGTGGATGATCATCGCCAGCAGGGTATGGAAGGCACCATCGTCGTCGAATAAGCCATGCCGGTTTTTTCTCTCCAGCAGGTCCCACTGCTGGAGAGAAACCATCGCTTTTTTCCTTCTTGATTCAGCAGGTAAAATCCCATGAAAGCATTTGCCTTGACTGCCTTGACAGCCATGCTGGTTGCTCCTGTGGCGGTTTTTGCTGCCGAAACCACCATCAAGGTTCCCGTCAACAAATTGGCCGCGCCTCCGGTGGTGGATGGCAAGGCCGATGAATGGGGGAAAGAGGGTTGGCAAAAGGTCTTGGTCAAACCTGCCTTAGAACATGATGAGCAGAATAATACGGGTGAACTGGAAGTATCCGTCAAAACCGGGGTGGCGGGAGACCGTTTTTTCATGGTGGCCAGTTGGCCCGATGAGGGGGAAGACCGCACCTATAAAACCTGGAAGTGGTCGGGTAACAAGTACAAGCGGGGCAAGGAGCGGGATGACATGTTGGCCATCCGTTTTCACATGGATGGCGAGTATGACAAATGCATGCTGGCTCCCAACACCTATCGGGTGGATGTCTGGGTGTGGTCGGCAGGGCGTTCTGATCTGGCAGGGTTTGCTGAAGATTTTGTCCACCTGATTTCCACCAAGCCCTTGGAAGAATCCGCCGAATATACCCTGCCTGGAACCAATACCATGGTCTACATCCAAAAGCCCCGTGATGAAGGCAACCCCATGTACGAATACACCCAGCCTACCAGCAAGGAAGGTGAGGATTATCCCGGCGTCAAGTTGACCAACGCTGGTTCCGGCTCACTCATGGACGTGACCGCCAAAGGGGTATGGGCCAACGGCAAGTGGACGGTGGAACTCTCCCGCAAGCTGGATACCGGTCACAAGGATGATGTCTCCTTCCTACCCGCCCGCACCATCAAGAGTGCCCTGGCAGTCTTCAACAAAGGCTACGGCGAACACAAAAGCACCACAGCCGAACTTGTGCTGGATTTTTCGGGAGCCATGTAGGGAGGTTGCCCTAACCTCACCCTTCCTGGGAGTCCGCCCCCGAACATTCTGAGGAATGGGGAGAAACAGAGGCAGAGGTTTGGCTTTTCTCCCGAACAGTTTTGCCAACTTGCCTGATAGCCCCCAGAAAATCCTGTTTTTTGATGGGTTTGGTCAGGTAATCATTACACCCGGCGGCCAAACTCTCGTTCCTTTTTTCCACAGAGGCATGGGCACTTAAGGCAATAATGGTCAAAGGTGTCCTTCCTGTTTCCTGTTCCCACTGGCGAATGACCTTGGTGGCTGCATTGCCATCCATATAGGGCATCTGTATGTCCATCAATACCAGATCAAAAGACTCTTCCTTGACCTTCTCCACCGCTTCCACACCGTTATTCACCGTGGCCAAATGATGGGGGGTGTCGGCCAGATAGAACTGGAACAAGGTCTGGTTATCTTCCGAATCTTCCACCAGAAGAATGCGACAAGGATGCTCCAAAGAATCTGCGGTTTCCCCCCCTTCATCGGGAAGGGATTGAGAGGGACACACCGTGGGTAGGGATGCCGCTTCGCCAACCATAAACGGTATTGCAAACGAGAAGACCGATCCTTTTCCCGGTTGACTCTCCACCTGAATGGTGCCCCCCATTTTACGGACTAACCTCTTGGCAATGGCCAACCCCAGCCCTGTTCCACCAAATCGACGGGTGATACTGGTGTCTGCCTGCATGAAAACATCAAAGATGGAATCCAGACGATCAAAGGCAATGCCAATCCCTGTATCCTCCACCCGAAAGGTGATCATCACCTTTTCTTCCTGATCCATCATGGGAATCGGGATGCTTTCCACAAACAGTCGAACTTCACCATGGGAGGTGAATTTGATGGCATTGCTCAGCAGGTTGAAGATGATCTGCCTTAACCGAACCGGATCCCCTTGCAAACAAACCGGTATTCCTGATCCAAATTGGTGAATAAAGGTCAATCCCTTGCTGGCTGCATGCACGGTCATAATGGCGCAAACCACCTTTACCTCTTCCATAAGCAGAAAGGGAATATTTTCCAACTCCAAACGACCGGCTTCAATTTTAGAAATATCCAGGATATCATTGATAACACTAATTAAATTTTCACCCGCCGATCGGCACACCTGAATATAGTGACGCTGATCGGGCTGGAGGGGACTCTCCCATAATAAATTGGTCATACCCAGGATGGCATTCATGGGGGTGCGAATTTCGTGGCTGACGTTGGCAAGAAAATCGCTTTTGGCCTGATTGGCCGCTTCAGCCACCTCCTTGGCCAAACGTAGCTGGTTTTCCATTTTCCGATGTTCGCTGGTATCGTTGTTGACCTGCACCACCGCCTGGAATGAACTCTCCACCTCTGAAGAAAGACGCCAATGACTGAAGACAGTAACCGTTTTGCCGTCGCGGGTATGATGGATGAGATCTCCCTGCCACTGCCCGGCGGAGAGCAAAATCTCCATGATTTCCGACAGGGGTTGGGGAAATTCAGTCTTTAATAATTCATGAAAAACTTTACCAATGGCCTCATCGTTGAGCCAACCATAAATTTCTTCCACACCCACATTCCATAACAGGATACGGTGGTTGATATCACAGACCAACAAATGGGCACGGTTGAGTAATTTGGCCTGGTCCTGCAAAAAGATCATGGTGGCACGGTCCCGCGCCTCCACCTCTTTCATGGTGGTCACTTCGGTAAAGGTGATCACCAGACCATCCACCTGGTGGCTGGCGGTACGATAAGGCAGGGTTCGCATCAAGTACCACCGCCCCATTTGATCCCGCACCTCCTGCTCCATGACCGTGTGGGTCATGAGCACCTGCCGGGCATCTGCCAGTAAATCAACACTTATCAGATTGTGGGCCATATCGGTCATGGGACGACCAATATCGCTGGCAATCAGATGAATGAGGCGGGTAGCCGCCGGGGTGAAGCGTTTGATACGCAACTGCTGATCCAGAAACAAAATGGCGGTGTCGGTACTACTGAACAGATTGGACAAATCATCGTTGGTCTGCTCCAGTTCCACCACCTTGGCATCCAGAGCAGCGTTGGCGATGGATAATTCTTCATTCAGGGATTGCAACTCCTCTTTGGAACTTTCCAATTCTTCGTTGGCGGACTGAATCTCCTCGTTCATGGCGGTTATTTCTTCATTAAACGCCGTCAATTCCTCATTGGATGCCCGCAATTGTTCGATGGTTCGTTGCAGATCGCTACGGGTGGCATAGAGTTCCAATTCCAGTTGCTGGATCAGAAAGGCCTCCCCGGTCATGGCCGGTAACGTGGCAATCTCTCCCGGCTCCTGAATCAGGGTAAGCAATAACAATCGACTTCCCTGCTGGGAGGATATGGGCTTGACGGTCATCCGAACCGCCTGCCCCGTTTCATCAGGATGGGAACGAACCGAGACCACCTGGTTGTAGTGGATCGACCGCTCCATGGCCATTTTCAGCAAATTGCGCAAGACTGGTTTAACCATGGACAAAATGTCATGATGAGGCTCCCCATGGGCCACCATCAATAATTCCTGGGTGTTGCCAGTGACATAGAGCAACTCCCCTTCCAAGGTAACCAGCACCAGAGCAGGTCCATTGTTTTCCAGAATAGACTGATAGAGCCGATCCATACTGACGGTAGGGGCCATGGGGATGGCGGACATGGCGAAGAGGCGTTGCAAGGGATTACCAGTTAACAGGGGGATATCCTTCCTTTTGGGGGCCTTTCCCTGATGGCAGTATATACGCCAGGTTTTGGATACCACCTCAAAGTGCTTGGCCTGCTGCCCCAGAGATTCGGAACTCCCCAAAAACAGAAATCCTCCCTTGTTGAGGACAAATCTGAAAATGGAAATTAACTTCGCCTGGGCATCCTGTTCCAGATAGATAAAAACATTGCGGCAGACCAGGAGGTCCATACGAGAAAAGGGTGGATCGCTCAACAAATTGTGGGAGGCAAACACCACCGATTCCCGCACCTCCCGATTGATAATGAACAAGCCATCTTTTCTGGTGAAAAATTTTTCCAGTCTTTGGGGTCCAACCTCCCCGGCCACACTTTCCCGATAACACCCGGTTCGTGCTTCATCCAAGGCTGCATCATCCAAATCGGTGGCAAAAATTTGTATGGGGTTGGTGAGAGCGGCATCGGTACGATATCCATGGAGAAGCATGGCAATGGAATAGGTTTCCTCCCCTGTTGCACAACCGGCCACCCAAACCCGCACCGCCTGGGAAGGCTCTTTGTCGACAAACAGACGCGGGATAACCTGCTGCTCCAAGATGGCATAGGCCTTTTCATCCCGGAAAAAGGCGGTAACCCCAATGAGAATGTCCTGGATCAGGAGATCCAACTCTGTGGTCTCCTGTTGCAACAGAAGGACATAGTCAGCCATGGTGGCAATGTCTTTGAGCTTCATACGACGTTCCACCCTGCGTTTCAGGGTGGATCTTTTATAACCCCGCAGGCCACTTCCCTTGCGGGAGGCCACCAAATCCAGAATGGTTTCCAGCAAGGTTTCACTGTTGGGGGGGATGACGGGGAGAGTCTGGTTTGGCATTTCTACTCCGCGATCATGACCATGGGCCAGTAGCTGTATGAGTGCCTGGGGAATCTGTTCTGGTGGAAGTAACAGGTCTGCGCCAGCCGTCTCCAGTGCCATGCGGGGCATGAAGTCAAAGGCGGCAGTGGCCAATTCCTGCACTACACCGATTCCCCCCTTTTCCCGAATCGCCTTGAGACCCAATGCACCATCTCGACCGGTGCCGGAAAGGACCACTCCAATACCACGGGGGCCTAACCATTCGGCCAAAGATAAAAAGGTCATGTCGATGGGAAAATAGTTGCGACGGGAGGGATCCAATAATTTTAATTGCACCCCGGTAGGAGAAAAGGTAACCAAGTGGCCTGGAGGTGTGAGGTAGATATGCTCGGGCAGCAATTTTTCGTTATTTTGAATCACCACCACCGGCAGGGTAGTCCAGTGGCCCGCAATGTCCATCATCAAACTTTTGCGTTGAGGATCCAAATGTTGGATCACCAAAAAGGCCATGCCGGAATTGGCAGGAATGGCGGTAATCAAATTTTTGAGAGCATCCACACCTCCAGCCGACGCACCAATACAACAGATGTATCTTGGTAAACAGTATTCACCTTTTACGTCTTGCTCAAGAAAATGTTCCATTTTGAACACCTATGCTCTGCAAACATCAAGCTATTATTTATAAATTATAGCATCTAATTAAACAAAATAATTAATCCATTTAAATGATAAAATTTAAAATCTTACTTTATAATCACAGAAATAGCATCCCCCTCCAAAAACATAGATATCACCCCATTTAAAATTTTCGCTATTTCTAACCTGTGTAAGAAGATCATAAACCAAAAGCGAATTTCACTCAAGAGCATTTTAACAAATATTATAATCTATCCCGTTGCTTTAGAGTTCAGAACTAACGAGAAAAAATAAGCAGAGATTAATTTTAGTATTTTTCCAAAAGAGGATGGGGAGTAATCATCAAATGATCGGCTGGCTGCCCCCGTTCATAACGATTCCAAATGGCACGGTAGGCTTCTTCCAGGTGACGGGTGAAGGTGAGGCTGTCAAACAGCGGCGTGGTCAAGCGATTATGGCCAACCTTCTGGCGCAGGTCACTGAGGGCTTGGGGTTCACGGGCAAGATGGAGTGCCCGTTGCAGGTAGCTCTGCCAATCATGGGTGATCAACTCAGGGCATTCTATGGCGTGTAACAGACTGGCAGCCACCCGTGCGGCAAAGGTGGTGCCACAGTGGGTGATGCCCGGCACCCCCACCCACAGGCAATCGCTCATGGTGGTGTGACCGTTGTAAGGGGTGGTGTCCAGATAAAGATCCGCCAGGGCCATACGGGCCAAATGTTGATCCAGGGGCATGAAGGGGGCAAAGATTAATCGGTTGGGATCCACCCCTTGCAGAGAAGCCGCCTGACGTAAATTTTCCTTACCCCAGCGATTCCAATCCATCAGCCACAACACGCTGTCAGGAACCTCTTTTAACAGGGTCATCCACATCTGGAAACAATCGGGGCTGATTTTATAAAACTGGTTGGGGGAACAAAAGACCAACCCCTCTGGGGGCAATCCCGCTTCAGCACGACTCATGGCCGGGGCGATGCTCCGTTGCCGGTCGTTGGGTTGATAGGCCCCTGGCAATCGGATAACTTTTTCGTCGTAATAGACCTCCTCCCCCGGCGGGATCACCGTGGAGTCGGCCAGAATATAATCCACGAAGGATCCACCCAAGGTTCCCGGATAGCCCAGCCAGTTGACTTGGAGAGGAGCAGGCCGCCAGGCAAGAATGGTGTTGCGACTGCCACGGGTATAACCTTTGAGGTCCACCAAAATATGGATATCCAAACGGCGTATTTCCTGGGCAGCGGCCCCGTCACTCATTTCCCGCAAATCCACAAATTGATCCACCGCCCGATGCAACCGCTCCTGCATGGGGCTGCCATCTTGATGGCCATGGTTCAAGGCGATGATTTCAAAATCCTGGTGATTGTGGTGCTCCAAAACTTCCGCCATGAGATAGGCGGTGGCGTGCTGGTAGAAGTCGGAGGAGAGATAACCGATGCGCAGGCGTCCCGTCACACGGGTCTGAAACAGGGGCGGCAGGGGTGAACTGTCCACGGCCATTTTTTCCCTGGCATAGTGACGGGCATAGTGTTGCTGAATGGCTGGGTTGGTATCGGGATGGCTCAAGGCCACAAAGGGAGAGACCACCCCATGGTTGGCCTCCTGGTGCATTCTCTGGAGCAACGGAGGAATTTCCGGCCAGCGGGCCATATCCTGCAAAAGATAGATCACCATGCTCAAGACTTCCCGGTTGCCCGGCTGGATGGCGAGAAAATTTTGAAAGGCCGCTACCGATTCGGCCAGTTCACCCAAGTCTTTCAGGATATAACCCATATTATAATAGGCGTCGGCAAATCCAGGTTGCAGCTTCACCGCCCTTTGCAGACAGGCCACCGCCTCCCGTGAACGTCCCAAGGCTTGCAGGGTATTGCCCAAATTGTTCAGGGCACCAAAATAGTCGGGTTTGAGAGCCAGAGAGCGTTGCAACAGGGAGACGGCCTCATTCAACCGACCGCATTGACCGGCAATGCCCCCCAGATTGCCCAACACCGCATGATACATGGGGTGGTTGGCGGCAATGCGGCGATAACACGCCTCCGCTTCCATCAACTCCCCCCGTTGATGGTGGGCAATACCCCGACTCCACCAGTCCACCTTGGGCGGTGGGGAGGATGGGGCCTTTTT
>JADFXB010000249.1 GCA_015233935.1 Magnetococcales bacterium | reverse complement strand
TTCAGGACATTACTACGGAAGCCAGCAAGAAGCTGGGCACCATCCGGGGCAGGTTCATCTCCCGGTTGGTAGACAACATCGAAGGCCATCTCCCGGCAGTAGGCGTTCAGAAGGGCGATCTCTTTGGGAGTAAAGCCACCCTCCTTGTAGAGTACCGTGGCAGTAGAGAGAAAAACCTGGGCGACGAAGAAGGAGTCAGAAATTTTTTCCCCTGCCTGTTCCCGACCAGCAGCAGCCAGGGTGGCGAACAGGCGCAGGGTGGACTTGGGTGGATCTTCCTTGTTCCACACCGTCACAGCCAACACCCCGCCTGGTTTGAGGGACTCCATATAGGCCTTTATCGCCTGCTGGGTGTAGAGATACTTTTCAGTGACCGCAAATCCGCCTGGACTGGACAGACCAGTGGAGTCCGCCAAGCTAAGATCCACCACGTCGAAGTACCCCTTGTATTGGCGAACAGCCAGATGTCCCTCTACTTGCCGAACGGTAATGCGGGGGTCAGCCAGCAGATTGCCGGTGATATCCCGCACCCCTTGGTTGGCGAAAAGATCCAGGATCATAGGATTGCCTTCCGCCACAGTAACGTGCTGGGTGCCGGAGGCAAGTGCCACCCTGGTGGAAATGCCCCCACCGAACTGACTGATGAAAACCTGTTCCGGTTGCGGTCGAGCCAGGTAGGCCATGGACATGGGGAGATAGTGGTAATAGTCGCTGCGGGATTCGGGGATATTTTTCATCACACCAATGGGGCCGTCGCTGTCCATGTACATGCCCAGATAGGCATTTTCAGGCAGTTCTTCCATGGCAAGCGATGCCATGTCGCTAAGTCCCGGTGCGAAATGAAAATAGGAGCTGGCATAAAGTTCCAGCAAGCCATGAGTACCCGATTGGCGATAGATACGCTGAGAATCCGGAAACTTGGTGGCATAGCTCACCCCTTTGTAGGGGGAAACCTGGATTTGTGGCAGCCATGCCAACAGGCCTAAGGCGACCACAGCAGCCATCGAGACCTTCCAGATGGAACGGCGGTCTTCCCAAGCCAAAAACCAGCAGATGGCCCCTGCCCACCACAAAGCCAGGGGCAACAGGAGCAGGCTTTCCACGGGTAGCACCATCATACTCGCCAGACAGGCAAGCCCTGCTACTCCTGAACCAGTCATGTCAGCGGCGTAGGTGAACTGGAAACGCCGCCGTCCCACAAGGAAGGCAATTCCCAGCAGCAGGGCACCAGCCAGGAATGGGGCGGCGTAGCAGGAGAAATTAGCCAAAAGCTTCCATTGCTGGTTTTTATCCGCCAGCAGAAAAATGGGATTGAACTGGGCGTCCTGAGCCAGAGCATTGCCCAGCACCATCAGGGGTCCAAAGGCGAAGAAGGCATAGCGGGCGATGCGTTCCGCCTCGCGTTCGAACACCTCCTGCCATAGGCACATGACAGTGCTGGCCACCCCGAAGCCGAACATGGCCACGCTCACCACCAAAGAGCCAAAATGTGCCCAACCGGAAATGGCGAAAAGCCGCATGACCGTAATCTGCAAAGCGATAATGGCACCAGCGGTCAAGAATACGCCTGCAAAAAAGAGGGGATGCGCCCCTGTTTCCCGACTCTCCCCGCTGGGGGAGCGGCTCACTTAAGTCCCTTTCCGCTCCAGGTGCCGCCTCCCTGACTGGTAAAGGGTACAAAACTTACCGACCGCCGCCCCTTGTAGACATCCTTGCGGGTGATGGTGATTTTGCCATCCTGGTCAACCTCTTTGTGGACTTCCAGCAGAGATTGCTTGCCGGGGGGGCCTACCGGAATCACCATGATACCGTTGGGGGCTAATTGCTTAAGCAAGGGGGGTGGGATGTGGTCGATGGCACAGGTGACGATGATCTTGTTGAAAGGGCCTTGCTCCTCCCAGCCGTAATAACCGTCCCCGGATTTGAGGTGGACGTTGGCATACTCTGGATTGCCAGCTGCCAGCAGCCTCTTGTAAACATCCTTGGTGCGTTCGTGCAGGGGTTCGATAATCTCCACCGAATAGACGTGATTGGAAAGGTGGGCCAGCACTGCCGACTGATAACCGGAACCGGTGCCAATTTCCAGCACCCGGTCTTGGGGTTGAACATCCAGAGCGGAAGTCATGACCATCACCAGATGTGGACCGGAGATGGTCACACCGTAGCCAATATCCAGGAATGCGTGATCATAGGCGCGGCTTTTATTGCGTTCCAGGGTAAACTCTTCGCGGGCGGTGAGCAGGAAGGCCTTTTCTTCCTTGCTCCGATAGATGTCCTTATTATTTTTGACCACCTGTAGCCGTTCCCAACGCCAAGTGAGCATCTTCTTGTCCTGTCCAGTCTTTTGCATGGAATTGACAAAGCCCTCCTTGTCAGTAACCACCGGGTTCGGCAGGGAGGCCACATCGAAGGCTGGGGCATGGTCAGCACTAAGTGAAATAGGGTTCAAAAACAATACGCTGGTGGTAAATAACATAATCCAACGAGACAAGGGAGAAATCATGATGGTTCACTCGAATGATTGCGGATTAGGGAGGAGAGGTTCCAGGCTTTCTAGCGTCATCGTCCGATTGGCAAAACGCTACCTGCGGTCACGGCAGTTGCAAGAATAAAGCCAGCCCCTCTTATATCATAGTCACTACGACAGTGGAAAGATCATCAGTTCGATTGACTCTAACTTATCTTTGACATACTCCACATCGAGTTTCGCCAAGTCTGGAAAGATCGTCAGATTAAGTTTTGACAAGTATAGTAACGGCAGGTGTTATCTTTGCCTTACTCCTTCGATCTTTCGCAGGCCATTGATCCTGACTAAAAGAGGTATAAAGAAGGGACCAGTGATGATCCCTTTTCTGGCCTACGAGTGAATACCCTCAAGGATGGCTGTTTTTATCTGACCATACCCTTTCCTTCGAAAGTTTCCCAACAGCCTGACCAATCTATCCTAAAGCCGCCAGGGAATGGGTCCACACAAGAAATTTACTGAGGACTAACCATTCGCTATCGCCTATTGGACCAACTGTTAAATATTGGTTCCCACAATTCAAACCCTGATTGGACCGAACATCCCGGTGTGAATCAGAGCCTCCCATATTTTTTTTATTGCTTGCCCGGTCTCTTGGCTGACAAAGAGCGATGATCGGCTGCCGTGTGGAGAACCAAGGAAATAGTAGCGCATGGTTTCCCACGTCTCAGCGACCTGCGACCGCCTCCATTTCGGAATTTCCATTTCCAGAAGCAGGGGCATGGCAATCGACAGAGGAATCATTCTATCCATTGGAAATGGTTTGTTCCAGTCACATTTGACCAGAATCGGGGTAGCTTGTGGATTGTAGAGTTGCACATCCAGCTTCTCGGCCGTGATGGTGGCCGCAGGGTGATAAGGAAGTGCATTGACGGAGTCGATTACCTTCTGACCATCGCCGTAGGGACAAGTGATGAATCCATGGACAAAGTACCGCGTGTGGTCGAGGCCTTCGTATCCACACTGTTTGCTAGGCGTTGTCTCCGGCTCCTTATTGTCATGATTGCAGACCAGCGGGTGCCAAGTCGGGTAGCTGTTAATTACAGGACCGAGTGAATCAACAATGTCTAGCAACGCATTTTTGCTGCGCTTTCTTTGAGACTCATCTGTTTCTCCATGCCGGGGGATAAGATAACGCTCAACCTCTTCATATCCGGCCCGTGCTGCTTCATCTGCTCTGAATACCATAATGCCCTCCGCAAAAAGTACAGTGTAGTTGAAACATAATACACAAGCATTACGCACAACATAAGCATTTTGTGCGCAAAATACAAACTTTGTGCGAAACCAACATAAGTTACGCAACCCCGATTCACGGAGGCGAAGAAAATGCAGAGGAACCTGGATTTTTGACCGGGATGGTCGTCAACCTCCTGGGGTGACGCTCCAGACTTTCCGCACCGGCCCACCCCTGACATGGGAGGAGCACAGGCAGAAACCTACCCAGGAAGGGTAAAGTTGAACGCAAAAATGAACTTGGGGAGACGTGATAACTCTTGGAATTCTTGGATATTTTTCGCAGGGTAGAGGTGGTGGGAACCCATTGTAAAAAGCGGAGACTTCATTCACAAAAAAACTGGCGGGTGGGGTGGGATTCGAACCCACGGAACCTTTCGGTTCGACGATTTTCAA
>JADFXB010000248.1 GCA_015233935.1 Magnetococcales bacterium | reverse complement strand
GCCACCCGTGGCAAACACATCGTCATTGAAAATTTTGGCATGCAACGGCGGGAAAATTTTCTCTCCACCCTGCGGGGGCGATTGGCCACCTATCCCCGCAAAGAGGCCTTCGTGTTTATCCACGGCTATAATGTCAACTTTGCCGAAGCAGCCCTGCGCACCGCACAAATGGCCCATGATTTAAAATTTGAAGGGGTTCCCATCCTCTACTCCTGGCCTTCGGAAGGGGCACTGACCGGTTATGCAGCGGATGAAGCAACCGTGGAATGGTCACAACCCCATTTGGTGGGATTTTTGCGGGATGTGGTCACCCAATCGGATGCCCAGGTGATTCATATCATTGCTCACAGCATGGGCAACCGTCCCACCACCAAGGCCTTTCTTGAATTGATGAATGTCCTCTCCCCGGCGGATCGGTTGAAAGTGCGTAATTTAATCCTGACTGCCCCCGACATCGACAGCGACATTTTTCGGGAACAGTTGGCCCCCCGTCTCACCGTTTTTCCCACCCGGGTGACCCTCTATGTCTCCGCCAAGGATGATGCCTTGAGCATGTCCCGCAAATTCCACACCTATTCCCGCATCGGTCTGTTGGAGCAGGGAAAACAACCCCCCATTATGGCGGGAATCGAAACCGTGGATGTGAGTGATGTGGACTCCAGTTTTCTGGGCCACTCCTACTATGCGGAAAAACGCTCGGTGTTGGAGGATATCTTCCATTTGGTGCGTAACGATTTGTCCGCCCGCAATCGCTATGGTCTCAAGGAGTTTCGCTTGCCAGGCGGTTCTTATTGGCGGATGTCGGCGGAAGATAAAAAATGACCGGTTGAACAAAAGTCAGCCAGGATTTCAACCAATCCTGGCTGACTCCCCACGAATGACCTACAGACCACGACTCTCCAACACCATCTGTTCGGAAACCGCATGCCAGGCAGACACCTGTTTGCGGAATTTGTAGAGGGAATCGAGAATTTCCTTAAAGACCGGATCTGCCGCCGCCATCTCCGCCAGAATTTCATCGGACATTTTGCGCAAGTGACGCAACACATCATCGGGGAATCGACGTAATTGCACCTTGTGTTGGTTGATCAGACTCTCCAGGGCATCATTGTTTTTGGCAGTCAACTCGGAGAGCATTTCCAGGTTGGCGGCCTTGCAAGCATTCCAGACGATGGCTTGCAAATCTTTGGGCAGGGCCTCATAGGCCTTCTTGTTGATGATCCCTTCCAGGGTGGTGCCAGGCTCGTGCCAGCCGGGATAATAATAAAATTTGGCCGCTTTGTAGATGCCAAAGGCCTGGTCGTTATAGGGACCAATCCATTCGGTGGCGTCGATGGCTCCCGATTGCAAGGCGGTGTAAATTTCCCCACCCGGCAGACTCACCGGTGTTCCCCCAGCCCGCTTCAACACCTCCCCTCCCAAACCGGGAATGCGCATTTTCAACCCTTTGAGATCTTCCACACTCTTGATCTCCCGGTTGAACCAGCCTCCCATTTGTACCCCGGTATTGCCAATGGGAACCGGGATGAGTCCAAAGGGTTCATAAAGCTTGGTCCACAGTTGCAACCCTCCCCCATAATAGAGCCAACTGTTCATCTCCTGGGGGTTGAGACCAAAGGGAATGGCGGAAAACAACTGGGCGGCCTGCTGTTTGCCCTTCCAATAATAGGCGGCTCCATGGCCTATCTGAGCGGTGCCACGGGATACCGTGTCGAACACCTCGAAGGCCCCCACCAACTCCTTGTCGCCAAAGACTTTGATCTTCAAGCGACCGCCGCTCATCTCTTCAATGATGGAGGCGAGAAAATTGGCTCCGGTACCCAAGGCAGGAAAATTTTTCGGCCAGGTGGTGACCATCTTCCATTGATGGACCTCTTCTGCCCGCACGATGGCGGGGGCGGCAAAGGCCGCTGCTGCCACCGCCCCTCCCTGTATCATTTGCCGCCGAGATAAGGGTTGTTGCCCTTGCTGAATGGTCATGACTTGTTCTTCCTTCATTTTTCTATTGCACCAGAATGGAAATCACGCTGTTGCCCCGTTTGATGGAGAGGAGCAGGGCATTGGCATCCCCGATGGCCGGTCTGATCTCCTCCAGGGAGGCCACTTTTTGTTTGTTGATGGCCAGCAGCACATCCCCCTTGCGCAAGCCAATGCGACTGGCGGCTGAATTACGTTTCACATCCGTTACCAAAATCGATCCCTCCTCCGAATCCACCGAATGGGTGCTCTCCAGGGAGGCTCCCGCCAGCAAGGGGTGGATATCTTCGCCTTTGCTCTGTTCTTTCTCCACCTCGCCAATTTCCGCATTCACCTCCAACACCTTGCCATCCCGCAAGAGTTGAATGTTCAGGCGTTCCCCCACCCGTGCCAGCCCTACAGAGTTGCGTACATGGTTGCTGTCTTCCACCGGGGTGCCGTTGACCCGCAACAGGATATCCCCATTGCGAATACCCGCCTTTTGCGCCGATGAGTTGGGCACCACCGAAACCACCACCGCCCCATGACGGCCATCCAGGCCATGACGGCGCATATCCACCCCAAAGGCTTCCGCCAATTCCGGGGTGAGATCCTGGGTTTTGATGCCCAGCAGGCCACGGCGAACCTCCCCATATTGCAGCAACTGGGCCATCAAACGTTTGGCCATATCCACCGGGATGGCAAAGCCAATACCCACATTGCCGCCACCGGGGGCCAGGATGGCGGTATTGATGCCCACCAGTTCTCCCCGCAAATCCACCAGTGCTCCCCCTGAGTTGCCGGGATTGATGGAGGCGTCGGTTTGAATAAAATCTTCGTACCCTTCAATCCCCAATCCCCGTCGTCCCACCGCACTGACAATACCGGAGGTGACCGTCTGCCCCAGTCCGAAGGGATTGCCAATGGCCACCACAAAATCCCCCACCCGCAATTTTTCCGAATTGCCCAGGGTGATGGCCTTTAAATCATCGCTGGGAATTTTCACCATGGCGATATCGGTTTCCGGGTCACTGCCCAGGCGTTTGCCTTGCAGGGTGCGGCCATCCCACAGGGTGACGGTGATGCGGTCGGCATTTTTGATCACATGATGGTTGGTCACCAGATAGCCGTTTTTGGCATCCACCACCACCCCGGAGCCTAGGCTTTTTTCCTTTTTCTCTCTGGGTTTGCTTTGCCGGGTGGGCAGGTCGAAAAATTTGCGAAAGAAGGGGTCGCTGAACAGGGGGTGTTCCGCCACCTGAATGACGGTGGAGGTGGAAATATTGACCACCGCAGGGGTCACCCGTTCCACCATGGGGGCCAGGCTGGGCAGGGGTTGGCCATCTACCGCCAGGGGAAGGGCCGCCTGGGTGAGGGAGGCCGAGAGGGCAAGGGAGCAGGCCAGTAAAGTCCAGGTTTGTTTCATCTTATGCCTCCCGCAAAGGGGCCGGTTGGGCGGATTGGCGAAAATGCAGATAATCTTGCAAAATTAAATCATGATCGAAGGCCAACGGGGAGGGGAGTTGATCCACTTCCACCACTTGCACCGCCTTGGCATCGTCGGCGGCTTGTGGGGTGCCGTGGGCCTCGGCCACGTAGACACAACTTACCGTGTGCATGCGGGGATCCCGCTTGGGATCCGAGTAAACCCCCAGCAGGGCCACCAGTTTGACTTCCAGACTGGTCTCCTCCAGGGCCTCCCGCCTGGCAGCGGTTTCCACCCGCTCCCCTGGATCCACAAAGCCACCGGGAATCGCCCAGCCATAAGGGGGATTGGCCCGTTGGATGAGGAGAATGGGGCGGCTGGGCCGGTCCACCAGTTCAATGATGATATCTGTGGTCAAAAACGGGGTTTGACGGGGTTTCATGGTTCCACCGGACCGAACAGGCGACTGAAATGTTGAACATAGAGTTCTTCCAGGGCGGTCCGACTGATGGACACGCCCAATTCTGCCAGGGAAGTTACCTGGCTATCCTGGATACCGCAGGGGATGATCCCCTGAAAATAGTCCATATCCGGGCAGCGATTAATCGCTACCCCATGATAGGCCACCCCCTGGCGAATGCGCACCCCCAAGGCGGCAATTTTCGCCTGACCCACCCACACCCCAGGGGCATGCGCATGAGTTTCACCCGCCAGACCCAGCTCTGCCAAGGTAGCCAGGACGCTCCTTTCCAACAGGGTGACATGGTTGCGCACTGCCATCACCCTGGAG
>JADFXB010000247.1 GCA_015233935.1 Magnetococcales bacterium | reverse complement strand
CGTTGGGTCGCCAGATTCAACCAAAGGGGCTGTGAGCAACCACCTTCCTTGGCTTCCCGCCATGCCTGTTCCACATCTTTTTCCCAGAGAAAAATTTCCACCAACAACGAGCGGTCGGCAAACTTCTGGAAAGACCATGTACCGTTTTGCTTATTTTTGCCAGCAGAGGTCATGCGTTCCCGAACGAGGGCGATGCTTTTCTCCCGCCAAAATTCCCACTGACCGGCTCGATCTGCATGTTTTTTCAGGTTTTGGTAACCTTTGATACCGGGCGACAGGGCAAAATCGTCCCACACCAGATTCATTGCCTCCCCGTGTCGGTGCCGATCATGGTAGGCATCGGCCAAAAACTCCCGCAACCTGCTATCATGCCGTTCGCCAGGGAAACTCTTCCATCCCTGTTCAGCCCACTCCAGAGCCTTGTCGTTTTGCCCTGCCTGCTTGCAGGTCTCGGCGACCTGGAGAAACCGATAGGGCAAGGAGAGATCGCGCTGCTGAACAGCCAGCACCTGCTCCACATCACCGCTTTGTCTGGCGAAGACTTCCATCATATGGGTAATCCGAGAGCGATGGCCGCTATAGCGGTCTTGCCTGTCTGCGCCGGGTTTCAAAGCAGGAACCTTGGCCCATTCTGCTTTTACCAAATGGCGGTATGCAGTAAGTCCCACATCTCCCAACACCTCGGCATAGGTGGTTGCAGCTTCGTGGAACACGTCGTAATCACTACGCAATTCCCAGGAAAACAGACGTTCCGCCAATTTTTCCGGGTTGGGTTTCGCTTGCTTGCAGGCTCGCAAATGAATCTCCTGGAGGCGGTTCAGCAGGCTTCCCATCTCGCCATCGGAATCATCCACATGCTCAATGGCTTCCTCCACAGCTACGAGCGCGTATTCCGCCAGATCGATTACCCCTTGGGCGTGTCCATCCTTCAGCAACTCAGTAATGGAATCGATTACTTCGTCGATCCTTTGTGCATAGTCGGAAACTCCTCGGTAATCTACCGCATCGTCGGCATCCACAGCACTGTCGATGGCCTGTCGCCAGACATCCAGATCCAACCCCTTTTTATGGACCTTGGCGGCACGCAGCAGTAACCCCTGGCGCAGGCGATCATCCTCCTTGGCCTGTGTCATCACCATTTCCACCAGTTCAGACTTGTCCAGTTCGCCAAGAAAGGTGCGCACGTCCTGCATGGTCACGGTGGGTTTGCCCTTTTTTGCGGATGGCAGCTTGGCTTCCCCTTGCTGGTTGGCCAACCACGCCAACCCCACCGCCACGCAATGTTTGCAGAAGTCGCCATCGTCCCCCACCGGACAGGTGCAGACATACTTTAGAGCACCATCCTCCACCTCCAACCGTACCCGGTATTCCCGGGTTCCGTAAACCCTGGCAATAATAGTCTCTCCCTCTTCGAGTAGGGAGCGCACCTGCCCTCTGGTAAAATAGGCATGTCCTCGGGTAAAAGATTGGGTTCCTGCAAGGCGGCGCAGGGCATCGGGTGTCAGCAAAGCGGCAAGGTTGGATAACTTAATGGCACTCACTTTGCGTCTCCTTCCACCACATCATAGGGTACAATAGGCTTGATCCGGGTGATTCGTGCGATCAGGGTACCTGACAATTCCGTAATATCAACAAAAAATTATATTGCGCGCAACGTTCAGACGCCTCTTGACAGGCTACTATTGAAAGGCTTTGACACTCCAGTTGTAAAGGCTACTTCGCGAGGATTCCAGGAAGTATATCAATTCATCGACTGTGGAGTCGCGGCATGTTGACATTATTGTTTCTCCCTGGAATGGATAATTCTGGTACTGGTCACTGGCAGACTCTTTGGGAAGCTGATTTTTCCAAAGAACCCAACTGGAATGGAAGGAAATTGGCAAGCAAACGTGTCGTGCAAAATGACAGGTTGACACCCACCTTGAAGCAATGGACAGAAAGGTTGGCTTGGGAAATGGACCATGCCCAAGGGCGGGTGATCCTTGTAGGTCACAGTCTTGGCTGTGTACTGGCAGCGCATTTTGGCATGAATTGCATGAAGAATATCGAAGCGGCAAGGTGGTTGGGGCATTTCTCGCTGCCCCGGCTGATGTTGAAAAACAACATCAGGAAGGGTTGTACAAAATTCCGGATTCGTTCAAACCCATGCCTCTGGGGCCGTTACAACCCCCATGGCGTATTCATGTCATGGCAAGCGAAAATGATCCCTATTGCGATCTCGAACGGGCACGATTGTTTGCCCAATGCTGGGGAGCGGAAAAGACATTTCATAATATCGGAGCCATTGGGTACATCAACCACGCAATAGTCAAGGAATGGTTAGGAGGCAACCTTGTTTCAAGAATTCAATTTCTGTTTGCCTTTCGGCAATTGAGCTGAAGGAACAATCATCCAGCGACAGATTGCCTTCGACATTGAGAAAGGCCAGCACATGTTTTTGGTGTCGGACACATAGTATGGTGCCGAGGACGCCTCCCATGGAGTGACCGAGCACCACCGTGGGTGCGGTCAGATAACTGGCCAATTCCGTGACCAGCGTATCGAACGAGCCGGGCGGATGGTTGCGGCGTTGACCATAACCGGGGAGTTCCGGGACGAAAACCTCCCACCCCCGAAGTGACAAGGCATCTTTCAGTCCCAGGAAACAGAGCGCGGATTCTCCCAGACCATGAATGAGTAGGATGCGTGCTGGTGTCATGCAGGTTCCTCTGTTGATGATGCTCATCTCCCAGGTGGTGATAGCCGGTGGCGACGTGAAGGTGCATCTGCGAGCCGAGGGACTGGGCACCCTGGCTCGTGAACTGAATGATCTTTGGAATCAGAAGGAGGACGCAGCATGAAGGCGGAATTGAGCAGGGATGGCAAGGAAATCATTGTCACCATCCCCATGCAGTTGCGGCGGCGGGGTGGTCGCAAACTGATCATTGCCCCAGACGGCATAGAACCACCTCCTCCCAGAGAAGAAACACTGGCCAAGCTGGTGGCCAGGGCGCATCGTTGGCTGAAGCTGTTGGAGAGTGGTAAGGTTGCCTCCATCCGCGCACTGGCCGAGCAAGAAAAACTGAATGAATCCTATGTGTCCAGGGTGTTGAATCTGACACTGCTTGCACCCGCTATTGTGGAGATGATCTTGGATGGCAAACAACCGGACAGGATGACATGGCGGGAGTTGCGCAAGCCGTTTCCCATGGTTTGGAGCGAACAAAAGGAAAAATGGGGTCTGCCCCTATGAACAACTTCTATCATTAATATCCTTGATTGGTCCATTCAGTCGATCTATGGTAGCGGTGTTTTTCACACCTGTCCGAGGAGCACCGCCATGAACCGACCCTTTTCCCTGACCCTGCAACAGGTTGACACCATCAACCTCTGCCTGTCCAAAGCCCTGGCCGTGGCGCAGATGGTGGCCGACTGCGGAAAAATCCAGGAACGAAAACCGGGCGAGGACGAACCCACTCCAGCCTCCCTGTTCGTGGTGATGCAGGTCATTGCCGATGAATTGGAAAAGATTGAGGAGGTGATGCAGTCACTCTGCCGGGAGTAATCGCCTGTCCAGTTCTTCCAATAATTTCTCCCTGGCGGTGGCATCCAATTTATCCAGATGGAGCTGAACTGCTGCGAGGGTATCGTCTTCGGCGTAGAAGTAAAGAACAGGGTAGCCCAGAACACCGGCAATCCGCTTTAAAGTCTGGTAATCGGGCACATGTTTGTCCCGTTCATATTGATTCATTCTGGCACTTGCTACGGACGGATCCATGCCGGCAGCGATTCCCAATTCTGTTTGGGAAAGCTCCGCCTTCTCTCTGGCATCCTTCAGTCGTTTCGGTATCGGTGTCTTGGCCATTCCAGCCCATGTCCTTTTAGGTGATATTGGCTAAGATTTTCTTAGTAAAGACGTTGCAAAGATACTAAGGAATGCTTAGGATAGAGGAAGTATTTCTTGCCATTTGCAACTGCAAGGCCGGTCACTAATGCGTGTCATAGCACTTATCATGCTGGGAATGCATGTTTTTATTCCATCGCTGGTGGCGAGAGCCGGTGATGGAGGACGGTCCTATGGCGATTTGGAAGAGGTGTTTTTTTTTGAGCAATTACGATGGGGACACCATGCGTTTTAATCTTCCTGGCACCCACCCTCAGCTTGGTGAGAAGGATGGTGCGGGAATTGGCAAGGATAAGTTTATC
>JADFXB010000246.1 GCA_015233935.1 Magnetococcales bacterium | reverse complement strand
TCCTATCCTCTTAGGATGCTGCAAGGTTGTCATACCAGGGAATTTTCCTGGAAATGTCAAACTGTGGCATTGTCTGCTTTTATTAAGAAAGGCTCGTCCGGATTGTCCATTACCACCACCATCCCGGTCCACCCCATCCGCCCCCACCCATGCCAAATCCGAATCCAAACCCAATGCCACCACCCAAGCCGCCACCCCAGTATCCTGGGTATCCCCAGGCAGGATAATAGCCATAGGCAGGATAGCCATAGGCAGGATAATAGCCATAGGCAGGATAATAGCCATAGGCAGGATAGTTCCATCCAGGACCGAACCAGCCCCAGGCTTCGGCGGTCGGCGAGGCCAACAATGCCGTTCCACCCAGAAGAGCGGCCATAACCATGATGCGTATTTTGTTTTTCATGGTTGTTCTCCAAAGTTGGAGGAAGGGAGGAAAATCCATGTAAGGTTGGTCAGCAGGGAGGCCAGGAGTCTGCCATGACCTGCAAATATTTTTCAGTAAGAAGACTAGTATGAGATATTTAATTTAATGTTAGATCACGGTCAGGAGGGGCAGCCTCCAATTGTTTAGGCAAAACCGACATGATGCCACTTAGATTTGCTCAGCTGAAAAAATATCCAGAGAAAAATATTTACCAGTATTTTTGGTGCAATTTACCCAGAATGCATGTCTAAGCAGCAGGATTGACTACAACAGAGGATCCTGCCATGGTTGCCCATACCCATGTCCCCTATCTGGTGACCCACTCATGGCCAGTTCAGGATTTGCACGATTTGGAGGCGTGCACCCGCCTTTCTCTCAAGTTGCAAGAAATGCCAGGAGTTTTGAACTATTCTATCGATGTGGCCCATGGCAAAATTCGGGTCACCTATAACCTATGGCAGGTGACCGCCCAACAGATTGAAGCCGCCCTATTGGGTAGCCATCTGGTCTTGACAGGAGGATTCGTCGCATCCTTTGCCAGGGGCTGGATCCATTATACTGAAAAAAACGAACTGGATAGTCTGAGCTACACTCCCAGGTCGTTCACCAGCGTTCCCGGTAGGTGAGGAGCCAGGGCACTTGCAACCACTTCATTGGGTTGTGATGCTGGTAATATGAGGAACTTGGTGCGTTTTTTCATGCAAAATGGAGCCTGGCGTGAGGCTCACAGGGGATCTTTTTCCCATCAAGGATGATTATGAAAGGTTAAATTTAGAAAAGTTACCCCCCCCAGGCAGAGCCAAGGGGGGACTTTTAATCCGATCAGAGCGACTATGGAGGGTCGCTCACACAGTCCCAATCTATGCTGCTGTCTAAAGTAAACAGGTAATTGCGTTAGAAAATCTGTAAAACTTGGGGAGATATATGCCGTTATGCCCCACTATTCCAGTCTAGTTCTAAAAGAGCCGGTCTAAACCATCGTTCTCTCAAATCCAAGCACTATGGCAGGATTTAATAATCTAAATTTATATCTCCACCAAGCCTATTGCCTTGTCTGATAGGTCAGACATTGCAGCAAATAGCAAGTCCTTGGCGAGCAACACCCAGGAGATGCGGGCTACCGGTTTTAGCCTTGGGGAGATCCTGCTGTTCGATCTTGCCTGAGCGACCAGGGGTGCCGTCAATGGGATCAGGTCTTGCTTCGGGACATTTCTCTTTCATGCCCCCTACTCCGCTTCATACTGGGGAGTGGGACTGTCGTCAATCCCGCAAAGCGTTATTCATTCGAGTCTGCCATCGTCACACTGTCACCTCGCCATTGATCTGTGCGTCACCGGTATCTGAACCGGTGACGCACCGAACAATTGCTCATCGCCAGTTTTTGCGACGCAATGTGCTCGCCCGATCATCATGAATGCCACTCTGAAAAGTCTGGGGACAGCCTACGGTTCTTGTACATTGAAAAGTCTTGGGACAAAATACGGTTCCGGTTTATGGCCATTGAGGAAATGCGTAGATGTCCCGTGATTCCTAAAACACCAACCACCTATTTTTACGCTTTACTCAAGGGAAATGCCCAACAATTGTGCTGTAATACCGCCAACCTCTCCATCAACCACAATGCCATGAGCTTCCTGGAATTTCCCCACAGCCACGGCAGTATCGGGACCGAAAAGACCATCAATGCCTTTCGGATCGTAGCCTGCCGCCTGGAGTGCGGTTTGCACCCTTGTAACCAAAGGATTACTTATCATAGGCTCGGTATAGCGCAGAACAATATTTGGTTCAAAATCGGGTTGGAGAGTGCCTTCCCCCCCTTGGTACGTCACTCCAGGCAACAGAATACCCATATCCCAACGACGACCTGCCAGTTTGGAAGTAACGACACCATGACTCCTATCCATTGCTTCAATAGTGCCACCATGCCCATTAGATATAACGATATGACCTGGAATTTTCACGTCGCCATGTTTTACCGGTTTTCTCAATAAAAATGCCCCGGCTGTTGTGGATGCTTCAAGAGGAGTGATAATTAAGCTTGGGTTGCTTTTGGCATCCTCGTCCCAATAGCCGGTATATGCATCTGCTATAGAGGGATTTCCTTTTGGCATGACGCCAAAGAGAATGCCATACGCCTGATAAGCACACCAAGAGGCAAATTCGGCACAATCCCATGGACCTTTCCAATTTGGATCATTCTTTGGGGCTTGACTACCAAGGATGTATTGTTCCCCAACATGTTGGAGGGCAATTTCCAAAATTTTATTACCCAGCATTTTTTCCTCCTTTATTTAAAGAGTATATAGGGCCTACTTTTATAGCTCATACGAGATTGCTCGCTCCACCTCCGAGCAAGTAGGGACAACGGACTATATATTTCATTGGTGCCTGCCAGCTAACCTTCCTTACCAGTATACGGGCAAAAGTTCTATAAGACATTCCCAGATTTAGTAATGTAATGGAATAGCATGGAATGGTATATAATGAAAATAGTAACAATATATGGATCGCTTCCCCGTTGCAAGAGGAATTTTGAAGAAATGAGGTCCGGTCTTGTATTGTGAAAGGGGAAGGTATGAGGTCAGGTCTTGGAAAATGGAATCTGGTGACTCCATGCCTGCTTCATTTACAAAATTGAATCTGATGACACCATACACATTTCATTTAGGGCCATAAGGAAATTGCGCATGGTGTCACTAGATTTCATATGTTAACCTAGTTGCACAAGAACTGGCTTAGTCAGTTTCGACAAGGCAATACGTTGCCTTCCGTTCTCATCAAAGTTTGTGGGAGAAAGCCAGGTATCAAATGCCTCATTCAGGATAGACCATTCTTTATCTATTGTCGCATACCAAGCGGTGTCACGGTTGCGCCCCTTGTGGACAGCTGCTTGGCGAAAGATGCCCTCAAATGATAGGCCAAGGCGTTGGGCGGCAGAACGTGAAGGCATGTTCAAGGCATTGCATTTCCATTCATATCGCCTAAAGCCGAGGGCAAAAGCTTCTTTCATCATAAGATACATAGCCTCGGTTGCAATAGGCGTGCGCTGCATAAGAGGCGAGAAATTAAGATGCCCGACTTCGACCGAACCATTGGCAGGATCGATACGCAAGTAGCTAGCAACCCCCACTGCCTTACCCGTTCCGTGATCAATAATGGCAAAAAATAGCGGGTCAGTCGTCGTGCAGAATTGATCTATCCAACGACAATAGGATGACAACGACTCGAAGGGACCATAGGGAAGATAGGTCCAATTTTTACCCTCCGTATCCAATGCATTGGCAGCGTACAGATCTGCCGCGTGAAGTTCTGTTCCGAGCGGCTCAAGTCTGCAAAAGTGTCCCACCAACGTTTTATGAACAGGCTGTGATGCCGGTTTCCAATCTGAAACCAAAAAGTCAAGAGGCTGACCGAATAGATTTGTATCGCTGTGCATAATTCTACCTGATGTTGGGAGGATATCGTGTTTTTATGCTGCCTTGATTGGACGGGCCATGCCTAATTGCCACTTCCACAATCCCATACAGGAATAGGGGAACATGCAGGAATGGGGCAGGACTTGCATTGCAAAATTTCTCTTTCGAGACATTTTACTGTTTGGTTGACCGTAGCGTAATGGGCATTAAAGAAGTCGGCAATTTCCTTCATGTGTCGTAATGCAAGACCTGCCCCCCGAATCTGTGGCCCCCCGAATCTGCGTTCTTTCCATTTTGGTGGGATGCCTGGGCTGGCTACTGGAAGATCTGTTCGATCTTTTCCGCACCGAAAATTTTCTTGC
>JADFXB010000245.1 GCA_015233935.1 Magnetococcales bacterium | reverse complement strand
CGGTTTATTGGTCACTCATTTTATAGTCAGGGCTCAAAGGAGCAGATTACCTCTGCGGCTGGTTTTTTGCAGCAGGTTTTGCAGGATTTGGGAGTTAATGACATTCCTCTTGGCGATTATGAGAAGGGTCAATTGCTGGCGCAAATTTTGGGGGAAAAGGCTACGGTGTTGGTATTGGACGGGGTGGAACCATTGCAGCATGGTCCCCAGGGTAAGCTGGGGGGTATGTTTAAGGATCAAGGGTTGGCAGGATTACTGGTGGAATTGGCCAGGGAACCGGGACAGTGTCGCTGCTTGGTTTCCAGCCGGGTTCATCTGGCGGATAATGGTTTGCGGGCGAAGGCTGGTCGCTTAATCCAACAATTTGACCTGAACCACCTCTCACCGATGGCCAGTGTGGAACTGCTTCGCTCCCGTGGGGTCAATGGCAGGTATCTGGATTTGGAACAAACCGCTGCACATTATGACTACCACGCCTTGGCTTTGGTATTGGTTGGTGAATATTTGCATACATTTCACTACGGGCGAGTGGAAAGGGCGTTGGAAATTCCGCTCATTGCCGACAAGACCAAGGCAGGCCGCCATGCCATGTCGGTCATGAAGGCTTATGACTTGGCTTTGAAAAAGGAGGGGGAGGAGTTGGACCGGGAGATGGTGCGTATGCTGGGACTTTTCGACCGACCGGCAGAACCCGCTGTCATGGCCGCTTTGAAAAATGCTGTTCCCATTCACGGCCTCACCACCCTGTATAGCAAGGCCACTCCCATGGAGGTGGAAGAGTCCCTGGCCCGTTTGCGGCAATGGGGTCTGCTCAACACCGGCCTCGACCTGGACGCCCACCCCTTGGTGCGGGAGTGGTTTGGCGAAGCCCTGCAAAGAGGAGCACCAGCTGCATTTCGCCAAGCACACGTCCTTCTTTTTCGTTACTACCAGAAGATTCCTAAGACGAAACAGCCCTACACCCTGGAAGAGCTGGAACCCCTCTACCGTGCTGTCCGCCATGGCTGTCTTGCCGAGAAATATCATGAGTGCTATTTACTTTATCAAGATCGAATTCAACAGCGTAATCGTTACTATAGTACACGAGTACTTGGTGCGTATTCCTCCGACTTATCTGCTATCGGTAGCTTTTTCCCCGACGGGTTCGAACGTTATCCAGTAGCTCGCCTTCCGGTCACTGCACGCAGTGTACTGGTTGCAACTGCCTCTTTCCTTCTCATGTCTATAGGGCGTTTAAATGAGGCGATTGAGCCACAAAAGGTTAGTATGCGAATGGATGAGAAGGCAAGTGACTGGGCAAATGCCTCCAGAAGTGCTCAAAACCTGACAAATATTTTTCTATTATTGGGTCGATTATCAGAGGCTTGGGAGGCTGCTAGACAAGGGGTTGGTTTTGCGTTAAAGGTAGATAACAGGCTTATTGAGGAAAAAGACAGCCATGCCTCTCTCGGACGTGTAGCTCATATGCAGGGTCGTATTGAAGATGCAAAAAGTGCTTTTCAACAAGCAAAAAATTTGGAAAGTCTCTGTAATAATGTGGGAGAATATTATTCAATACAGGGCTTTATAAATGATATATTTTTAATAGAGCAGGCAGGTACGATAAAAGAGCGAACGGAAATATTAGATAATGAAATATATCACAAAGTAAGCCTTTATGATAACCGTCAAAAAACAGCTTTTTGCCAACTAATCACAGGCATTGTAATGGCTAGCTTGGATGATGTACGGGAGGCACTTTCAGATTTGAGATTAGCCGTGATGAATATTCGATTGGCTGGAACAAATAATTATCTCCCTATGATCCTCCTCTCCCACGCCCAAGTTCTACACCGCCATGGTGATTTGGTTCAGGCCAAAAAGCAGCTTAACGAGGCCCAAGAAATTGCAGAGCGGGGAGAGATGCGGTTGTATTTGGCGGATGGTCTTCTCTTGGCCGGGCAGATTGCCTTGGATGAAGGGCGGGAGGCCAAAGAGGATTACCAAAAGGCGGAACAATTGATTAATGACATGGGCTATGAACGACGACGGGGGGAATTGATGCTCCTGAAAGCACGCATTCAAAAGAGCCAGAAACTATTAGAAGAAGCCTTCGATCAATTCCGCAAGCTGGGGCAATTGGGGTTGCTGGACTGGTACAAAAACACCCAGGTTTAACGAGCGGCCAACCTACTGAAAAACATGCTCGATGGTTTCTGCCCCGAAAATTTTTTTGCTCCATCTTTTCAGGGTTTCTAAATCCGCTTCCGCCACTCGGAGCCGTGCCCATTCCGGAACCACCCCAAAACGCTCGCCCAGAAGCTCCAGGATAGCTTCCATCCAGCCATTTTGCTCACCTTTCTGCAACCATGCCTGTTTGTTTTGGTCGATGATCTCACGAGCGAAGATGGATAGCATTTTGGTTTCCTCCTGCGGGCAGACCTGAAGGACGATCTCATGTACCTTATTTTGGTCCACACTGGGAAAAGTTGTCAACATATAGATAACGACGGGGATGATAAGTTCCGGGGCTTCCAGCAAGGCGGCAATGATGTTTTCCAGGGCGGCCATTTGCGACTTGGCATCGCGGGTTCCATACTTCAAAGCCAACAATCCTGCACGTAACCGGGCATCTCGTGCCAGGCGACTGTCGGGAATGGGGCCAAGGTCGGCCAGGATGTAGGAAAAGTTCATCAGGTAGGGGTGAAAGGCCGGGTCGGCATCCACAACCCCCAAAAATTCCGTAGGAATGGTCCACTCTTGGGCACCATGAAAGAGGACAAAGGGAAGCACCGCTGGCAGCACGGTCCAATCCGGATCTTGTTTGGCCACCATCTCTTTGATGCCCATGATCCCCCGTCCCAATTGCAAGGCCACCTGCTGGTCCAGGTAGCTCTTGTGCTCCATCAGGGTATAAAAAAACACCTCCTTGCCCGTCACCGTCTTGCTGCGAAACACCCGGTCAGAATAAACAGGCCGCAGTTCCTGACTGACAAAGGTTTCACTCACCAGCTCCGGGTTGTCGGGAGTCAGCAAAGCCACAATTGGTGCAGGCAAATATTCACGCAGCAGGGCACCCGCCGTCTCAGGATGGGACAGCAACGCCTTGAATAGCCGGTCGTGGGGTTGTGGCAAGTTGGTCATGGGGCAAGAATAACAAACTGTTCCTCATGTGTCATCCAATTCATGCTTAACCACCCCACTGGGTGGTTGCATCTTGTGGCCACACGGTATACCCTGATTTGAAATCATTTGGCTGGGCGACAAGGGATAATTGATGGTTCAATATATAACAAGAATTATAGTCATGATGAAAGGTTGGCAGCAAGCCGGGCTGTGGGTGGTGCTCTTCCTGTTGGGGGGCGCGGCCACGGCTGGATGGGGGCAGGAAGCCCTGCTGGGCCTGCTGCTGGTGGCCATTTTGCTGGGCTGGTGGCAAGGTTGGCAGTTGGCCAGAGAGGCCGCCCAACAAGAAAGCAGCAATCGGGCCATCATCCATCGTTTGCTGGAAACCGCTTTACAAACCATGCCGGTTCATCAGCAATTAGATACTTTACTGGATATTTTATTTACCACCAGCCAGTTTGATTTTATCCGCAAGGGGGGATTTTATCTGCTGGCCGAAGAAAACGACACCCTGCTGCTGGTCGCCCAGCGGGGGTTTGAAGCGGAGATGGTCCATCGATGCAGTGCCATCAAAAGCGGCCACTGCCTGTGTGGTCGCGCTTGGCAAAAAAAAGAGAGCCTCTATCTGGCGCGTGTGGAAGATTTGCAATCCGCAGGTGGGGATCTCTCCCGCCAATACGGCATCTATTGCCAACCCCTGCACAAAGAGGGGACTATTTTTGGCCTGCTCACCTTGTATGTCACGGCAGGACATGCCTTCACCACCCAGCAAGAGGAATTTTTGCGCACCCTGACCATGACGGCTGTCTCTCTCATGGAAAAGGCGCGTTTGGAGGAAAAAATTCGGCAGCAGGCCCAGTATGATCCCCTCACCGGCTTGCCCAATCGTGCCCTCTTTCTGGATCGTCTCTCCCAATCCCTGGCCCATGCCCACCGCAACAATGGGGAAGTGGTGGTGGTGATTCTGGATGTGGACCATTTCAAGCAGATCAACGACTCCATGGGTCATACGGTGGGGGATGCCTTGTTGAAAGAGGTGGCCAAACGACTGCTCACCGTGGTACGCAATACCGATACGGTGGCCCGTCTGGGTGGGGATGAATTCACCATTATTTTACCCA
>JADFXB010000244.1 GCA_015233935.1 Magnetococcales bacterium | reverse complement strand
CTGAATCGCTCCACAATGTTTCATGAAATTGGAAAATGAACAAAATTGGTTTATGCCAAACTATTTTTCAGGACTCGCATGAATTATACTTAAATTACAATAAGATAGATAAAAATATTTACTTGTATAAATTCAATTTTACATTTTTTTTAAAAATTACATTTGAAATTGTGTTTTTTATTTATTTTCCATTGTAAAATCAATTGGCTATACTGCAATATTAAAATATAAGAAAAAAAGATAGGCTCCTCTTCACAATCGGTCCATAATCATATCTCGAACATTCATACCTGAAACCGAAATTACCCACAGGTCCGCCCTGGCAGGCACTGGTTCCAACCGATATCCAATTCAAGGGGACTCCACCATGGAGATGATCGGCTGGCATGGATTACAAAGTGGAATCTTCCTGCTGTTCCTGCTTCTGACGCGAGACCAACGCCTCTCCCGCCACCCCATGACCCCACGTAGCCGTTGGATAATGGCGGTGGGTCTGCTGCTCTCTTGGGTTGGTATCTTCCTGGCTTACTCCTATCCTTTGTCCCTCGCGGCCAAACTCATTGTCATCCCCTCTCTGCTGGCTTGGTTGCTGCTTTTTATCCTCTGGCGGCATACCCTGATTCAACTTCCCGACTTGGCGAGCTATCAGCAACTACTGAGGGAAAAGGATCAACTCAAAGATCACGTAGATAAAATCAGGGATGTGGAAAAAAGCTACCACGCCGTCTTTGCCGCCATGCAAGAAGCGGTCATATCCATTGATCAACAGGGGACGGTGCTTTTTTGGAACCAGGGGGCAGAACTGATTTTTGGCTATACCGCCAGAGAGATGCATGGTCAAAAGGTGGAGGTCATTATCCCGGAAGAGTTTCGTGCCGCCCATCGCCTGGCCATGCATCAACTGGCGGCCACCGGACACAGTCGTCACGCGGGTAAAACCTTCTCTTTGACGGGTTTTACCAGGGATGGTCGCCATATCCCCCTGGAAGCCTCCATGAGCAGTGGGACCATAGCAGGCGGGCGTTTTTATACCGCCGTTTTGCGGGATGTCACCATTCGTCAACAATTGCTGGAGAGAGAACAGCGCACCTTGCAATCCCGTTCGGCCATCAGCACTTTGCTCTCCATCTCCCTGCAACCCACCTCCCTCCGGGAGCAACTGGAAGAAGCCTTAAAGTTGATCCTTTTTGGCAGTTGGATCACAACCAAACAGCAAGGGGCCATTTTTCTGCGGGAAGAAAACCACCTTAAATTACTGGCTGCCATTGGATTGCCAGATCATCATCTTAACAGTTGCCAACAGGTTTCTTTGGGAAATTGCCTGTGCGGGCAGGTCGCCCAAACTGGCAAACCCCTTTTCACCCGCCATGTGGATGAACATCACACCATTCATTATGCTCATATGGAACCCCATGGTCACCATATCATTCCCATCATTGGTCATGAAGTCATTCTGGGGGTTATTTGCCTCTACCTGGCACCAGGACATGACGGAGCCAATGAGGAGGAAGAATTTCTCACCGCCATGGCCAATACCCTGGCGGGTATGATCGAACGCAAGCGCATGGAGGAGGCCCTCGTGTTGGCCAAACGACAGGCAGAGGAAGCCAACCGGGCGAAAAGTCGTTTTCTTGCCAATATGAGCCATGAAATACGCAGCCCCATGAACTCCATCATTGGTATGACCGATCTGGCCTTGCATACCGATCTTAATCGGGAGCAACGCCAATACCTGGACATCGTCCTGCAATCTTCCGAATCCCTGCTCTTTATTCTCAACAGCATCCTGGATTTTTCCAAAATAGAAGCCGGACGCATGGAGTTGGAAAAGAGTGAATTTATCCTTCGCCAAGTGATTGAACAAGCCTGCGAAACCCTGGCTGTCCAGGCCCACCGTAAAAATTTAGAGTTGATCTATGATGTGGCCCTGGATCTCCCCAGAGTGGTGGAGGGGGATTCGGTGCGTTTGCGGCAAATTTTGGTCAATCTGGTGGCCAATGCCATCAAGTTTACCCAGCAGGGTCAGGTGGTGGTGCGCGTGGGATTTGCCGAAGGTCAACCCGACAAGGAATCCGATGACCAGGTCATGGTGGCCTTTTCTATCCAGGATACGGGTGTGGGTATTCCGGCGGATAAACTGGAGACCATTTTTGAAGAGTTTCGCCAGGCGGATGGGGCCACTACCCGCAAATTTGGTGGTACGGGGTTGGGGTTGGCCATTGCTCGTCAACTGGTGGAACTCATGGGTGGGCGCATGTGTGTAGAAAGTGAAATGGGGCGGGGCAGCACTTTTTATTTTACGGTGGAACTGACGGTTGGCCAGGGGGATAAATCCCAGGTCATTTTTACCGAAAAGATGAAGTTTCCTCCCCTTAAAGTAGTGGTGGCGGATGCCAACCCCCTTAGTCGTGGCAATCTGGTGCGGGTACTATCCATGTGTGGCGCAGAGGTGGAGGGTATGGCTACCACCCGCCAGACCATGTACCATTTATGCCAGCCCGATGGTCCTCATGTGGATTTGTTGATTTTGGATTGCTGGCTTCCCGATATGGTTAAGGTGGATAAATCCCATTTGAATCAACGACAGCCTGGCATGAAAATTGTCTTGCTGTTGCCTGCCAGTATGCGTCAGGAAGAGTTGCCCCAATGCAAGGATTTGACCTTTCACGCCACGCTTTTTAAACCTGTGGTGTTGGATGATCTCATGGACAATCTCAACCAGCTTTTTGCTCCTGGGGAATCTCCCTTGGAAGAAAAAACCCTCCCTCCTATTGCCCATGGGCCTGAATTGCACATTTTATTGGCCGATGACAATGCCCATAATTTACAATTAGCAGGTGATTATTTACATAAAGAGGGCCATCATGTGGTTTGTGCCACCTCCGGTGAGGAGGTGATGCAACGATTGCGAGAAGGGCAGGTGGATATCCTCTTGCTGGATGTGCAGATGCCAGATATGGATGGTCTGCAAGTTACCCGAGCCATTCGTGCTGGTGAGGTAGCTGGGGTTTGCAAGGGTATCCCCATTGTGGGGATTACGGCCCATGCCCATCGGGAGATGCGGGAAGACTGCTTTGCTGCGGGTATGGACGACTTTCTGGCTAAACCTTATAAATTATACCAACTTAAGGATGCCCTCTTGCGTCTGATAAAATGTGATGATCGTCACACACCGCCTCGTCCCCCGGTTCCTTTATTCAAAGATGGTGAGGAGGATGAAGGGCGTTGGCAACAGCGACAAAAATTTTTGGAAGGGTGCCCCAAAACTATGCAACATCTCCGCAATCTTCTGGTAACCGGCCCTTTATCGGCGGCAGAAGCCTTGGGACAAAGTTGGAAAGAACAGGCCGCCGCCTTGGGATGCGTGGCTCTACGAGGGGAACTGTTGCGATTTTTGGTAGCCTTGCGCAATGAAGACATGAACCGGGTGGAAAACATTATGGTCCAAATGGGGCAGCTATTGGAAAAAATGGCCGCAGAATTGGCCAACAGCGATGGAAGGAAGAGCCATGCATAAAATATTGATCGTTGATGATGAGTTTAACAATCGGAAGTTGCTACAACAGATATTACAACACTATGGCCATTGCGACATGGTGGTCAACGGAATGGAGGCCGTGGAAATATTTGAGATGGCCATGGATGAGGGGGCACCCTACACCCTGGTGTGTCTGGATATCATGATGCCGGAGATGGATGGACAGGAGGCTCTCAAACGCATGCGTGCCCTGGAAAAGGATCGACAGGTTCCCCCGTCCAAGGAGTCCACGGTACTGATGATTACGGCTTTGGACACCCCAAGAGATGTGATTGAAGCCTTTTATCAGGGGGGATGTTCCGATTATCTGGTCAAACCGGTGACAGGTTCCAAATTGGTGAACAAGTTAACAGAGTGTGGCGTCCTTAGTGAGCGGTTGTCTTAGGATCCCAAGGTGCGTCTTTACCACCAATCCAGCGTAGTAAGGGGGTGGTAGCGGCAGTGGTGATCAAGGCCATGAAGAGCATGGCGGAAAAAATCATGGGGGAGATGATGCCGGCCTCTTTGAGGACAGACAAGACCACCACTTCCATCATTCCTTTGGTTTGCAGCAATACCCCCAGGGCCAGGGAGCACTTCCAGGATTCGCCGCTCCAGCGTGCGGCCATGGCTGTACCCCCAATTTTGCCCAGCATGGAGAGGGCAATGGCCAGCAGGCTGATTTCCAGCAAGTTGCTGGAGGAGGCATCCACGGTGATGC
>JADFXB010000243.1 GCA_015233935.1 Magnetococcales bacterium | reverse complement strand
CGCTGGTCTGGAAACCGCAAAAGCCATCCGGGCAAACACGTTGATCGTTCAGCAGCCAGCCATTATCCTGCTTGCTCCCCATGGCGAGGAGCCACTCTCTGCCACTGGTGAGCCTGCTTGCATTGACGATGTGCTCCAGAAACCGATCCACTCCTCCCAGTTGTTGGACGCCATTGCCACCCTGTTTGCCAAGGATCGTCGTCGGCAACGCGCCCTGCCCCAGACCAAGCTTCGGGATGTGGACGCCATTCGCGGCATCCTGGGCGCCAAAGTGTTGCTGGCGGAAGACAACCCCATCAATCAGCAAGTGGCTGCCGAATTATTGGAGATGAACGGCCTGGTGGTCACCGTGGCGCAGGATGGTCAACAGGCCATTGCCGCGCTGCAGGATGCGGTGTTCGATCTGGTCTTGATGGATATTCAAATGCCGATCATGGATGGCTTGGAGGCCACCATGGTCCTGCGTAAAGATCCCCGCTTTGATCACCTGCCCATTGTGGCCATGACCGCCCACGCCCTGTTGGAGGATCGGGCCAAAAGCCTGGAAGCAGGGATGAACGACCATCTGACCAAACCAATTGATCCAGACCATCTGTTTATGGTGCTGGTGAAATGGATTCCAGCCAAGAATCGCGGTGCCGTTTTACCCCAAGCGCCCATGGCTGCGCCGGAGGTGGTACTTCCCAACACTTTGCCAGGCATTGATATGGCCAAAGGGCTGCGACAGGTTGGAGACAACCGGAAGCTGTTCAGAACATTGCTGGTGGACTTCCATGAGGATTATCAGGAGAGCCTGCCCAGGTTGCGCGCACTGTTGCACAGTGGCGCCTACCCGGATATGCAACGCTTGGCCCATACCCTCAAAGGGGTGGCTGGCTCCATTGGCGCGGAGTCGGTGTTCAATGCTGCCCGCATCCTGGAAACCACGTTGCAATCAGGCCAGGTGACAGCGGTGGATGGTCTCTTGCAAGAACTGGAGTCCGAACTGATACCCCTGCTGCAAGGGCTGAAAGCGCTAAGCGCCGAAGAGCCAGACCGTTCTGCAGAGCCATCTGAAGCCTCTCCCCGGTGGGAAGGCGACCCTGCTCTACTAAGGCAACCGTTTTTGGAACTGACGCGCCTGTTGCAAGCCGGGCACTCCAGAAGCGCCCAACAATTGATTGTGATTGGCGACCTGCTGGGCACCAGTTTCCGACCCAGACTTGCGTCGATTGAAGAGCTTATAGAGGCCTTTGAGTTTGAAGAGGCTTTGGAACAATTGGAAACATTTGCTGCGGAGATTGGTCTGACACTGTAGTGGTGTTTTGGTTTAGCGTGATATTGAGTACCGTTCAGATTGCGTTAGCACGAAACAGTTCGTCTTCCCGACCATGTGTGGGACTCTGTCTCCCACGCCCCCTGGGATTTATCGCTTTCCGGCCAATTCAGGAAAGTAAAACAAGAAACTGAAGTGGACCCCATCGTCAAGACAATTTTAACCCCATGATAAGCTTTGAACCGGAAGAACCGTTTTTAGTGGACTTGGCTGATGGGAATGTGTAAACTTTATAGTGGTTTCGCAAGAGCCGTAAGTGGGTTTATTAGAGTAAGTTGTGACAAAATAACGGAGAATATGTGGTGGTTTTAGCGACTTCGCACATCCCAACATGGAGCAGAAAGAGTCATGATCAATAATGAGAAATTCAGGGATATCGTTGGGCTACTGATTGGCATCTTGACCATACCCATGGCGATCAGTACTTTACATTGGTCTAATGCAACGTCTGATTCTATCACTTCTGCCATTAATATTGCCAATACATACAGTTTTTATCAAGGCAAGACAGTGTGCAAAGCAATGACGCAGTTAAAGGTCTATGACCTGGAGATGGAGTTGAAAGTCTCTCCCCCAGCCGGTCCAGAGCAGTTGGCGGTTATTCAGGAGCGTATTGCAAAATTGAAACAGGTTGTCGATACCTATGAAAGTGATCCGAAAACTGGCGAAGGCAAGAAGGAGTTGTTGGAAAAGGCCAAGGAACTTGAGGTTTCTCGTGACAGAATGTCCACAAGCAGTACTTATTATGGCAACGCGATGATACTTTTGCAGCTTTCCATAATTTTAGCAAGTACGGCGCTGACTGTGAGAGTTGGGTTATTGCTGATTCCAGCGGCAATATTCATGCTTTTCGGGTTGTTTGTTTTGGTTGATGCAGCTACCGTTTTCTTCCCCATTCCATTCTTCTAGACAGAGATCGCAGGAAGGGGCGAACCCGTATGTGGAACGCCCCCCAATCTTGCCTCACAATGGGCGGGAATGTTCCAGTGGACATTTCACACCCCCGCATTCTACAACGCAGATGGGGATGGGGCGGGGGTTTCGCTGTGTGATTATTTCTTGCAAGCTTCGGACGCACCGCCGTTTCCCTTGCGGTATAATCAAGATCAATGCGCTGCTATTGACACTGTGTTGGTTGTATTCTGAATGCTTCCACCCCGTGCTTCTCTAGTAATTGCAGATAGCAGTCGTAGCGTTCACTCCACTGATTGGCCCGTTCATCTTCCAGTATTCCGGTAATGTTTGTTATTTCAGCCTCTATCACCTCCATGCGGTTGATCTCCAGCGCCTCCATGAATACCATCACAAGCAGCATGTCAGTTACAAAGTTGGAAGCGAACTCTGAATTGCACAAGGATCGGATCCCGATATCCTGGCAGTTATTCAGAATTTGAAATATTCCAGCTTCGTCCCTTTCGGAAAGAAGCTGGATTGCGTTGGTAAGGGCAACACGATCGAAGCCTTTCTCATTCACCTGGCCTGAGATTATCTTTTGTTCAGATAAATATTTCAGGATTGGGTGCATAGCCTTGACAACAGGAGTGCTGACAGCCGTTACGGTAATCTCTTTACCCAGGGCCGTCCTGGCCGATGATGCCTCCAGAGCAAGGTTTTCACGAGAAAGCCCCAGGGCGCTTGCTCCCACTGGATTGGTTGAGCATGTAGAAACAGGGACATTCTTTATTGTTTCACAAAAGCGCTTGCGCCATGCCCTCTGCCCAAGAGCCGTACCCCAGCCCCTGTCCTCGGCAGCGAATTGAATACTGCCTCCGCCAATATCCATAACCAATGGGGTGGCTAACCTGTCTCCAAGAAGGCGCTGAGCCGCACGGTATCCGTAGGATCCCTCTATATCCTGGGGAATAACGAAGAAGAAAACGCCGCTTTGCCTATGGATCTCTTTGATGGTGGATGCAATGTAAGCGGGATCTCCCCTTTCCAAGGCATACCTCCAGGCTGAGTACCCACCAGCCACTCCACCGCAGGTGTGGACATGGAGGCTCTTGGGCAAAGTGCGCAGCGCCTCCACCGTGGGCAAGAGCGTTTCATCTATCCTATTGTCCGCCCAGACATCTTTCAAATAGTCGATTTTCACTTTGGCGGTTTGATCCGATGAAGAAGTACCAGCCCGTATGCCGGAAGACCCAACATCGAACCCCACGCGACACTGCGACGCTTCTGCATAGGCCATGGGTGGTGCAAAGGCAAAGGACAACACAAGGATTCCGGCAGTGCAGAGTGCGGTAAGTGATATCATGGTCCCATCATCGTTAATTGTGCGTTATAATGAAACAGCGATAAACAGATTAACTATAGAACATGGCGGTGAGGGCGAATTGCACACCCACACGCTTGAACCCGCCAAACCCGTACCCATGCCTCTTGTGCAAGTAATTGTCTTTGGAGAATCTGACCTGTTCATCCAGCATGTCCGTCCCAGCGGTTAGGATCCCCAAGACCTGACCAGGCTAAGACGCGACCAAAAGACAAAGTAGAAAGCAAAGTCAACCCCATGAGGAGGATAAAGAGTTTGTTATGGCAAACCACAGTGGAAAAGATTTCATCCAGATTCACCCGTATTTTTTAAAAGCCTTACATCGCCTTAGGCCAAATTTTGACCAATTCGCGCAAAACTTGACAGGCAGGATACTACCTCTTTCATGTTAACAGGATCAGGGGAGGATCCCAAACCAAATAGTTTTGGGAATGGCGACCAGGATCTCTGGCCGCCACTCCAAGGACTATTCCTTAGGCTTCTTTTGTGGGCAGCCGTGTTTGTCGTATGTAATCGTGTGAAGTTGGGCGCAGCCGATCAACTTAACCACCTCTGGCAGGGCATTCTCCAACGTTTCCACCTCGTTCTGAAAACAGAGTGATGAGTACGGCATGGCATCGCATGTACGGTACGAAACGGCTGGATCCAGAGCAAGGTGGA